>NZ_JADBEE010000001.1:1800000-2100000 GCF_014874065.1 Nesterenkonia halotolerans | reverse complement strand
CCACATTGCCCGCGAGCTCCATGATTCGGTCGCCCACCATGTCTCGGTCATGGGGGTTCAAGCCGCCGCGGCACGCGTGGTACTGACACAGGACACCGCGAAGGCAGAGAGGTCCATCCGTTTGGTCGAGGACTCTGCGCGCCGTTCCGTCGCGGAGCTCCATTCACTGCTCGGCACCCTCCGGGAGCAGCCGCTCATGCGCTCCGGCGGCGAGAAGTCTCCCTTCGGCTCGGGGACCTCTTCTGGGGGCGTGGTCGGCGTCGGTCACCTGGAGGGTCTCGTCGCTGAGGCACGCATGACTGGCCTCCACGTCTCTCACCAGGTCCTCGGGAACCCCTCCACGCTCAGACCCCTGGTGTCCATGAATTTGTACCGGATCGCTCAAGAGGCCCTGACGAACGTCCGGAAACATGCCGGGGAAGGCACCAAGGTGGACCTGCGACTCCGCTACCGGAGAGCTGCGGTCGAGTTGGAGGTCACTGATGATGGCTCCGGCAAGGCAGGGAATGCGGCCCGGGGTGCGGGTGATTCAACGGGCGGACACGGACTCATCGGCATGCGGGAGCGAGTCGCAGCCATGGACGGAGAGCTCACTGCCACCACGCAGGCCAGCGGAGGATTCACTGTTCGCGCAGAGGTGCCGCTGACGGAAGAGTCCCCAACCCTGTGGCCTTCCGCGGCGTCGGCCAGTCAGACCGATGGACGCCAGTCATGAACGGTCACCCGCAGGTTGACTCCCCCATCCGGGTGTTGCTGGCAGATGACCAGGACCTGGTGCTTGACGGCATCGCCACGATCCTGCAGTCACAGCCGGGTCTCGAGGTCGTGGCCCGCGCCTCCACCGGGCAGGCAGCGATCGACCTGGCCGCGCAGACGAGCCCGGACATCGTCTGCATGGACATCGAGATGCCCGGCATGAGCGGCATCGACGCGACACGCCAGATCGTGTCTGCCGGTGGAACTCAGGTCATCATGCTCACCACCTTCAACCGTGACGACTATCTGCTGGAATCCCTCCACGCCGGCGCCGCTGGTTTCCTGCTGAAGACGTCCTCCCCCGAGCAGCTGATCGCCGGAATCCGCTCAGTCTTCTCGGGTGACGCGCTTCTCGCGCCCGAGGTCACTCGATCCCTGATCCAGCATGCCATCACCCAACGCACCCAGACGCCAGCTGCGGAAGCAGAAGCCCCAGAATCTCGACTGCCAGCGAGACTCTTGCCGCTGGCTGACGGCGCACATCCGCAGGATCTGACCACTCGGGAACAGGACGTGCTCTCCCTGGCCGCGCAGGGTCTCTCCAACAGCGAGATCGGAGCGCAGCTCTTCATCGGGGCAGAAACGGTCAAAACACACATCTCCAACGTGCTGGCCAAGCTGAACCTGCGCAATCGCGTCGAAGCCGTCGCGTTCGCCTACCAACACGGGCTCGTCAAACCGCTCTCCGCATGAAACTCAGCTCCTGAGCAGCTGAGGGCCTGCCTAGAAGCCCGTGGAGCCAGACTCCCCTAGATGGGGGATCCGCCCAGGCCAGCGGGATCGGTACTCTCGAAACAAGTTCTCACACTTCCACCGGTCCCCGGCTCAAGAAGGTGCCCTCGTATGCTCGAGCTGCAAAACATCTGCCGGTCCTATTCAGGACGCCAGGTCCTCCACGACCTCTCTTTCAGCGCCCACCCCGGACAGCTCACCGGCTTCGTCGGCGGCAACGGCGCAGGCAAGACCACGACGATGCGCATCATCCTCGGGGTCCTCTCCGCTGATTCCGGCACTGTGCGACTCGACGGAGAAGAACTCACCGGTGCCTCGCGATCGCGGTTCGGGTATATGCCTGAAGAGCGTGGCCTCTACCCCAAGATGCAGGTCGCGGAACAGATCACCTACCTGACCCGGCTGCATGGGTTCGAGCGCCGAGAAGCCCGCACCCGAGCAGAACACCTGCTCGAGAGGCTGGGTCTCACTGAGCGGATGAATGCTCCGCTGGAGTCCCTGTCTCTGGGAAACCAGCAACGGGTACAGATCGCCGCTGCCATGGTGCATGACCCGGACGTCCTGGTCCTGGATGAGCCCTTCTCCGGCTTGGACCCGATGGCGGTCGACGTCGTGCTCAGAGTTCTGGCAGAACACGCTGCGGCGGGCGCTGTGGTGCTCTTCTCCTCGCACCAGCTCGACGTCGTCGAGCGCCTCTGCGATGACCTCGTCATCATCGGATCGGGCCGCATTCTGGCGGCCGGGGGCCGCGAACAGCTGCGCGAGAGACATGGCACACGCCGGTTCGAGCTGATCACCGATGCCGATACCGGGTGGGTGCGCGACCTCAACTCCGTGCAGGTCGACGAATTCTCTGCCGAACGCGTGCTCTTCCGCGGCGACGACGCCGCAGCTCAACAAGTGCTGCAGCACGCCATGGCCCGAGGTCCGGTCCGGCAGTTCCGTCCGGTGCTCCCCAGCTTGAGCGAGATCTTCAAGGACGTCGCATCTGACGATTATGCGCAGCAGTCCCGCGGACAGGAGACCCGAACATGACCACGACGATTCCCCGTCCCACGCGAGGCGAACACGAGCAGCCCTCCCCGCGCACTCAGCTCGGCTCGGTCCAGGCTTCCCTGCTGGTGGCCGAGCGTGAGATCACCACACAGGTGCGCAACAAGTCGTTCCTGATCAGCCTTGCGATCACGGTGCTCATCACCGTGGTCGGCATCCTGATCTCGGGATTCATCGGAGGCGATGAGGAACCCACGACTGAGGTCGCCGTCGTCGCGGGGGCTGACGCCCTCGACGAGGAGCACAGCGACGCAGGCCTTGAGATCGTCGCCGCCCCCGACCAGGAGGCCGCCGAGCAGCTGCTCCGTGATGGTGATGTCGAAGCCATCATCACCACGGACGAGGAATCCCCGGTGGGACTGCGTGTCATCGGACTGGATGCGATGCCCACGGAGGTCGCCCAGGCGCTCTCGGTCAGTCCGTCGATGGAGGTGCTGGATCCCAGCGCGGAGGGCCCGCTGCGCTTCATCATCGCCCTGCTCTTCGGGCTGGTCTTCATGCTGCTTTCCATCGGCTCAGGAATGATGATCGTGCAGAACACGATCCAGGAGAAGCAGTCCCGGATCGTGGAGATTCTGCTCTCCAGCATCTCCTCACGCTCGCTGCTGGCCGGCAAGATCATGGGGAACTCTGCGCTGGCTCTGGGGCAGGCGGTGGTGATCGCGGCCGCGGCTGCTCTGGCGCTGATGGTCTCGGGGCAGCAGGATCTGCTGGACGTGCTCACCGTCCCGATGCTGTGGTTCGTCCTGTTCTTCCTGCCCGGCTTCGTGCTGGTAGCCGCGATATTTGCCGCCAGCGCGGCGCTGGTGTCCCGTCAGGAGGACTCCGGAACGGTGGTGACCCCCGCGATGATGTTGGTGATGATGCCCTATTTCGTCGTGGTGTTCTTCTACGACAATCCCTTGGTCATGACCATCGCGTCCTACATCCCCTTCACCGCACCCGTGGCGATGCCCTTGCGGATGTTCTTCAACGAGGCGGCGTGGTTCGAACCACTCCTGGCGCTGGCCGGTCTGGTGCTGGCGAGCCTGGTGTTGATCATGCTCGCCGCCAGGATCTACAGCCGTTCGCTGCTGCGCACCGGCCAGCGGGTCTCCCTGCGAACGGCTCTCGGATCAGGCGACTGAGCAGCGAGGGCACCGCCAGACGACATCTGGCGGTGCCCCGAACGGCCCCTCGGTCTCATGCCTGGACCCGGGCCCGGATGCTCAGGCCTGGGGCAGCGGAGCCTTCGGTGAGATCAGGCCCTCGTGGAGCAGCTCTTCCCAGAAGGCGGCGGGGATCTGCGTCTTGAGCCCGGCGATGTCCTCGGCAATCCGACCCGGTCGGCTGGATCCTGGAATCACTGCCGCCGTCGCGGGGTGGGCCATGGAGAACTGCAGGGCCGCGTCCTTCAGGCTCACCTGGTGCTGGCCCGCCACAGCGTTGAGCTGCGCCACGTGCTCCTTGACCGCCGGAGTCGCTTCGGCGTAGTCGAAGTGATCTCCGCCGAGCAGCGCACCGGAGTTGTACGGTCCGCCGACGATGATCCCCACGCCCTGAGCCTCCGCACGGGGCATCATCCGCTCGAGGGCGGTCTCATGCTGCATGAGGGTGTACTGGGTGGCGGAGAGGCTCACGTTCGGGGTGGTGTCCTCCAGCTGCATGGCGAGCTCGATCGGCTCGGTCGTGTTGACGCCCAGCCCCCATCCCTTGATGAGACCCTCCTCGCGCATCTGGGTGAGCACCCGGAATGCCCCGGTGCGCGCCTCTTCCAGCTTCCCGATCCACTCATCGCCGTGGAAGTCCCGGGACACGTCATGGACGAACACGAAGTCCAGACGATCGGTCCCTAGACGCTCGATGCTCTGTTCGATGGACCTCCGCGTGGCATCGGCGGTGTAGTCGGTGACGACCTTCTTGTTCCGGCCGTCGGCGAAGAGCCCTGACTTCTCTTCGGTCTCGTCGAGCATGTAGCGGCCCACCTTGGTGCTCAGCACGAACTCGTCGCGAGGCTGCTGGCTCAGGGTCGCGCCGAGACGCTTCTCGGCCAGTCCGGCCCCGTAGAAGGGAGCGGTGTCGAAGTAGCGGATGCCTTCATTCCATGCAGCCTCCACGGTGCTGCGGGCTTCGTCCTCCGGGATGTCGCGGAACATGTTGCCCAGCGGGGCGGTGCCGAATCCGATGGTCTTGTTCAGCGTCTGGTTCAGGTCGCTCATGTCGTGAGTCCTTACTCGTTGGTCTGCAGTCGTCACGGGAACACCACCTGAGGCGCGGTTTATTTCATGGCTCCGCAGTCTGACTGACCGACAAGGACTTACTTTCGACGGATCGCCAGCGCGTCGAGGAGTCTGCCTTCGGAATCCGATCCGGCATGGATTCCGCGCGGGATCCGGAACAGGAAAAACATGCCGAGCAGCCACCAACCACCGAAGAGCACGTAAGACATCGGATGGATAGAGGCCGGCATGCCCGGAATATAGAGGGAGAGCAACCCCAGAGTGAGCAGGCAGCCGAGGACTCCGATGAACGTGCCCTTCGAACCAGCACCTGTCATGAAGGGACGTTCCATGCCGGGCTCTCGCCTACGCAGGATGAGAAAGACAACGCAGACCATGAAGTAGGTGAGCACGATGCTTGGTGACCCTGAGTCCACGAGCCACCCCAGGGCGCCTTCCCCGAGGAACGGGGCGATGATCGAAAGTACACCGATGAACGCGATGGCGTGCGATGGTGTCTGGAACTTCGGGTGAATATGAGCGAACCAACGGGGCAGCATTCCTGATTTACCCATTGCGTACATCAATCGCGATGCACCAATGAGCATCGCGATCCACGAAGTGATGATTCCGGCGACTCCACCTGCAATCAGCACGTGCGCCATGAACTGGCTGCCGAAGAGTGCACCCATGGCGTCGGCCGTTGCCAGATCCGAATTCACCAGCGCCTCCAGCGGCATCGAGGAGGCAGTTGTCACGGCCGTCAAGATGTACCAGACGGTGGCGATGACCACCGAGATCACGATGAGCTTGCCCACGCGGCGCGGGCTCATGCGAAGCTCTTCGGCAGTCTGCGGGATGACATCGAAGCCGACGAAGAGGAACGGCACGACAATCAGAACCGTGAAGACCCCGGTGAAATCCGTGAAGATCGGATCCATGTTGCTCACGGAGCCACCCGTGAACGAACCGAAGGTCAAGATGAGCCCTACTGCCACCAAGAACAGCACGACGAACGTCTGAATCAGGCCGGCGGTCTTGATCCCTACGTAATTGATCACGGTGACTATGACTGCCGATACTGAGCCGACCAAGGCCCACAGAAGGAAAACATCGGAGCCAAAGACCGAATATAGGTACCCCTGGTTAATTCCAGGGAACACATAACCGAGGGTACGAGGAAGCGCGACCGCTTCGAAGGCGACGATGGTGATGTAGCCACCGGTGATTCCCCAGGAGCCCATGAAGGCCCACCGTGCGCCCAGCCCGCGCATCAGGTAGTTGTGCTCACCACCAGCCCGTGGCATCGCCGCCGTCAGCTCCGCGTAGATGAGACCGACGACCACCATGATGAGTCCGCCTGAGAGCAGGGCGAGAACGGCTCCAAGGGTGCCGGCGGCTTCCAGCCAACCGCCCGTCAGAACCACCCAGCCGAACCCGATCATGGCACCGAAGCCCAGGGCGTATGAGTCCAACGTGCTCAAGGCACGTCGTAGTTGGGGAGCTTCGTGGGTCGTTCTGGATTCTCTGATCATTCTTCAGTCCTCCGCAGGAAACATCAACGAGGTGGCGCCGCTCACGCTACGATAATGTCTGCCACTGGACAAGCCTGGATTATCTGGCACTTAGTGTAGGTTTTACCTATGTCAATGACCCTCGCGCAGCTGCGCGCCTTCCTTCGCACCCTGGAACTGGGGACATTCACGCGGGCCGCAGAAGAGCTCGACGTCTCCCAGGCCTCCGTTTCAGAGCTCGTGAGCCGACTCGAGGAGCATCTCGAGACCCGCTTATTCGTCCGCGGCGGTCGACGAATGGTCCCCACGGCTGCGGCGGAGGAGCTGCGGACATACGCCTTGCGAGCGCTGCAGGCAGCGGAGGACGCCAACCATGCAATGCAGGCGCTGCGATCGCTGGAGGCTGGGGTGGCGAGATTCGGGGTCCTTCGGAACGCCAACTACTACGGGCTCACCAGGCTGGTCGAGACCTTCCACGCGCGGCACCCCCAAGTACGCATTCACATGGTGGGGGTGAACTCTCACGACGTGGCACAGGCTGTCGAGAGCGGACATCTGGAAGCTGGAATCGTCGTCCTGCCCGTAGGGTCTGAGGACCTTGAATACGAACCACTGTTCCGAGACGAGGTTCTCTTTGCCACCGCACACGAAGGCCCCGCCAACGGGTCAGCAACCACGAAAGACCTGGATACCGCGGGTCTGGTCCTCTATGACGCACAGAGCGGCTGGGCAGATCCGACACGGAGACAGCTGCTCGATCGCGCCCAGCAGGCGGGCCACGCGCTTGAACCGCTCATCGAAGTTGAACAGGTGGAGTCTGCGCTGACCCTCGTGGCAAATGGCACGGGTGCCACGGTAGTCAGCGACTCCCTCAGGCGGGCCGGAAGGATCCCCGATGGGGTGGAGGTCTATCCTTTCGAGCCGCCGCTTCTCGAGACGCTCGCGCTGGTGAGGCGAAAAGACACGGTGGTCTCCCGGGCAACCACCGAGATGATGTCCTTGGTCCGTGAATTCATCCACGGACCAAGGCACCATCGCTAGCTCCACTGGCTGATGCCCCGCCGGCGAAGTGGCTGGTTCAGTTCTGGTATCGGTCCAACCGGTACGTGGCGGTGCGGCTGTGGGCCTCCATGCCCTCGGCATCGGAGATGACCCGAACGGGCTCCGCCGTCGATGGAGTCGCTTCGCGAGCCACACGCTGATAGGTCAGCGGCTTCACGAAGCGAGACACGGAGAGTCCCGCGCTGTGCTTCGCTCCCCCCGCGGTGGGCAGGGTGTGGTTCGTCCCTGCCATCCCCTTGTCCGAGTACGCGACTGTGCTCCACGGACCGAGGAAGATGGAGCCGTAGTTGCGCAGACGGTCGTGGTACCAGTCATCATCTGAGGTGATGACCTCCAGATGCTCCGGGGCCAGATCATCCATCAACGCGGCGGCGGTCTCCCGCGTGTCGGCAACTGTGATCGATCCGAAGTCCCGCCATGCCGGACCAGCGATCTCATGAGTGGAAAGTGTTGCAAGCTGACGGTCTACGGCATCCGACACCTGTTGCGCCAACACCGGTGAGGTGGTGACGAGAGCCGCGGGCGATTGCGGTCCGTGCTCGGCTTGACCCAGAAGGTCGGCAGCGACGATCTCTGGCTCGGCGGTGTCGTCGGCGATGACGGCGACTTCTGAGGGGCCGGCGGGCAGGTCAATGGCCACGCGACCGAAGAGCTGACGCTTGGCTTCTGCGACAAAGGCATTCCCAGCTCCAACAAGCATGTCTGAGGGAAGCTCATCCAAGAGGCCGAACGCCAAGGTGGCCAGGGCCTGCACACCGCCGAGGACGTACATGCGATCAACCCCGGAGAGATATGCGGCATAGAGCACTGCGTCATTCGCCCGCCCGTCCGGTCCGGGCGGCGTTGCGGCCGTGACCAGCGGCACGCCCGCTTCCTTGGCGACGCCGATGGACATGAATGCGCTGGCCGTGAGCGGGAATCGTCCTGCCGGCAGGTACGCTCCAACCTGTCGAATAGGGACATATCGCACTCCACACACCACTCCTGGTGCAGTCTCATACTCGAAGTCACGCAGATGACGTCGGGATTCCGCGGCGAAGGCCTTGGTCCTCCGGGAACCGAGTTCAATGGCCTCTCTCAGATCGGTGGGGAGGCGCTCTCCGCTCGACTCCAGGTCTCCCTGACTGACCACGAAGTCTCCGGAGTAGTTATCCAGCTTCAGCGCATACTCCTCGACCGCGGTCAGTCCCCGACCCTCGATGTCAGCCAGCATGCTGCTGACCGTCTCGGTCACCTTCGGGGCATACTGGGCGGCCGGAGCTTCGCTCGGCGCCTTGAGGAAGCTGAACTTCCCGTCCAGTGCACTCAGTGTCTGCGGAGAGAATCGCATATGAACTCCTTACTTGGGCTTCTGCGCCCACGTTCTGCCTGTATCAACCACAATCCAATGTATTCTCGGGTTATTCATAGGACAACCGCAGTGTTTCCGGGATAACCCACAGGTTATCCCGATGATTGGGGTCGAAACCTCTTGTGTCGACCTCAGCTCTAGGCACACCCTGTTATGGTCCGAGTCCCTGCGCAGTAGACATAAGAGGCACAGTTTTCAGTCGAGATGACCAGCGAGATGAAAGTGAAAATCGTGCCCGAGAGCGACCCAGCCGACGCCCAGCTCAGCACCCGACGCGTGCACGTCAGCGGCCATGCCGTGGATGTGCGGGGCACCTTCGCGCCCGGGCGCCAACCGATCCTGCTGGTGCATGGGATCGGCATGTCCGGTGAGTACTTCCTGCCCTTCGCCGATGTGCTGTCGCAGACCCATGACGTCTACGCCGTGGACCTGCCGGGGTACGGTCGCACGCCCAAACCGCCGCGCGCTCTCACCATGACCGAACTTGGTGAGGTCCTCGCTGAGGTGACTCTGGCGCTGGGACTGAAGGCCGCCGTCGTCGTCGGCCACTCCATGGGCGCGCAGATCGTCACCAGCTCCATCGCCGGGCACCGCGGGCTCTTTGCCGGCTACATCCTGATCGGACCGACGGTGGACCCGACGGCGCGCAGCCTGCCGGCGCAGGCGGTGCGGCTGTTCCGCGACAGCTTGGCCGAACCGCCCTCCAGCAACGCCGTGATCTTCCGCAACTATCTCCGGATGGGCCCGCTGCGCTACCTGCGCACGGCCCGCTACATGGTGACTCACCGCACCGAGGAGTCCATTCGGCACTGCACCATCCCTGGCTTGGTGATGGGAGGCGGCAGGGACCCGATCGCCTCCGAGGCGTGGCTCTACGAGCTGGCCCGGACCGCGCCTGATGCGCAGGTGCTGGAGGTTCCCGGGGGTCCGCACGCCGTGCAGCTCAACCGTCCGCGGGAGCTCGCCGCAGCCTGCGCGCCCTTCCTGGAATCGGTCACCGGTCAGCAGCCCGACCCGCACACACTCGGTCCGCGCTCATGATCGGCCGACGGCGCCGCGTGGACCGATCAACCGCCCGCAGATCCCTGGGGCGGGTGCGTCTGCCCGGTCCTCTCTCCGAGGCCGGCACCAACCTCGATGCCTGGGTGCGGGACTACGCCTATGCGCTGCGCCGCCAGGCCTCCGGGGAGATTCGTCGGCCGAAGCCGAGGCGGTATCGTCTCTCCACCCCGGAGACCCCGGTGATCATCCTGCTGCCCGGGATCTATGAGACCTGGGCGTTCATGCTCCCGGTGGCCGAGACGCTGCGCGCTCGCGGCTATGACGTGCACGCAGTCCTGGACCTGGGGCGCAACGGCGGCACCATCGAGGACATGGCGGGGCGGGTGGACGCCTATATCCGCCGCGAAGGCATCTCGCACTGTCTGCTGGTGGCGCACAGCAAGGGCGGGCTGATCGGCAAGCTGCTGCTCTCCCGCTACAACACAGCCGGGGCCATCCACGGGCTGGTGGCCATCAATACGCCTTTCGCCGGTTCCCCGCTGGCTCGACTGCTGCCGCTTCCTGCACTGCGCGTCTTCCAGCCCCGGTCACCCGAGCTGGCGGAACTCGCTGCCAGCCGCGAGGTGGACCGGCACATCGTCTCGATCTACGGCCGCTTCGACCCGCACATCCCCGGCGGGAGCCACCTCGAGGGCGCGCACAACATCCAGCTCGAGACGCGCGGACACTTCAGGCCGCTCGCCGATGCCCGCGTGCACGAGGCAGTCCTGGAAGGGATCCAGCACCTCACGGACTGAGCAGCGCTTCTGGGCCGCGGCCCGCTGTCCAGCGAGACTGTTCAGCGCGACCGCGAGCCCGACCAGCCGCGGCCCCGCTCAGCCCTCGGCTGCGCGGTGCGCCGCCAGGGCCTCACGGCGCTGCTTCTGCTCCACCGGGTCCGGCACCGGAACCGAGGCCAGCAGACGCTGTGTATAGGGGTGCTGCGGGTCGGTCAGGACCTGCCTGCCGGCCCCATGCTCCACGAGCTCACCGCGGTAGAGCACCCCGATCTGGTCCGAGAGCATCCCCACCACTGCGAGGTCATGGCTGATGAACAGCGTGGCGAAGCCGCGGCGCTCCTGGAGCTCGCTGAAGACCTCCAGCACTCGCGCCTGCACCGAGACATCCAGCGCCGAGGTCGGCTCATCGGCCACCAGCAGCTCGGGATCCAGGGCAAGCGCCCGGGCGAGGCTGGCGCGCTGACGCTGACCGCCGGAGAGCTCATGCGGGTAGCGCTCCGCGTAGTGGGTCGGCAGATGCACGGAATCGAGCAGCTCCCGCACCCGGGCCTTGGTGCCGGCGGCGTCGGTCGCCTCCCCGTGGATCAGCAGCGGTTCAGCGATGGCCTCCCCCACGGTGAGCAGCGGGTTGAAGCTGGTGGCGGGATCCTGGAAGACGAACCCGACGCGGGAGCGCAGCGGACGGAAGGTGCGCTCCTTATAGCCCACCATCTCGTGGCCGAGCACGCTCAGCGATCCGCCGGTGGCGCGGGTCAGCCCGACGATCGCCCGGCCGATGGTGGTCTTGCCGGACCCGGATTCTCCGACCAGCCCGAGCACCTCGCCCGGCGCGATCGTGAAGTTCACCCCGCCGACGGCGCGGAACCCCGACCGGCCCAGTCGGCCCGGGTAGACGATCTCCAGGTCGCGGGCCTGGACCAGCGGGGCCGTGGGTTCGCCCGGGCCGGCTTCCGCGGTGACCTTATAGGCGGTGTGGGCACCGAGGCGCGGCACGGCGCCGAGCAGCTGCTGGGTGTATTCGTGCTTCGGGTTCGCGAAGAGGTCGCGGACATCGGCCTCCTCGACCACCTCGCCGCGGTACATCACGGCGACGCGGTCGGCGAGGTCTGCGACCACACCCATGTTGTGGGTGATCAGCACGATCGCGCGGCCGAAGTCATCGCGGACCCGGCGCAGCAGGTCCAGGATCTCGGCCTGCACGGTGACGTCGAGCGCCGTGGTGGGCTCATCGGCGACGATGACCTTGGAGCCCAGCGCCAGCGCCATGGCGATCACCACGCGCTGCTTCTGTCCTCCGGAGAACTGGTGGGGGTAGTGATCGACCCGCTTCTCCGGGTCGGGGATGCCGACCGTGCCGAGGATCTCGACGGCGCGTTCCCGTGCCTGCTTCTTGGAGTACTTGCCGTGGGCGCGCAGCCCCTCGGCGATCTGCCAGCCGACCGTGTAGACCGGGTTCAGTGCGGTGGAGGCCTCCTGGAAGACCATGGCCACGTCGCGCCCCCGCACCTGGCGCAGCTGTCCCGGGGAGAGCTGGACGACGTCGTTGCCCTCGAGCACCACGGCGCCGGAGACGGTGGCGTTGTCCGGCAGCAGACCGAGGATCGACTTGGCGGTCACAGTCTTGCCGGAGCCGGATTCACCGACGATCGCCAGCACCTCACCGGGCTGGACGTGCAGCGAGACGCCGTCCACGGCGCTGACCGGCTCGCCGTCGGTGGCGAAGCTGATGCGCAGATCACGGATGTCTACGGCGGGTTCGGCGGCGGTGGCCGCTCCCTCTTGGTTCTGAACAGCGGTCATCACGCGGCTCCCTTCATGGCCGTGGCGGTCCGTCGGGGCACGCGCTTGGGGCGGCGGCGGATGCGCAGTCGCGGATCGGAGAGGTCGTTGAGCGACTCACCTACCAGGGTGATGCCCAGCACGAGCAGCACGATGGCGGCACCGGGGAAGACACCGGTCCACCAGATGCCTCCGGCGACGTCGGAGATCGCGCGGTTGAGGTCATAGCCCCATTCCGAGGCGGCGGTGGGGTTGATGCCGAAGCCGAGAAAGCCCAGCCCCGCGAGGGTGAGGATCGCCTCGGAGGCGTTGAGCGTGATGATCAGCGGCAGCGAGCGGGTGGCGTTGCGCAGCACGTGCCGCGAGAGGATCCGCGGCGTGGATGCGCCCAGCACTCGGGCGGACTCCACGAAGGGCTCGGCCTTCAGCCGCACCGTCTCGGCGCGCACCACACGGAAGTACTGCGGCACGAAGACCACGGTGATGGAGATGGCCGCCGCCAGGATGCCGCTGATGAATCCGGACTCGCCGCCGGAGATCACGATGGAGACCACGATGGCCAGCAGCAGCGAGGGGAAGGCGTAGATGGCGTCGGCGATGGTGACCAGGATCCGGTCCAGCCAGCCGCCCAGGTAGCCCGAGATCAGGCCCAGTGCGATGCCCAGGAAGATCGAGAGGACGACGGCGAGCACCACGGTCAGCACCGCGGTCTGGGCGCCCCACACCACCCGGGAGAACACGTCGTAGCCGCCCACGGTGGTGCCCCACCAGAACTGGGCCGAGGGCTCGCCCTGGCGGGGGAAGTTCCCCCCGGCGTCGGAGAGCTGGTTGAAGCCGTAGGGGGCGATCAGCGGAGCAAGCATGGCGGCGAGCAGGAACACCGCGCACAGCACCAGGCCGGCGATCAGCATCCCGCGCTGGAGTCCGGTGCTGCGGCGCAGCTGCCAGATCACGGGCAGCCGCTTCCAGCGCGGTTCGCGCTGACGAGCCTGGCCGGTCACGACTGGATCGGTGGCCGAGGCGGGGCCCTCCACGGGTTCTGGGAGGTTGGAATCAGTGGGAACAGACATGGTCAGTACCTCACTCTCGGGTCGATCAGCGCGGCGAGGACGTCCACGGCGAAGTTGGTCAGTGCGACGATCACTGCGAGCAGCGCCACGATGCCCTGCACGGCCACGAAGTCGCGGGCGCCGAGATACTGGGCGAGCTGGAAGCCCAGCCCGCGCCAGCCGAAGGCCGATTCGGTCAGGATGGCGCCGCCGAGCATCAGCGCGATCTGCATGCCCATGACCGTGATGATCGGGATCAGCGCCGGCTTATACGCATGCTTGCGCAGCAGCCGACCCTCCCGGACACCACGCGAGCGGGCGGCGTCGACATAGTCCATGGACAGCGTGCCGATGAGGTTGGTGCGGACCAGCCGCAGGAAGACCCCGGCGGTGAGCAGACCCAGGGCGACGGCGGGCAGCACCGCGTGTGCCAGCACATCTGAGATCAGGTCCCAGCGTCCGGTGCGCAGTGCGTCGATGATGTTGATCCCCGTGGAGCCGGAGATCCGGTCGAGCACCAGCTGGGTGCTGGTGCTCGCGCGGCCGCCCAGTGGGAACCAGCCGAGCCAGACGGAGAAGACGAGCTTCAGCAGCAGGGCGGCGAAGAACACCGGAGTGGCGTAGCAGAGGATGGCGAAGATGCGCAGCAGTGCGTCCGGGATCTGATCGCGGCGGTATGCGGCCAAGCGTCCCAGCGGGATGCCGACCACGAGCGCGACCACCAGGGCGAAGAAGACCAGCTCGAGGGTTCCGGTGCCGTAGGTCACCAGGATCTCGCTGATCTCACGGTTGTCAGTCAGGGTGCGGCCGAAGTCTCCGGTGAAGATCTGACCGATGTACTCGAAGTACTGCACCAGCACCGGCCGGTCGTAACCGGCTTCGGCGAGGCGGGCGTTGAGCTGGTCGGGGGTCAGACGACCTCCGACCGAGGCGGAGATCGGGTCACCGACCACCCGCATGAGGAAGAAGACCAGCGTCACCAGGATGAACACGGTCGGGATGATCAGCAGGAACCTGACCAGGATGTAGCGGCCCAGACCGCCGCCCCCGGATTTCTTTCCGGCGGCGGCGCTCGGAGGCGTTGCTGTGTCAGCGATGGTCACGCTGGTCCTCTTCTCTCAGAGTCTTTTTCGGGGTGCTGCCCACACCGGTTGGCCCGCTGATCGGCAGGTCAGCCGATCAGCGGGTCACCCGGTGAACAGATCAGCGGGTCAGCGAGGCGTAGCGGAACTTGAAGGACGCATCCAGCGTCACGCCTTCGATGTCGTTGGCCGAGACCGCGACCTGTGCACCCTGGAGGTACGGCAGCGTGGAGAGATCCTCTGCCACCAGCTCCTGGGCCTCTTCGATCATGGACGTGCGCTCTGCCTCGTCCGGCGTGCTGGCCTGCTCCAGGATGAGGTCATTGACCTCTTCGTTGGAGTAGCCGTTGACCAGGAAGTTGTCCTCCAGGAAGAACGGCGCGAGGTAGTTGTCGGCATCGGAGTAGTCCGGGAACCAGCCGAGCTGGTAGGCCGGGTAGACGCCCTCGACGCGCTCCGCGTTGTAGGTGTCCCACAGCGTGGACTGCAGGTTGACCTCGAAGAGACCATCGGATTCCAGCTGGCTCTCGATCATGGCGTATTCCTCATCCGAGGAGTTGCCGTAGTGATCGGGGCTGTACTGCAGGTTCAGCTCGACCGGGGTCTCGATGCCGGCCTCCTCCAGCTTGCTGGCCGCAGCCTCTGCATCCGGGCCGCCCTCGCCGTCGCCGTACATCTCCATGAGCGGCTCGACAGCACCGGTCAGTCCCTCGGGGACGTAGGAGTACAGCGGGGTGTAAGTGCCCTGGTAGATCTCCTCGCTCAGCGCCTCGCGGTCCAGCAGGTCCGCAGCTGCCTGGCGCACGGCCAGCGCCTGCTCCTCGTCGGCGTCCTCGGTCTCGGCGCCGAAGGGCTGAGTGTTGAAGTCGAAGACCATGTAGCGGATCTCGCCGCCGGGGCCGTCATGGACGGTGACGTTCTCGTCCTCGCGCAGGTCACCGAGGTCGGTGGGGCTCAGGTTGCGGAAGGCCAGATCGATGTCGCCCTCCTGCACTGCCAGCTTGAGCTGGGTCTCCTCGGTGAAGTACTGCGCGGTGATGACGTCGGTCTCTGCCGCGTCGAGCAGACCCTGGTAGTCCTCGAAGGCCTCGTAGCGGATCAGCTCGTTCTCGGTGTAATCCGTGATGGCGTACTGACCGGCGAACGCGTCGCCCTCGACGATGTCCTCGGAGGGGGTCAGCTCGGTGGCGGAGAAGACTTCCTCATCCACGATCGGACCAGCCGGTGAGGACAGGATCTGCGGGAACGTCTGATCGTCCTCGCTGTTGAGGTTGAAGACCACGGTCTGCTCATCCGGAGTCTCGACGCTGTCCAGGTTGTAGAGCAGGGAGGACGGTCCGTTGGGATCCGCGATCTCCAGCTGGCGGTCGAAGGTGAACTTCACATCGGAGGAGGTCAGCTCGTTGCCGTTGGCGAAGGTCAGACCCTCCTTCAGCGTGACCGTGTACTGCGAGGGCTCGGTGAACTCCGCGGACTCGGCGATGTCCGGTTCGACGTCCGGGCTGCCATAGGGAGTGTTCATCAGGAACGGATACACCTGGTTCTGCACGGAGAAGGATCCGTTGTCATAAGAACCGGCAGGGTCCAGGGAAGTCACGACGTCCGTGGTGCCGACCGCGATGCTGCCGCCGCCGGAATCATCCCCTTCGCCTCCGCCGTCGATGTTCTCGGTCTCTGCGCATGATGCCAGCACGAGTGCCAGGCTGGCGGTGAGAGCGACCGCGCTGAAAGCACGGCGCCGATGTCCTGAGAATGCCATGAGTCAAGTCCTTGCGAGTGATGGGCGACCGTCGGCGGGGTGCTGCGGCGGCCGAGGACACGGTGAGTCCTTCGCGTCCGGCGTCAATTGAAACACACAACTTTATCGCCAGATGACACGCGTGGAGGATTTATTCAGAATGTAATGCATGAGGTGCGCCTCACGCTTCGGTGCAAAATCCAGTGAGTGCTGGTGTACTGAGGCCTGACCCACTCTCAACCCCCAGAACAGGTGGTCCCGATGAGCAGCGTAGAGATTCTCAAGGATGTCGCACGGCGCCCCCGGGACGAGGCGCAGGCGCTGTGTTCCGCCCTGACCCCCACACTGCTGAACGCGCATCCGCACCATGACAACTCCATCGCCTGGCTGCTGTGGCATTCAGCTCGGGAGATCGACGAACAGATCGCCACCCTCTCCGGGCAGGAGACGGTGTGGATCGCCCAGGGGTTCGAGGGGCGCTTCAACCTGGGTCTGAAGGACCACGACATGGGATTCGGACATTCCTCGAGCCAGGCCCGGAAGATCCATGTGGAGGACGCCGACCTGCTGCTGGAGCACCTCGACGCGGTCGTCCAGGCGCACCTTGACTACCTGGACTCGCTCAGCGATGCGGACCTGGACGAGGTCATCGACGAGCAGTGGGATCCGCCGGTGACACGCTCGGCGCGGCTGATCAGCGTCTCCCTCGACGCCGTGGCCCACGTCAACCAGGCCGCCTACATCACCGGGATGGGTGCGGACGCGTTCGACGCGGACCACGCCCATCAGGTGGATTGACCCCCAGGTCACCCCCGCGAGATTCGCGAGGACGGCCAGACCCAGGACGACGGCGCGCAACATTCCCCGCCGTCCAAAAGCTCGCCACCATGGTTTAGTGGTGACATGCCAGCGCGCATCAGCTCCATCGGCACGGCCCTGCCGGAGACCTCGGTCCCGCAGCAGGACCTGCGTGCCTTTTTCGCCGACCAGCCCGACGTCAGCAGGCTGACCCGTCGGCTGATCGGCGCAGCCTTCGACGCCGCCGGCATCGAGAAGCGCCACACGGTGCTCACCGGCCTGGGCGGTTCTCCCGATGGAGAGTTCATCGGCGAAGACGCCACCCTGCTGACACCTGGCACGGGTACGCGCAACGATCTCTATCGCAACGCCGCACCGCGGCTCGCCGCACAAGCCGCGCGCCGCGCCCTCGCCGAGGGGGAAATCTCCCCCAGCCAGATCAGCCACGTGGTCACGGTCTCCTGCACGGGGTTCTTCGCGCCCGGGCTGGACTACCGGCTGATCCGCGACCTGGGCCTGCCCGAGACCGTGGAGCGCAGCCACCTGGGCTTCATGGGCTGTGCCGCCGCACTGCCGGGACTGCGCCTGGCCTCCCAGATCACCGATTCCCGCTCTGAGGCAGTGGTGCTGGTGGTCTGCGTGGAGCTGTGCTCGCTGCACATCCGCGACACCGCCGATGCTGAACAGATCGTCGCGGCCTCGGTCTTCGCCGACGGCGCGGCCGCCGCCGTGGTCACCGCCGACGACGCCGTGGGCCGGTCCGGCGGGATCATGCTTGAACGCTTCACCACCGCGCTGACCAGCGACGGAGAATCCGACATGGTGTGGACCATCGGTGACCACGGCTTCAACATGACGCTCTCCGCCGAGGTCCCGCGCATCATCGGACGCGAGATCCGCGCCGCCGTCGACCGCTTCCTCGGCGACGCGGAGCCGCCGTCGACCTGGGCAGTGCACCCCGGGGGACGCAGCGTGCTGGACCGCGTGGAAGCCGGCCTGGCGCTGGAGCCCTCCGCCCTGGACTCCTCCCGGGCGGTGCTGCGCGAGCACGGCAACATGTCCAGCGCCACCATCTTGTTCATCCTGCGCCGGCTCCTGGAGGACCCGGCGGTCTCCGGGCCGATCGCCGCGCTGGCCTTCGGCCCCGGGCTCACCGTGGAATCCGCGCTGATGCACAAGAGCGGCTGAGCCGAGACCCCGATGAGCCGCCTCGACCTCTCCACCCGCGATGAGCAGCTGCGTGAGCTCATGGATGACCCGGACTGCGATCCGCAGCGCCTGCAGGCCACGCTGCGGCGCTTCGGACTGGTCAACCGGCTGATCTCCGGCTGGGACCTGATCTACCGCCGACGGCTGCGCAGCCTGCTGACCAGCTTCGACCGGCCCGCCCGCGTGCTGGACCTCGGCTCCGGCGGCGGCGACGTGCTGACCCGGCTGGCCCAGCTCGCCGCGGCAGACGGCATCACCGTGGAGTGGACCGGCGCCGACCCGGACCCGCGAGCCCACGAATCGGCGCTGCGCCGAGCCCAGCCGGGGATCACCTTCCGCTGCGCAGACGCCGAAGAGCTGATCTCCGGCGGGGAGAGCTTCGACCTCGTGCTCTCCAACCATGTGCTCCACCATCTGGACGCCGACGAGCTGCGGCAGTTCACCGCCGCGTCCCAGCAGCTCTCCTCCGGCACGGTGCTCCACGCGGACATCGCCCGCGGTCGCCTCGCCTATGGGCTCTACGCCGTGGCCATCACCCCGGTCGCGCCCGGGACCTTCCTGCGCACCGACGGGCTTCGCTCGATCCGGCGCAGCTACCAGCGCGCCGAGCTGGCCGCTGCGCTGGGCCCGGACTGGGAGGTCTCCTCCCCCGCCCCCTTCCGACTGCTCGCCCAGGGGCCCGGCCGTGGCTGAGGTCATCGTCATCGGCGCCGGACCGGTGGGCCTGCTGCTGGCCGCCGAGCTGTTCCGCCGCGGCATCAGCGTGGAGGTCCTCGAGGCGCGCGAGGAGCCCGGGTCCGACAGCCGGGCGATCGGCATCCACGCCCCGGTGCTGGCCGCCCTGCAGCGCTCAGGACTCACGGCCGCGCTGCTGGAGCACGCCGTGCGCGTGCGGCGCGGCGAGGCCCGATCCGAGGGCCGATTGCTGGGCACCGTGCGCTTCGACCGCCTCTCCACCCGGTTCCCCTTCGTCGCCACCCTGCCGCAGGCCGCCACCGAGGCCGTGATCTCCCGGGTGGCGCCGGAACCGCGGCGCGGGATCCGGGTCACCGCACTCTCCGCCCGACCCCAACACGTGGAGGTGCGCACCAGCCACGGAGACCGGCGCGCCCCGCTCGTGGTCCTCGCCGGCGGCGGCCGCTCCCGGGAGCTGGTCTATCGAGACCCGGTGGCACACACCTATCCGGACCGGTACCTCATGACCGACGCCGAGGTCTCCGACCGTCAGGACCAGGGCACCGCGGTGGTGCACCTGGAGACCTCCGGAGTGCTGGAATCCTTCCCGCTCCCAGGACGACGACGCCGCTTCGTCGCCTGGGACTCCCCTGACGCCTCGACCGAGCCGGAGCAGCGGCTGGAACGGATGCAGCGCCTGCTGGCCGTCCACGGCGAATCGGTCACCGCCGAGGTGACCGGGTTCGGAGTGCGTCGCTTCGTCGCCCCACAGCTGCGCAACGGACGCCTCCTGGTGATCGGCGACGCCGCCCATGAGGTCAGCCCGATCGGCGGACAGGGGATGAACCTGGGCCTGCTCGATGCCGCCACCCTCGCCCCGCTGCTGACGAAATGGGTCAATACCGGAGTCGCGCCGGAGGAGGGCCTGCAGCGGTGGGAGCAGAACCGGCTGCGCTCGGCGCGCCGAGCAGCGCATCTGGCCGGACTGAACACTCGGCTGGGCAGACCCGTGGGGCCAACCGTGAACACCCTGCGCAGCGGCGGGCTGCAGCTGATGCTGGGGCCGGGCACCGGACGGCTCTTCGCCCGCGCCTACGCGATGGGCTTCGACTCCGCAGCCTGAGTTCTCAGCCGGCGAGGGAGCCGCCCGCTGCGACCAGCTGCGCGGCCAGCAGCAGCGCCGCGAGCATCACCAGGCGAAACAGCACCCGTCCGGAGCGCCCCTTCACCGCGAGCACCAGCGTCACCAGGACGACCGCGACCTCCAGGGCGAAGAACACCCAGGAGATGACCGGGATCTGCGCGAGGTCCCCCTGGAGGATCTCCCCGTCCGCCGCGCTGGCCGTCACCGCGATCGCCCCGATCAGCACCGCAGCAGCCGCGAGCGCCGCCGAGGGGCGGGCACCGAGCCGGTGCGGCAGCCCCGAGATGCCGGTGCGGGCGTCGTCGTCGAGGTCTGGCAGCACGTTGGTCAGGTGGATCGCGGCACCCAGGGCGCCGCCGGCGAGCAGGGCCCAGGGGGCCGCCAGCTCCGGATCCGGGGCGGCGAGCGTGGCGAAGGCGGGAAAGGCGCCGAATCCGAGGATGAACGGCAGGATCGAGATCGGTGTCGCCTTCAGCCCCGCGTTATAGGACCAGGCCGAGGCGAGGAAGATCGCGTGAGCGGCGAGCATTCCCAGACCCAGCGGGGCGGAGAGCCCCAGCGCCAGGGCGAGCGCGAGGATAGCGGCAATCCACCCCGTGCGCAGGCTGATGTCGCCGCGAGCGATCGGCTTGTCCGTCCGGCCCACCGCACGGTCTCGCCCGGCATCGAGCGCGTCATTCGACAGGCCCACCGAGAGCTGTCCGGCGAAGACGGCGAGCGTGAGCAGCGCGATCCGCCCCAGGCTCAGCCCGGCGGCCAGCGATAGCGCGGCCGCGAGTACAGTGACCACCAGTGTGGGACCAGGATGCGTGGAACCCCACAGTCCGCGTGCCACTCGGATGAAAGCCCCAGTCATGGGCTCAGTGTCTCACTGCGTGGGCACGATTCCCCCGACGACCCCAGGAGAGCCAGCTCGATGAACACGAACCAGCAGGCCGTCGCGATGGCAGGCCTTCTCAGCTTCACCGGGGCGCTGCACTTCCTCTACCCGGCCCCCTTCGATTCGATCGTGCCGCCGCAGCTGGGCAACCGGCGCCTGATCACCCACGCCAGCGGCCTCGCCGAACTCGGCACCGCCGTCGCGCTGATGATCCCGGGCACTCGTCGCGCCGGGGGACTGTGCACGGCAGCCCTGATGCTCGCGGTCTACCCGGCGAACATCTACTCCGTGAAGAAGTACTGGCACCACCCGAGGGCCCGCGCCGTCGCCCTGGCCCGCCTTCCGCTGCAGGTGCCGCTGGTCCGCACCGGGTGGAACATCGCTCGGGCCTAGAGTTCGACAGACCCCCCGCAGGCGTGTTTACGGTGGAGAAGAACGGTCAGACGGGCCCGTGCGCAGATCTGTTGACTGCGGCACGCGCCAGCGGAAGAAGCGTTGGTGCGCACGGCCCACTGGCCGGAGCAACTGAAGGAGCACCCTATGCGCCACGATGAATTTCTGAAGAACGTCTCCGAGAAGGGCGGTCCGAGCGACCGCGAGCAGGCCGACCAGCTAGTGAAGGTCGTCCTGGAGGACCTCGGCAAGCGGCTCAAGGGTGGCGAGGCAAGCGATCTTGCCGCCCAACTTCCCGAGGAGCTGAAGGCACCGCTGACCTCCCAGACTGAGACCGAGACGCTCGACGACGTGGATGACTTCCTGCGTCGCGTGGCCGGTCAGCTGGGCGAGGACCTCGGCACCGAGGATGCCCTCCCCCAGGTCCAGGCAGTGTTCTCCACCCTCGCCGACTCGGTCTCCGAGGGTGAGATCAAGGACCTGCGCTCGCAGCTGCCGACCGGGTTCGCTCCGCTCTTCGCCTAGAGTGACCTCACCCGTGGAACCACGGGCGAAACCCCGCTGGGCCGTCGGTCCAGCGGGGGCTTTGGTCTCCCTGACGGGACCGCTCTCTATGCCGGCTGAGGAGCACCTGTAGCTGTGTCAACATCCGTGAACACGTTCCGCATCATGCTTCTGGCTGACCCTGGCCTGCCCACTCGGCGGGTCAACTCCATTCAAGAGTCCTTCAGCGCCGAAGCGCGCAGACTCATCGGCGGCGAGGTCTCGGTGCACTCCGAGACCAGGATGCTCAAGATCCGCCCCGATGACACCCTCGATCTCAGCGCCGTGCGCGAGATCGACGAGGAGAATGAAGACGCCGACGCGGTCATCATGCTGACCGAGATCCCGCGTCACACCAAGGGGCATCCGCTGATCTCCGAGATCTTTCCGGAGCAGAACATCGCGATCGTCTCCTGCCCGACGCTGGGCGCCTGGGCCACCAAGCGCAGGATCCAGAAGGTCTTCACCGGCTCGCTGCTGCGCCTGCTGCCCGAAGGCACCGGCCCAGACCCGGAGAAGTACGACTCCCGCTGGAGCCGGTGGCAGGACACCGAGCGCGGCGCGGCGCTGGGACTCTTCGCCCACACCTTCACCGGCGGACCGCGCACCGTGTTGGGCATGGTCCTCGGCAACGACCCGATGCGGGCCGTGCCCAAACTCTCCAGCGCCCTGGCCGCAGGTGCGGCGACGGGCGCCTTCGGCATCTTCTACAGCTCCATCTGGCAGATGGCCGACGCGCTGAGCTCCACCCGTCTGCTGCTGGTCGGACTCGCCGCCGTCGCGACCATGATCTTCTGGCTCATCCTGCGCGACGGGCTCTGGGACCGCCCCAAGAACCGGAGTCTGGCCACTGTGGTGACGCTCTACAACGGCTCGACGGTGATCACGCTGCTGGTGTGCATCATGGTGCTCTATCTGTTCCTGGTGCTGGTCATCTTCCTGGGCGCTCTGGTCATCATCGACGCCGAATACATGTCCAATGTGATCGGCCGAAAGGTAGAGCTCTCCACCTACCTGCACATCGCCTGGTTCAGCGCCGGCCTGGGCGTGTTCGCCGGTGCGATCGGCTCCAGCTTCGACTCCGGGGTCGATCTTCGCCGGCTGACCCACGGGCAGCGCGAGCGCCAGCGCCAGTACACTCAGGGCGCATGAACGATCAGCAGACGCTCCAACGCACACTGACCTCTCTGGACGGCCGCGGCTACGCCTCCTATAAGCAGCTGACCGGCTCCTATGACCTCGGAGTCTTCCGGCTCTTCGTGGACAAGGTGCAGGTGGATCCGTTCGCCCCGCCCTCCCTGATGCGACTGCGCCTGAGCCGAGCGGAGGCGGGGTTTCCCGCAGAACTTCTCGCGGACCGCGAAGGCCGGATCGCGACCGGGGACTTCCTCACCCGGGCGTTCGCCGCCGCTCTGCGGGGCAGTCACAAGTCCTCGCCCGAGAGCGATGCCATCAGCATCGGCACTCCCGGGCAGCAGGTGCTCGAGCGCACCAGCGTGCTCATCACCGAGGAGTTCATCGAGGCGCGTCTCGCCGTCGGGCTGCCGGCCGCCGGCCGCAAGGCACTGGGGCGCAAGGCTGCTCGGCTGCTCACCGAGACGCTGCCGCAGATCGCCGAGGCCGCGCTGCTCCACGGCAGCGTGGACCAGGACGCCCTGCAGAACCACGTCACGCTCTACCGAGATCAGGCTGCGCTGCAGGCCGAGCTGGCTGCACGACGCCTGGTCTCCTTCGTGGCCGACGGCGCGGTCCTGCCCCGCAGGTCGGGGGACTCTGACCGCCCCTTGGCAGAGGCGGCAGTCCAGTTCCGCAGCCCGGAATCGCTGCGGGTCAGCTTCGAGCTCCCCAGCGGTCGCAGTCTCACCGGGATGGGCGTCCCCGAAGGCGTCAGCGTGATCGTCGGCGGCGGGTATCACGGCAAGTCCACTCTGCTCCGGGCCATCGAACGCGGCGTCTACCCCCACATCTCCGGGGACGGCCGTGAATGGGTCATCACCCGCGACGACGCCGTGTCCATCCGCGCCGAGGACGGCCGCGCCGCCGCCGGGGTGGACATCTCACCCTTCATCTCCGGGCTGCCCTCCGGCACGGACACCCGCAGCTTCTCCAGCACCAACGCCTCCGGCTCCACCTCCCAGGCCACGAACCTGGTGGAAGCCGTGGAGGCAGGGGCCAGCGCGCTGCTGATCGACGAGGACACCTCCGCCACCAACTTCATGATCCGTGACGAGCGCATGCGCGAGCTCATCCCGGCCCAGCGTGAACCGATCACTCCCTTCGTGGACCGGGTCCGCCCGCTCTTCACCGAGCGCGGCGTCTCCACCGTGCTGGTCGCCGGTGGTTCCGGCGCCTTCTTCGAGGTGGCCGACCAGGTGATCGCGCTGCAGGACTACACCCTGCGCGACGTCACCGAGGAGGCGCACCGCATCGCGGCGCGGCACGCCGCCCCCGCCGCCCCGGAGGTCACCGCGGCTGATGCCCCTGCGGCTGATGCCACTGCCCCCGGCGCCGCCACGCCAGCCACCGCACCCGGGATCTTCGCCACGGCCGCGGCACGGGTCCCGCAGCAGGACTCGCTGCGGCCGGCGAAGAAGACCAAGCCCGCGCGCGGCCGAGGCCGGGATGCCATCCAGTACGGCCGCGAGGACGTGGACCTGGCCGCCGTCGCCCAGCTCGTCGACGCCGCCCAGACCGAGGCCATCGCCAAGGCACTGGACCGGCTCGCCGAGCGCGCCGACGGGGTCAGCGATATCGCCAGCATGGTGGAATCTCTGCTTCGGGAGGTGGATGCCTCCGGACTGGAGTCCCTCTCCCCCCATCGCGGACATCCGGGCCACCTGGCACGTCCGCGCGCCCATGAGATCCACGCGGCGCTCAACCGCTACCGAGGCCTGAAAGTCAGGGACTGATCACCATGTCCATCAGCATGTGGGAATTCGGGGCCGACGGACAGGTCCACGCGGTCGAACCCTCCGCGGTTGGTTCGGCACGCAGCTCGTCGCGGGGTCTGCTCTGGGTGGACCTCCAGGCACACGACGCGCCGGACCTCGCCGCTGCGGCCGAGGGCCTCGGTCTGCAGGAAGCCGAACTGGACTTCCTCGCCGGCAACCGGAGCCGGCTGTCCATCCCCTCGAGCTCCTACGAGTCGGTCGCCGCCGTGCTGCACCGGGTCTGCCTCACTGCTGATCAGCAGTTCAGCTTCACCGAACTGCGGGTGCTCTCGGCGAAGAACCTCATCATCACCGTGCAGACAGCGACCGAGGATCTCCCGCAGCTCAACGTGCTCGACGCGGTGCGAACCCGTCCCGCTGGCCTCACGGCGACCGACGCGGTCTCCGGGATCATCAGCGCCGTGCTGCGCGAGTATCCCGCGGCCCTGGATGAGCTGGAGGATGCCGTCGAAGAGATGGAGGGGCTGCTGTTCCGGGAAGCCCGACTCGATGCCGCACTGTCCCACAAGATCTACCAGCTGCTCCAAGAGGCCCACCGGTGCGAATGGGCTCTGCGGCCCCTGGAGGCGCTGTCCACAGAGGGCGGGTCCAACGCCGCCGACTCAGCCGTCGACGCGGCTGCCGATTCGGGCGCTGAGAACGTCCCCTCTCCCATCTGGAGCGACCTCATCCGCCGTGCACGGGGGATGCGCGACCGGGTCGAGCTGCTGCGCTCTCATCTGGAGAACGCGGTGGCTCTGCACTCCACGCTGCTGACGATCGAACAGAACGACGCCACCCGACGTCTGGCTGACGCCTCCTACGCCCAGGGGGAGCAGAGCAAGAAGATCTCCGGTTGGGCGGCGATACTGTTCGCGCCCACGCTCATCGCCTCGATCTATGGCATGAACTTCCGCCATATGCCGGAGCTTCACTGGATCGCGGGATATCCACTGGCCCTCGCCCTGATGCTCGGCCTGAGTCTCGGGCTATGGCTGGTCTTCAAGCGTCGGCAGTGGCTCTGAGCCGCACAAGGACCCTCACCTCGGGGTGGGGCCACCCTCGCTGACCCGCCTGCGCCACCGATGAAGCCCGACGCCGAGCACCAGCCCCCAGAGCAGGAGCATCGGGTACCAGAGCAGCGCCTGGCCCCATCGCGCCGTCGGATCCTCCACGGTGAGGCCGGGGAACAGCAGCAGCACCAGGTTGATGACCAGTCCCGCCGCGCCATAGAGGATCAGCGCCACAGCGGCGAGACGGGAGAGGTTCCACCACAGCACCCGCCGGGCAGCCAGCACGTGGATCGCCACCAGCGGGATCACCGCCGCCGCAGATTTTCCCAGCGCGATGCCCAGCAGACCCATGCCGATCAGCAGCGGGGACCGGCCCCGCAGGTCGATCAGCCACTGGCCGATGGTCTCCAGCAGGGCATCCCCGCCGAAGGCCCAATAGACGCTGGGCGCCGCATTCAGCAGGCCGAGCGCGGCAGCGGCCCAGATCAACCCCCGCCCTGAGCGGGGCTCTCCCGCAGGCTGTGTCCCAGAGCCGCGCTGTGCCTCTGAGGGCTCCTGCGACTCAGCCGCCATGGCTCTGAGGTGCGGCGCTGCCTCCGGCGACGCTGGCGGTCGGCCGGGTCTCTTCAAAGCTGAGCAGCATCTCGGCCGCGCGGCGGGCCTTCATCGCCATGGCGGCATCTCCGGTGATCGCGGCGGTGACCTGGGCGCCTTCGGCGAGCAGCATCAGCTGGTCGCCCAGCTCGGCGGAGAACCCGGCATCGATGGCGAGCTGGTCCATGTAGTCGCGGAAGTCCCGCTTGTGCTCGGCGGCCTTGGCCGCCACCGCGGGGGACTCGGTGGCGAGTTCACCGAAGGCGTTGATGAAGACGCAGCCGCGGAAGTTCTCGGAGCGGAACCACCCGGCGAGGTAGTCATAGATCGCCAGCAGACGCTCTCTGGGAGATTCGGCACGCTCGACGGCGGCGGTGACCTCCCCGGCCCAGATCTGGTGGCGGTAGTCCAGCACTGCCAGAACGATGGACTCCTTGGAGGGGAAGAGCCGGTAGATCAGCTTCAGCGAGACCCCTGCGTGTTGGCGCAGCGCGTCCATGCCCACCGCGCGGAAGCCGTGGGCGTAGTACAGGGAATCCGCCGATTCGATGACTGCTCGGCGCAGCTGGAGATCCCCCGATTCGCGCAGTCCTGCGTCCCCCTGACGCGTCATTGGCGACCCTTCTCTTTCCCTCGATTTCCGTTGCTCTTCATGGTGCTGTCATCCCAGTGTACTTGCCAGAGAACGATGGTTCTCCTATGGTGAGAGCAGTGGAGAACGAACGTTCTCCGGACTGAAGGAGGAACTGACTTGTCGCACGTCACCGTCGGAACCGAGAACAGCACAGACATCTCCCTCTACTACGAGGACCACGGCTCAGGTCAGCCAGTGGTGCTCATCCACGGCTATCCCCTGGATGGATCATCCTGGGAGAAGCAGACGGCAGCTCTGCTGGACGCCGGATACCGAGTCATCACCTATGACCGCCGCGGATTCGGAAAGTCCTCTCGCCCCACCACGGGCCACGACTACGACACCTACGCCGCAGATCTCCACGCAGTCATGGAGGCGCTCGATCTCCGCGACGCCGCGCTGGTCGGCTTCTCCATGGGCACCGGCGAGGTCGCCCGCTACCTGAAGAACCACGGGACCCAGCGGGTGGACAAAGCCGTCTTCCTCGGCTCACTCCAGCCCTTCCTGCTGCAGACCGAGGACAATCCCACAGGCGTCCCGCAGGACGTGTTCGACGGACTCTTCGAGGCCGTCAGCACCGACCGCTACGCCTTCTTCACGAGCTTCTTCAACGATTTCTTCAACGCGGAGGAGAACCTCGGTGGTCGACTCAGCGAGGAGGCGCTGGCCGCGAACAAGGGGCTCGCCTACGCGGCGTCACCGCATGCCTCGATCTGGGCGCAGCCGACCTGGCTCACGGACTTCAGAGACGACGTCGTCGCCCTCGGAAGCTCCGAGGTCTCCGCGCTGATCGTCCACGGCACGGCAGACAACATCTTGCCCATCGACTCCACCGGTCGACCCTTCCATGAGGCCCTTCCCTCGGCGAAGTACCACGAGATCGAAGGCGCTCCCCACGGCATGCTCTGGACCCACGCCCAGGAGGTCAACGAGCAGCTCCTGACCTTCCTGCGCGGCTGAGCGACGTCCAGGCGGCGTCAGGCCGCAGCCGAGAAACTGACACAGACCAGCTCGATGCACACCCGCACTGAGCACATGAATCGAAGGAGAACCATCATGCCTACACGTACAGCACGCACTGCCTGGAACGGATCACTCGAAGAGGGCTCCGGCCAGGTCGAGCTCAGCAGCTCCAAGATCGGCACCTATGACGTGTCGTTCCCGAAGCGCTCAGCAGAAGAGGCCAACGGCAACACCAGCCCCGAGGAGCTCATCGCCGCGGCACACTCCTCCTGCTATGCCATGCAGCTCTCTGCCGTGCTCTCCGGCGCCGGCGGCACCGTGGAATCTCTGGACGTCCGCGCCGAGGTCTCCCTCGGCGCCGATCCCGACGGCGGCTTCAAGCTCACCGGCATCAAGCTGATCGTCCACGGTGAGGTCAGCGGCATCGACGAGGACACCTTCCTGAAGTCCGCTGAAGAAGCCAAGACCGGCTGCCCGGTCAGCAAGGCGCTCACCGGAGTGGAGATCACTCTGGACGCCACCTTCGAGAGCTGATCCGCTCAGACCACATCGGTCCAGCACACGCCTGCAGGGCCGCGGCGCGCCTCCATCGCCCGCCGCGGCCCTGCGGCGTCTCCTGACACTTTCACCGCGCATCACTGCGCCACCACACGAAGGAACACCCTATGACTACGACCATCACCGCACTTCAGGCCGACAGCGCCGAAGGTGACTTCACCCGCCGTCCGCTCGAGCGTCGCAGCGTGCGCGCCGATGACGTGCGCATCGCCATCCGCTATGCGGGCATCTGCCACACCGACATCCACCAGGTCCGCAACGAATGGGGCGGCGCCAGCTACCCGATGACTCCGGGGCACGAGATCATCGGCGACGTGGTCGAGGTCGGGGCTGACGTCTCCGAGTTCACCGTCGGTGACACCGTCGGCGTCGGCTGCTTCGCTGATTCCTGCATGGAGTGCGAGGCCTGCAAGGCCGGCGAGGAGCAGTTCTGCAGCCAGGGCGTCGTCGCGACCTACAACGGTCAGGACAAGGACGGTGAGACCACCCATGGCGGATACAGCCAGCAGATCGTGGTCCGTGACCACTTCGTGCTGCGCATCCCCGAGGGCATGGACGCCGCCTCGACCACCCCGCTGCTCTGCGCCGGGATCACCACCTACGCCCCGCTGAAGCGCTACGGCGCCGGTCCGGGCGTGAAGGTCGGTGTGATCGGCATGGGCGGACTGGGGCACATCGCGGTCAAGATCGCCGCCGCCATGGGCGCTGAGGTCACCGTGCTCAGCCGCACCGACAGCAAGAAGGAAGACGGACTCAGCTTCGGCGCCACCTCCTACCGCGCCACCGCGGACGGCAGCGCGTTCCAGGAGCTGGCCGGAACCTTCGACCTGATCATCAACACCGTGGGCGCATCCGTCAGCCTTGACTCCTTCCTCGGCCTGCTGGGCCGCGGCGGGACCATGGTCAACGTCGGAGCCCCCAGCGAGGAGCAGTCCTTCCAGATGTTCTCGCTGCTCACCATGCGCCGGAACTACGCCGGCTCCATGGTCGGCGGTCTCCCGGAGACCCAGGAGATGCTGGACTTCTGCGCCAAGCACGGCATCACGGCCACCACTGAGCTGATCCAGGCCGATCAGGTCGCCGAGTACTACGACAAGGTCGTCTCGGGCGACGTGCGCTACCGCGCCGTCATCGACATCGCCTCGCTGGAGAACGCCTCCTGAGCATGAGGTTCTGAGCGACCCGAGCAGCACAGAACGCACGCCCCGTCCCAGAGGAACTCCCCGAGTTCCCCTGCGGCGGGGCGTTCGTCATGCCACGGCGCGAATCAGCGCGCCGAACGCGGCACTGCTCTCGCGGTCTAGGGGATGACGCGGTCCGCGCGGTAGCGGACGAACAGGTCCTTGAAGGCCTGCTCGGTGCGGCGGTGGGACAGGAACCCAGCGTCGCGGCTCTTGCCCATATCTGTGACGACCTCCATCTCACGCCCCAGATCGGCGTCGGTGTGCCACCAGGAGGCCAGTCGCTGGATATCGGACTCGATGAGACCGTGCTTCTCCGCAATCGCGGGCCATGCCGCCTCGTGCGGCGCCATCTGCTCCTCCAACGGACGCGGCGCCTCGGAGAATCCGATCACGCGCTCAGGGGCCACACCGAGATCAGCCGCGAGCCGCGGCCACATCCAGCGCCACCGGAACACGTCCCCGTTGACGATGTTGAAGGGTTCGTTCGCCCCGGCAGGGTCCGTGGAAGCCCAGATCATCTGCTCGGCGAGCAGCCCTGCGTCGGTCACATCGGTGAGCCCGTTCCACTGCTGCTCGCTGCCGGGGAACACGAAGTCGAGATCCAGCTCTTTGGCGAGCGTCGCCTGAACGGCGATGGTCAGGCCCATGTTCATGGCGTTGCCCACGGCGTGGCCGATGATGGTGTGCGCCCGGTGCACGGACCAGGTGAAGCCCTGACGCTCCGCCGCGGCGAAGAGCTCATCCTCATGCGCGTAGTAGAAGTTCGGGGTCTCCAGTCGCGGCTCCTCTTCGTGGAAGGGAGTATCGGGGGTGGCTCCGGCGGCGTAGGCCTCGAAGGGGCCGAGATAGTGCTTGAGTCCGGTCACGATGGAAACATGCTGCAGCGGCGCGTGCTTCAGCGCTGCCAAGAGGTCACGCAGCATGGCGCCGTTGACCCTGATGTTCTCCGCCTCGGTGTCCTGCTTCTGCCAGGCGCTGAAGAACACGTGCGTCGGCCGGTGCTCGGCCAGCGCGGTGGCGAGGCTCTCGGGATCGCGAAGATTGGCAGCAACCCCGCGCACGCCCGGAGCGGAGACGGCACTCCGGGACAGGGCCAGCACGTCCCACCCCTCGGCGACGAGCTGCCGGGCGACAGCGGATCCGGTGATGCCAGAGGCCCCGACGATCAGCGCGGTGCGGTCGGCGGGCAGTGTTGGTTCTTCTACATCGGAGGTCATGCACGGTCCAAGGCCTGAAGCACTGCGGAAATTCCTCCATGGTCAAGGGCGCGACGAGAAACACAGCGAAAAACCTCTTGTTTCCAGGATGGAAACACCTGTACTGTTTCCTGCATGGAAACAACAGGATCAGCTCCTACTCCCGAGGAGGCGCGTCGCGCACTCGATGCGGCTGAGCAGGAGGAGCGAGCCACGATCTACCGCCCCCTTCCTCCCTGGTATCTGCCTGCCATCGCGGCACTGATCTTCGGGGCGCTCGGGTTGAACGCGCTGGAGGATCTCAGTGGTGCAACGAGAATCCTCCAGGTCTCGCTGATCCTGATGCTGACGATCGGAATCGGCGGGCTTGCCGGGGCCGTGGGACTGAACCACCCCGGATACCAGGGCATTCGCCTCCCCTGGCGTCCGATGCTGCTATCCGGATTGGCGGCCGGCGCCATCCCCGTAGCCGCGATCGCTCTGGACAGCATCCTCGGTGGCTGGGTCTGGCTGGCAGCCGGTGCCATCCTCGCCGCAGGGCTCCTCGGAGTCAGCATCGCCTATCAGCGGCGGCCTCGTGGGGTCTGAAGCCGAGGGGCCTGAACCGCGCTTTGACCCGCTCATCCACGCTGCTCACCGGCTGCGCATCTGCGCCATGCTCTCGCAGGCGAAGGGAATCGAATTTGCGGAGATCCAGGAGCGCACCGGACTGTCCAAGTCGGCGCTGAGCAAACAACTGACCCAGCTCGTCTCCGCGAGATACGTGACAGAAGAGCCGTTCGTGCGGGCGGGACGCTCACGCCTGATGCTGTCCCTCTCCGAGCTCGGTCGCGATGCCTACACCGGGCACAAACAGGCACTCACCGCCCTGCTCCAGGAACAGGACCAAGACTCAACAGCGCAGTGACACCTTGAGCCACGAGCACCGCCTAGACTCAAGCACGTGAGTGCCGCCGCCGCCCCAGAACTCGATGTCCTCGTGGTCATCCCCGCCCACGACGAAGCGGCCACAGTGCTCGCCGCTATCACGGCCGTTCGCGCGGCGGCGGATCATGCCGGAGCGGCGCTGCGGCTCATCGTCGTCGCCGATGCCTGCAGCGATGCGACTGCCGCCCTGGCACGCCAGGCAGGAGCCGAGGTGCTGGAGATCGAGGCGCACAACGTCGGAGCCGCCAGGGCGGCAGGATTCCGGCACGGGCTCAACCCATCATCCACCCGGCCTGGCGCTGCTCGCCCGGATACTCAGACCGACCCTCCCTGGCTGGCGACCACCGACGCCGACAGCCAGGTTCCGCTGGACTGGTTCAGCAGGCAGAAGGCTCACCGAGCACAAGGGGCCGACCTCGTCATCGGCACGGTGTCGCTCGACCCACGCCTCGGTGAAGATCCTCTGGGGCGCGCCTGGGCCGCTGACTACACAGGAAAGTTCACTCCCGGCGGCCACGGCCATATCCACGGAGCCAATCTGGCGTTCAGTGCAGCACGCTACCTCGACGTCGAGGGCTTCCAGCGCCTCGAAGCCGATGAGGATGTGGACCTCGTGCATCGATTCCGCGAGTCCGGGGCGCGCGTCGTCACGGCGACGGACATGCCCGTGCTGACCTCACGACGCACCACCGGGCGCGTCCCGCGCGGGTTCGCCCAGACCCTGGGGGCTCTGCCCGCATGAACAAGATTCTGGCGGACGTCCACTCCTGCCTGCGTGCCGGCACTCCCACCCTTCCCGGCCACGGGGACACCATCGCCCGGTGGCGCAGACTGGCAGGCATCACCGCGGACCACACGGTGGTGGGTCGGCTCTACGAGGCCCACGCCGACGCGGTCGCCATCACGGCCGAGCTGGGCCAGCATGAACTGGTCCGCCCTGGTCAGCTGTGGGGCGTATGGGCTGCAGAGCCGCCGACGCCGGTGCTAAGGGCGCAGCACAGCGGCCAGGGCTGGACGCTGACCGGCACAAAGCCGTGGTGCTCGGGGGCGTCGCTGTGCACCCACGCGCTGGTCACCGCCACCGTCAGCACCACTGACACCCCAGCCGCGCAGGGTGATGACGCGGAGGCATCCGATGACGTCCCGCACAAGGTGCTCTTCGCCGTTGACCTCTCCTCCCCCGGGGTCACGCCCGTGCCAGACACCTGGCATGCGGTGGGCATGGCGGCCAGCGACTCGGGCTGGGTCTCCTTCGAACAGGTCCACGCGACCCCCCTGGGAACACACGCGGACTACCTGGACCGCGCCGGTTTCTGGCACGGCGGCATCGGAGTGGCCGCCTGTTGGTACGGCGCCGCCCGCGCCGTCGCCGCTCCCCTGCTCGCCCGGGCCTCCACCCCCAGTGCCTCGCCGATCCTCCGCGCCCATGCCGGGGCCGTGGCCGCGGCACTCAGCGCGAGCTGGGCGCTGCTGGAACGGACGGCCGCCTCGGTGGATGCCGAGCCGACAAACCTTCCGTTGGCGAAGGCGCAGGCCTTTGCGGTGCGGACCCTGATCGACCGCATGGCGGCTGAGGTCATCGACCGCACGGGGCGCGCACTCGGACCGGGTCCGCTCGCCTCGGACGCGGCCCATGCGCAGCGGGTGGCCGATCTCAGCATCTACATCCGCCAGTCCCACGCCGAGACGGATGAGGCGGCGCTGCCTGCCGTGATGGCCGAGGACGGACTCAGCTGGGACGACCTGATCAGAGACGGCCATGGAACCTGGTGAGACCGCGCCGGCCTTTCACGGCGCGCAGACTCCGCGCAGCGCCGCTGCGACCCTGCGGGACTTCGATGCGCGCGTCCCGCTCTGGGGCATCGGCGAGGTCGACGGCGCAGGACGGTGGATCCCAGAACATCTTCCGGGACTGCTCGTCGTGGCGCCTCATCCCGACGATGAGGTGCTCGGCGCTGCAGCGTTGATCGCCGCCGCACTGCGCGGCGGGTCAGCGGTCAAGATCCTGGCCGCCACCGACGGCACCGGATCTCATCCACCCAGCACCATTCCCGCAGATCAGCTCGCCGAGGTCCGTACCGCTGAGTCCGAGGCAGCCCTCGAGGAGCTGAGCACCCTGATCCCGGGCGGGCCAGACAGCTCGGGGGGACCGCGCGGCGAGGGGGGTCCGCGCAGCTCGGAGGACCCAGGGAAAATGGAGCGACTCCGGCTGAAACTGCCCGACGGCGAGCTCGCCGCCCACATCGAATCCCTCACCCGTCAGATCGGGGCCGCATTGCTGCACATGCCCAGCGGCACGCTTGTTGCCGCGCCGCTCTCCCAGGACGGTCACCCGGACCACGACGCGTGCGGGGAAGCCGCGACGGCTGCGGCCGCTCAGCACAACGCGCCGCTGGTGCAGTACCCGGTGTGGCTGTGGCTGCACAGCACCCCGCCCGCGCAGACCTCACGGCCGAAGACGCCCTCGGACATCCCGTGGTCAGCAGCGCGCTCCATCCCCATTGATGCTGAACTCGCCGAGGCCCGCTCCCGCGCCGTCGCCGCTTTCGTTTCTCAGCTCGGCACGGAACTGGGCACACCGGTTGATCGACAACCTGGGGAGCCGGTCCTGACCGCCACCATGTTGGCCACTGTGCTGCGCGACCAGCAGGTCGTGTTCCCCGGAACTCCGCTAGATTTTGAAGGACTTCACGCCGAGCGGGACGACCCGTGGGGAGTGACCAGCCGCTGGTACGAGCAGCGCAAGTACGCGCTGACCCTGGCGACGCTTCCGCGTGCACGGTACCGGCGGGCCTTCGAGCCGGGATGCTCCATCGGCGGGCTGACCGAGCTGCTCGCGCCGCGTTGCGAGGAGGTTCTCGCCACTGACATCTCCAGCTCCGCGCTGGAGGCCGCCGCACGCCGGGTCTCTGCCGAGAACGTGACGTTCCAAGAGGCCAGCATCGAGGATTGGCCCGAGGGTGCTCTCGACCTCATCCTCATCAGCGAGCTTGCCTACTACCTCAATGATTCGCAGTGGAGCGCCGTGCTCGCGCGGGCCGCAGCGGCTCTGGAGCCTGACGGGCATCTGGTCTCGATTCATTGGCGCCACGCGAATGCGGAGGCGTTCCGCTCAGCGGAGCAGATCCGCGAGGATCTGTGGGCGGTGCCGGGCTGGACCAGTCACGGCAGCTACGAGGATCTGGACATGCTGATCGACGTGGTGGGACCCGCAGGCCCCAGCGTGGCTCAGGCGGAGTTCCTCGACTGAGTCACGAGAGCCGGTGCACGGTGGGCAGCGACAGTGCGGCTCCGGGTCGCGTCGCCCGTGCGCTGACGAAGGTCCAGCGCTGCGGTCCAGATCGCGAGCGTGACGAGGACCGGCACGGCGACGACGAGTGCGGCAAGCAGGAATGCGTTCAGCGTCTGGATCAGCATGGCGGCGCCGCCCTCCACGGAGACGGTCCGCACGCGGGGCGAACCAGGCTCACTGGGAGGCTCCGTCAGTGTAGAGGCTGCGGTTGAAGTGCAGTCGGCGCGCCGCGAAGCTCACACCCAGCATCCGCTCGATGTTCGAGATCACACCGTTCGACACCGTCTCCATCAGATCCGAGGGATCAGACTCGGCGGTGATCGTGCAGTTCAGATGAAAGACGAGGTCGGACTCGTCCCCCGAGATCTCCACGATCGCAGACTCGACGTGGGGGTGGGACATGAGTCCGGCGGAGGCAGCCTTGGCCATCTGGTCATATCGGGTGCACCGGAGTCCACGAGCCTTGTCCACCTCGGGAGCCGCCGACGGCGTTGCAGGGGCTGCCGGAGCGATGCTCGATTCGAACGTGCTCTCGTGGACTGGTTGTGCGCTCATCTGACTTCTGCATACCTCTGTGGACTGCCCCCTGTTGCAGTCACCCGTGTACCTCGCTATAGACCTTACAGTTAGACGTTATAACTATTAGTTGCACTAACGCAAGGTGAGGATCACGTGTCAGGCAGGAGTGATGTGCCGCGTCGGAACTGGACTTGAATACACCACGCTGGTCGTGATGCTTCCCAGCGTCGCCAGGCGTCCGGTGATGCGTTCAAGGTCCCGCATGGAGCGGGCCAGGACCTTGATGATGAAGCAGTCGGCGCCGGTGACGTGGTGCGCCTCCACGATCTCCGGCGTGGTGTCCACGAGGTCGTGGAAGGGCTTGTAGTTGCCAGAGGGGTAGGCCAGCCGCACGAAGGCGCTCACGACGTAGCCCAGGGCTTCTGGATCCACGGTCACGGAGTACCCCGTGATGACCCCGCCATCCCGAAGTCGGCGAAGCCGATCCGCCGTGGCACTGGCGGAGAGGCTGACGCTGCGTGCCAGCTCGACCGTGGTGATTCGGCCATCGCGCTGCAGCTCCGTGATGATGCGATGGTCGGTGGAATCTAGATCGAGAAGGGAATTCGTCGGCATGGGAGCGATAGTACCGAGGAATCCCCGGTGACCCGACGGATATGCCCCCAGATCATCGTTCCTTGATCGCCCGCGCTGGGATTGACTGGATCTATGACTCCACCACTGAGCTCCACAGACTTCTTCTCCGCCAAGCTGCGCTTCGAGACCGACCCGGCGGATCTCGCCGCTGACCGCGCAGGGGGCGCCTCCCCGCTCGTCCTCGACGTCCGCTCCACTGAGGCATGGAGGCAAGGTCACATCCCGGGCGCGCTGCACATCCCCGGTGCAGAGCTCACCGCCCGGGCAGACGAGCTGGGCACGGACCGTGACCGCGCCGTCGTCGTCTATTGCTGGGGCCCGGGCTGCAATGGCAGCACCCGCGCGGCGCTGAGTCTGGCGACCCTGGGATTCACCGCGGTTCGCGAGCTGATCGGCGGGTTCGAGTACTGGGCGCGAGAGGGTTTCCTGGTGGAGAGCCACGCAGGGCGCCACCGCCAGTCTCCAGACCCGCTGACTGCCCCGGCCCAGACGTGACCGAGGAACGCACCGAGCGGCCCAACAATGCGTCATTGTTGGGCCGCTCAGCACGCGGGAAGGGTGACTCAGTAGGCGGCTGACTGACCGCCATCGATCGGGATGACAGTGCTGTTGACGTAGCTCGCCTCATCCGAGAGCAGGAAAGCGACCACGGCGGCGACTTCATCTGCCTCGCCGTAGCGCTTGGTGGGGTTGGACTGGATGAACTCCTCAGCAGCCTCGCGGGGGTTCTCCTCGTTGAGCTGCTTCATAGACCCTTCCACCATGGAGGTCCAGATCGCGCCTGGGGCGATGGCGTTGACCGTGATGCCGTACTTGCCGTACTCGGTGCCGGAGTTCCGGGTCAGGCCGACGACTCCGTGCTTGGCGGCTGCGTAGCCCGACTGGTTTCCCACACCGCGGATGCCACCGACTGAGGCTGAGTTGACGACGTGTCCGCTGCCCTGGGCGCGCATCACCTTGAGGACGCCGGAGAGTCCGAGAAAGACGCCGCGCAGATTGACCGCCAGCACCTTGTCGAACTCAGAAAGCCCGAAATCCTCGGTGAGATTTTGCTTGCCCTCGATGCCGGCGTTGTTGAAGAATCCGTCGATGGTGGTGAATTCACTGACGGTGTGGGTGATGAAGCTTTCGACCTGCTCAGCATCGGTGACATCTGCGGTGATCGTCAGCACCTGGGCCTCGGCATTCACCGCCTGGATGGCTCGTCTGGTCTCCGCGAGCCCATCAGCCGAGAGGTCCACAAGGCTGAGCTTCGCTCCCTCAGAAGCGACGCGAACGGCCGCTGCGCGACCGAGCCCCGATCCGGCACCGGTGATCAGTACTGTTTTTCCGTCAAATCGTGTCATCAATCTACCCATCTCGTTGCCCTATGGTTTCAGTTATTTCAACATTGAAATACCGTCCGGATATTCCTGCTCGGTAGGGTGGGAGACCTCCCTGACCTGAGAGGCTTGCTCCATGACTCGTCAGACAGAACCCGACGCCTGCCACCTGCCCGAACACCAGGTGTCCACACCCCTGAGTGCCATCGATGCCCGTGTCGCCGAGGCGCAGCGGACGTTTCAGACCGGCCGGACAAAGCCGCTGGCATGGCGTCGCGACCAGCTCAAGGCGCTGCTGCGTCTGCTCGAGGAGTGCGCTGGGGAGGTCCACACGGCCATGGACGCCGACCTGGGCAAGAACGACGTCGAAAGTCACCTGACCGAGGTGCTCGCGGTGAAGTCCGAGATCAAGGACACCATCAAGCACCTTGAGCGCTGGACGCGGGGTCAGCGGGTCTCTGTGCCGTTTCTCGTGGGCACCGCCCGGGCCGACGTGCAGCGCCAGCCGCTGGGCACAGTGCTGATCATCGGACCCTGGAACTACCCGTTCCACCTGCTGCTGATGCCGCTCATCGGCGCTCTGGCCGCCGGCAACTCCGTGGTGCTCAAGCCCAGCGAGCTGGCCCCGGCGGTCTCCCGCACCGTGGCCCGGCTGATACCGGAATACCTCGACCCCGAGGCGGTGCAGGTCATCGAAGGCGGGGTCGAAGAGACGACCCGGCTGCTGGAGCACCGCTTCGATCACATCTTCTACACCGGCAACGGCACCGTGGGATCGATCGTGATGACCGCCGCCGCGAAGCACCTGACCCCGGTGACGCTGGAACTCGGCGGCAAGTCTCCGGTGTGGGTCGACCCCTCGGCTGATCTCACGCAGGCTGCCGAATCCCTCGTGTGGGGCAAGTTCAGCAACAGCGGTCAGACCTGCGTGGCGCCAGACTACGTGCTGACCACGCCCGATCTGGCTGAACCACTGGCGGCGGAGATCGCTCGGGTCACCACCCGCGCGTTCGGGACGAGCCCGCGCACGGCCACGAACTACGGGCGCATCATCAGTGAGCGCCACACCGAGCGGCTGGCCGGCCTGCTGGGCTCCGGCGTCCCGGTGATGGGCGGCACGGCGGACATCCCGGCGAGGTATGTGGCGCCCACTGTGCTGCTCGACGTCGCCCCCGACTCCGCCATCATGCAGGAGGAGATCTTCGGACCGATTCTGCCGATCCTCACGGTGGCCGATCACCGGGAGGCCATCGCCTTCATCAATGCGCGGCCGAAGCCGCTGGCCCTCTACGCGTTCACCGAGCACCAAGAGGTACGCGATGACTTCCTGGAGCAGACCTCCTCGGGCGGGATCACCTTCAACACCGTCATGACCCAGCTGGCGGTGTCCACGCTTCCGTTCGGCGGCGTCGGGGCCAGCGGCATGGGCAGGTACCACGGGGAGTACAGCGTCGAGACGTTCAGCCACGAGCGCGCGGTGCTGCGCAAGCTGCCCGGCTTCGACCCCACCCGACTGGCGAAAGCGCCCATCTCCAGGGGCATGCGCCGGTTCCTGCTCAAGGGATGAGGTCTGACGCCGGGGTGAGCTCTACGACAGCCTGAGCTCAGCCTCAGGCGTGGCGGTAAGTCGGCAGCACTGCCCGTGAGGGCACGATGACCTTGCCAAGCGGCATCAGCGAGACCGGGATCAGCTTCAGGTTCGCGATGCCCAGCGGGATCCCGATGATGCTCACGAACATCGGGATCGCGGTGAGCACATGCCCGATGGCGATCCAGATGCCCGCCACCAGGACCCAGATGACGTTGCCAACCGTGGTGATGGGTCCGGCGCCGCGCGGGCTGCGGTCCACGATAGTCCGGCCGAAGGGCCAGAGCGCGTAGACGCCGATCCGGAAGGAGGCGATGCCGAAGGGGATCGTGATGATCAGCAGGCAGCAGATGATCCCGGCGAGGAAGTAGCCCAGTGCGAGCCAGAGCCCCCCGAAGACCAGCCAGATGACGTTGAGGATCGAAGAGACCATGGAGTTCATCTCTCCATTGAATCGCATCAGCCGGCTGGCAAGAAGGGTCTGGCTCGCAAATCGCCTCAGAGGACTACGCGTACAGGCCTAGTTGCGGCGCCTGCTGCGGCCGCGGAGCACCGTGACGACGACGGCGGCCAGCACCCCGAGCACCACGACGCCCCCGGCCACCAGCACCCAGGTCGGCACGCCTGCGCTGTACCCCACCACTTCCGCAGACACGTCGGCCTCCTGATCCTCGGAGCTCTGCTCGTCGGAGTCTTGGCTTTCGGCGTCGCCGTCCGCTGCGTCTCCTGTGGCCTGGCCGCTGGGGCTGGACGCCGCGTCGTCGTCGTTCTCCGACGACTCCGCCGGGGCAGATGCGGACGGGCTCTCCGATTCTGCGGTCTCCGCCACCTCGAAGTCGAAGGACTGCTCCTCCGCATGGCCATCAGAGTAGACCGCGCGGTAGGCCACGGTGTACTCGCCGCCGGGCAGCTCCTCGGGAAGCTCGGTGGACATGGTGGCGCCCTCGATCTGGGTCTCACCCTCCCAGTTCTCTCCCTCGGCGTCGGAGATCTGGAGGACGTTGGCGATGCCCTGTCCGTCGGTCAGTCCGTCTCCGGAGAACTCGAGGACGATCTCCTCGGGGCTGGCCTCCAGGACCTCACCGGCCTCCGGGGAGGAGGAGATGAGCGAATCATGGGCCCAGGCGGGGGCGGCCACGGCCGCCAGTGAGAGGCCGAGCCCTGCCGCGGCGGAGAGGGCGGTGATGCGGGCAGCCTGTGCACGGGTGGTGGAGATGCGGTGTGTCATGGGTCTGATCTTTCCGTCGTGAGATGACTGGTCCCGCGGCGATGCTGCCGCCGGGACCACGATGCGTTGTCAGTTCACGAGGAGGGGAGGACCACGCAGCGTCTGCGCCCCGCCGCCCAGCCAGAGGTCTCGCAGCACGGTGGTGGTGAAAGTCCGGTGCGCACGGATGCGGCGCGGTCCGGCCTGCAGCACCGGACGCTGCAGCAGCAGGACGATCGGTCGCAGGCTGAGCAGTCCGGCCAGCGCCTCCAGCACGAGCTCGCCGCGGCGCAGCACCGCATAGGTGAAGATCCCGGCGAGCACGTGGGCCAGCATCATGGGCGCATCAGGAAGTACGGCAGCGACCGTCCCCGGCTGGGTCGCCTCGATCGCGGTCGTGGCGTGGACACCCGCCTGGGCCCCGGGGTGAGCGCCATGGCCGGCATGGGAGCCAGCGACGACGGCGCCACTCACCGCCCCGCTGGCGGGGAAGAAGGCGAAGAGCCCGTGGAGGACTGCCTGGCTGAAGAGCACCGCCGCGCCGAGCCGGCCACGGCTCAGCCGGACCGAGGAGAGCACCGCGCACACCGGCACCGAGAGGGCCAGCGCTAGAAGCAGCACGACCCCATGGGGCAAATGCCCTGCGGCAGAGTGGGATACCGCCGCCGTTCCGATGGCAAACACTGCCGAGAGAAGTCCGCGGGAGATGCGGGCGCCGCCGGTGACGGGGCGCGGAAAAGGAGCTACATCCGCAGCATTGACCACAGAAGACCCCCTTCCCTCGGCTGATGCGGGCGAGTCTACTACAGCGTGTAGAAACTACACCTGGCCGAGTGCGCCACCCGCAGGGCCTTCTCCTGGACCGGAATTCGAGCGGATTTCACCTCCGACTCGCCGCCCGAAAACCAGCAAAGCGTTCGTCCGGTGCTTTGCCTGCACATAATGACGCTATGACCGACTCCCCAGATTCCCGCGCCTCCCGGCACGATCGCCGCACTCCGCCTCGGGGGAGCCTACGCCTGCTGGGATGGGCGGCTTTCGTCGTGCTCGGCTCCGCCGCGGCCTGGTTCGGCTGGATGGCCTGGGACCAGGAGTACTGGGTGGATCCGGACACCGGGATGGAACATGGTCCGTACCGCGCCTGGCAGGTGATCGGCTGCGGTCTCACGCTGGTGGCCATCGCAGTGTGGACCTCGAGGTCACGCTGGTGGCCCACCGTATTGCTGCTGCCGCCGTCGTTCACCTTGGCCTGGAGCGTCACCGCGAGCGAGGACATGACGGGACTCTGGATGGTCGGCGCGATCATGGTGGCGATCGGGAGCACTGTCGGGACGCTGATCGTCCTGGGCATCACACGACTGGTGAAAAAGATCCATGCCTGAGGCGGACTCACCTTCCCAGCGACTCCTGCGCCTGACAGGTTGGGTCGCGTTCGTCGTCCTCGGCACGAGCGGAGCGTGGTTCATCACCTACGCCCTCCTCCCCTGGGAGCTGGGCTACACCTACGATCCGGCCACCGGCGAGGGGCACGGCCCATGGGTGCCCTGGCAGTTCCTGGTCTGCGGCATCCTGATCCTCGCCGTTGCGGTCACCACGTCCAGGAGCCGGTACTGGCCCACCGTGCTGCTGCTTCCGCCGGCGCTCACTCTCTCCTGGAGCGTGATCGTGAGCAGAGAAGACATGACGGGCCTCTGGATGATCGGACTCATCTACATGATGTTCGCCAGCACCGTGGGGACACTGTTCGTCCTCGCGGTGACCCGATCGTTCCGCGAGCTGCGACTGCAGCGACGCTCGTCGCTGCAGTCGCAGGAGCCTCCCACCGCTTGACTCCTGAACTGCCGGAGGCTCAGCGGTCCAGCGTGGTGGCCAGTGGCTTCTCGTCGACGAAGATCAGCATCAGCGTGGAGATCAGCGCGATCGGCGCCAGCAGCAGGAACAGCGGCATGAGCGCCTCGTTGTAGGACTCCACCACCACGGTGTAGGCCGCATCGGGCAGGGACCGCACCAGCTCCGGGGTCAACGAGTTGGCCCCGGCGCCATCTGCGGCACCGGCGGGAAGCCGATCGCGCAGCAGGTCGGTCAGCCGGGTGGCGAAGAGCGAGCCCACCACGGCCGAGCCCAGCGTGGCGCCGACCTGGCGGAAGTAGTTCTGTCCCGCCGTCGCGGTGCCCACGAACCGCAGCGCGAAGGAGTTCTGCGCCACCAGCGTCAGCAGCTGCATGGTGCAGCCCAGGCCGAGGCCCAGCACGCCGAGGTAGATGCACTCCAGGATCACCGGGGAGTCGGCGCTCACCGTGGAGAGCAGGCCCAGGCCCAGTGCGGTGATCACGCTGCCGACCACCATCACCTTCTTGTACCGGCCGGTCTTGCTCACCCGGCGTCCGACGACGATGCCCGCCACCAGCAGCGTGCCCATCATCGGGATCATCAGCAGACCCGCCTGCGCGGGGGTGTAGCCGGTGACCATCTGCAGGTACGTGGGCATGTAGCCCAGGGCACCGAACATCGCCATACCGGTGATCAGCCCGGCCACCATGGTGAGCACGAAGTTGCGGCTGCGGAAGAGCATCAGCGGCAGGATCGGCTCCGGTGTGCGGGATTCGACCCAGGTGAAGATGGCGCCGGTGATGATCGCTGCGGCGATCAGGCCCAGGATCATCGGGGAGGACCAGGCGTATTCGCCGCCGCCCCAGGTGGCCACCAGGACCACCGCGGTGGTCGCGGCACCCAGCAGCGCCATTCCCCAGACGTCGATGCGTCCGCGGGTCTCGGGAGCGCGCTTGGGCAGCTTGAGCAGCATGGCGATGCCCACGAGCGCCAGGAGGCCCAGCGGCACGTTCATCCAGAGTGTCCAGCGCCAGCCGGGACCAGTGGTCAGCCAGCCGCCGAGCAGCGGGCCGGCCACCGAGGAGAACGCGAAGACGCCGCCCATGACACCCATGTACTTGCCGCGTTCCCGGGCAGGCACGACGTCGGCGATGGTGGCCTGGGAGAGGATCATGAGTCCGCCGCCGCCGATGCCCTGGATCACGCGGGCACCGATCAGCTGGCCCATGCCGTCGGCCGCGCCACCCAGGGCGGAACCGATGACGAAGGCGAGGATCGCGAAGATGAAGAGCGGCTTGCGGCCGAACATGTCTCCGAGCTTGCCGTAGACGGGCATCATCACGGTGGAGGCCAGGATGAAGGCCGTGATGACCCAGGCCATGTGCTCCACGCCGTCGAGCTCACCCACGATGGTGGGCAGCGCGGTGGCCAGCACGGTCTGACCCAGGGAGGCCATCAGCATGGCCAGTATCAGCGCACTGAAGATGAGCCCGAGGTGACCGGTCTCCGGTTCGGCGGGAGCGGGCGCCTCCGTGGCGTCACGGGCGTCGGCCGGGGCGGCCTCCCGTTCGTGCGGCGGGGTGACCTTGGGGATGGATGACGTTTCGGGGGTGCTCATCGGGTGTTCTCCACGACATTTCTGAACTGGGCGATGGACTCGCTGATGAATGGATCGAGACTCTCGGACGCGGACTCGTGGTACCGAGAGAAGGTGAATTTGGTGATGCCTCCGGCGAGGATCAGCAGGGCCTCGAAGGCCTGCTCTCCCCCGCCGCCGGGCAGGCGCAGACCGCCCCGCTCCGCCTCGGCGTGCACTGCGCCATGCACGAGCTGCTCCACCTGCGCGAGCAGCTCGGCGAGCCGGGCGCGCAGCTGAGGGTGTTCGGAGATGATCTGCCGGCGCCGCGCAGCGGTCTCGGCCGGCAGACAGGTGCGGACCACGGCGACGAAGAGGTGGACCACCCGGGACAGCTCATCCTCGGAGGACGCATGGAAGCGTTCGACGGCGTCGGGATCGAGTTCGGCCGACCGGGTCCCGAGCACTGCGTCCTCCTTCGCCGGGAAGTAGTTGAAGAAGGTGCGCCGGGACACCCCGGCGCGGGAGGCGATCTCATCCACGGTTGCGGCACCGGGACCGCCGGCCCTGGTCAGTTCGAAGGCCGCTTGGTGGATGGCATTCCAGCTCTCGCGCTGGTTGCGTTCACGTTGACTCAGATTTTCTTGCACTCGTGCATCTTATGCACGCAGGAAACTTTGCACAAGTGCAAACTCTGTGATCTGCCTCATCAAGGCTCACCCCTGGGGCTGACGACACCGCGCAGATGCTTCGAAAGAATGAGTCCATGTTCGAAACACTCACACTCGCCAGCAATGTCGCCGCCACGATGGGCGAGGACCACTGGATCACCGGCCTGCAGAACTGGACCCAGGACCTCCCGGCAGCCCTGCAATGGCTCGGCGTCATCCTCGTCTCGGCGATCCCCTTCGTAGAGTCGTTCTTCGGAGGCCCCATCGGGATCCTCGCCGGCATGCATCCTGCCATCGCGATTACCGCCGCCGTCGTCGGCAATATGCTCTCGCTCATCCTGGTGGTCTATGTGGCCCACTGGGTGCGCACAGCGATCCTGCACAAGCGGCCGCAGCCGGATCCGGAGAAGTCCGCCAAGCGGCAGAAGGTGAAGCGCATCTTTGACCGCTTCGGCGTCCCCGGGGTCTCCATCCTGGGACCCCTGGCGCTGCCCAGCCAGTTCACCGCCCCTCTGATGGTCTCCTTCGGAGCCTCGCGGCATGCAGTCATGGCGTGGATGCTGGTGTCGGTGATCCTCTGGGGCGTCGGCTTCGGCCTGATCGCCGCCTGGGGACTCAGCCTCGTCGGATAATCCACAGCACTGGGAGCCAGCGCTGGGCCGTCAGCGGCTCAGCGCTGCTCTTCATCCTTGGGGTAGCGCTGGAGCTCGCGCGAGCCCTGAGTGAGGTTCTTCAGCTCCACGCTGTCGTCGAAGTTCGCGCCGACGGCGCCGGCGAAGGTCCCCAGCGAGGCCGAGAGCCAGGCGATCTCCACATAGTTGACGAAGCCGGCCTCCGAGCCCAGGATGTCGGCCATGAATCCCGGCTCGATCAGCAAGAGCCCGACCACCAGGATCGAGGCGAACAGCAGCAGATACAGGGCCGCCACGCTCGTCAGCATGCTGACCACGGTGGAGATGTTGTACATCGCCGCTTCACGTGCACCACCGACGTTCGCCGAACGGTCCCAGAATTTGTTGCTGATGATCAACCAGGCGCTGACGATCGAGATGGCGGCCACGGAGACCACCGCGAGCCGCCAGAGCGGCAGGAAGCTGGCCATCTCCCAGATGGTGGTGAAGAAGATGCCGAATGCTCCTGTGGCAGCGGCGGCGGCGAAGACGCCGGAGAGTTTGGGCAGCGACCACATAGGCTCATTGGCCGCCACCATCCCCAGGGTCGTCCACAGCCGTCCGGGGAACGCCCGGCCCGGGGAGATGAAGAAGGTGTCGTCACCCTTCTGCGGTTCGACATGCGCGGAGTAGCCGCCGTACTGACGCGCAGCCTCCACAGACTCATGCAGAAAGGCGCTCACCACACGGTGGAGCTCACGGCGCAGGGACCGCAGAATGAACCAGGGACCCAGCGCAGGCAGGGAGATGATCGCCAGTCGATCGCTGAAGTGCAGCTCAGCGGTCTTGGGACGTTCACCTGCCATTCGTGGGACTTCGGTGACGATGACGGTGATATCGGCCTCGGATTCGGCCGCCCAGCGCTTGGCATCATCGAGGTCCAGGGTGGCATCATCGCGCAGCGGAACCAGTGCCTGCTGGTGGGTCACCTCTCCGCCGCGGGCCCAGTCGGCATTGCGGCCGCGTTCGGGCTGCTGGAGCACCCTGCGCACGAGCCAGGAGGTCCTGCCCGGGTCGGAATACATCATGACACTCAGGCTTTCGGGAACCAGGGAGCTTTCGCTGACCTGCTCCACCTGTCCCTGGTTCTGTGTATCCGACTCTCCGGGGGCGGTCCCCTCATTCGTCTCCTGCGATGCCATACGGACAACATTACCGGTCCCGCACAGCGCAATGCCCGCCGCCCCAGGGGCGACGGGCACGCTCAGACGGGGCTCAGGAGTCGCTGAGCATGTCCAGCACCAGCGGCTTGACCTGCGTGCCATAGAGCTCGACGGCGCTGAGCATATGTTCGTGCGCCAGGCTGCCGTTGCCGTACTTCATGCCGAAGCGGCTGTTGCCCAGCAGCTTCTGGGTGCGCACGATCTTCTTCGCCACCGTCTCCGGGGAGCCCACATAGAGGGCGCCCTGGTGGACCTCCTGCTCGAACTGGGCTCGGCTGGGATGGCCGTTGCCCCATCCGCGCTCGCGGCCCAGCTTGGCCATCGACTCGGCCCAGGACGGGTAGAACACATCGAGTGCTTCCTGGTCCGTGGGGGCCACGAAGCCGTGGGAATGGACTGCCACACGCCGGTTGCCGGTGTGAGCAAACTCATCGAGTGCCTTCTGGTAGAGCTGCGCCAGCGGGCGGAAGCGCTCGGGAGCACCACCGATGATGGCGAGCTCAAGCCCCGCCCCATAGCGCGCAGCCCGGACCACGGAGTTCGGCGTGCCACCGACGGCGATCCAGGTGGGCAGTCCGTGCTCGTGATCGGTCTTGGGGTAGATCTCCTGATTCTGGAGACGGCCACGGGTCTTGCCCTGCCAGCTGACGGGACCCTCGCTGCGCAGCTTGGTGAAGAGGTCGACCTTCTCCTCGAAGAGCTGCTCGTAGTCGGAGAGGTCGTAGCCGAAGAGCGGGTAGGACTCGATGAAGGAGCCGCGGCCCAGCGAGACCTCGGCGCGGCCGCCGGTGAGTCCATCGATGGTGGCGAAGCGCTGGTATACGCGCACCGGGTCATCGGAGGAGAGCACGGTCACGGCGGAGGTGAGCTTGATCCGCTCGGTCGCGGCGCCGATGGCGGAGAGCACCACGTCGGGTGCCGAGATCGAATAGTCGGCACGGTGGTGCTCGCCGATGCCGATCACATCGACTCCGGAGGCGTCGGCCATCTTGGCCTCTGCCAGGACATTGCGCAGCACCTGGGGCTGCGGGACGTCCTGCTCGCCGTCGAGGGTCTTGGTGACGTCCCCGAAGGTGTGCAGGCCGAGTTCGAACTGGTCGCTGTGGCGCTCTGTGCTGATGGTCATGGCTGGTACAACGCCAGCCATGAGCGCTCCATTCCTCAAAATTTGAAATAGATTGTGAGACTCGCCGCACGCGAGCCCCCGTCGTCAGTGGCGCCGGGCCCCCGCCCTCAACGCATGCGGGCCCCCGCCCGACGCACGGCCTGGGTGAGCCGATCCATGACGGCGATCGTGCTGGACCAGTGCTGCCAGTGCAGCGTGGTCTCCTGCGGTCCGATCTCACCGACGATCGCGAGGTCCCGATGCGTGCCCTCCATGACCCCGGGAGGCATCATCCCCTCGGGGATCATCCCCCAGCCCAGACCGAAGCCCACCGCCGCGTTATACGCCTCGACCGAGGGCACCATGTGGGTGGTCGGGGTCCCGGCGACGCCCAGACGGCGCAGCCCCGCGCGCTGCAGGGAGTCCCTGATGCCGAATTCCACCAGCGGGACCCGCTCCCAGTCCACAGCCCCATCGGTGCCGCGATGTCGATCCAGGAGCTCGGTGCTGGCCACGGGCCAGTAGCGCATGGTCCCCAGCACCGTGGAGCGGCACCCGGAGACCGGCGTGGGATTCTCGGCCACCGCCGCCGCCACGGTGCCGTTGCGCAGCAGCTCATGGGTGTGCTCCTGGTCCTCCGCGTAGAGATGCAGCTCGAAGTCGTCCCAGGTCGCGGCCTCCTGGAGCACGCGGAGGAACCAGCTCGCCAGCGAGTCGGCGTTGACCGCCACCGAGAGCGTCACCGTGGGGGCGGCCTGGCCTGGAATCCGATGAAACCCGAGACTGCGCCGCGCCTCATCCTCGAGCGTGACGGTCTGCCGGGCGATCCGCAGCAGCTCCGCGCCGGACTCCGTGGTCATGACCGGCACCGTGCGGGTCACCAGCACATGGCCGACCTCCCGCTCCAGGGCTTTGATGCGCTGAGAGAAGGCGGAGCCCGAGATCTGCAGCAGTGCGGCGGCCGCCTCGAAGGTCCCCTCGTCCACCGCGACGACGAAGGCCCGCAGATGGTCTGTATTCATAGGCCTCAGCCTAAAGCACTATCTGAAGCAATGCTTCAGATACTGAAGGGTATTGAGCTGGTGCGGATGCCACCCGGACCCCCAGGATGGACTCATGACCATCGTGCTCACCGGACTCCTGACCTGCTTGGCCCTCATCGTCGCCATCGGCCCGCAGAGCGCCTGGCTGCTGCGGCAGGGACTGCGCAGAGACCGGGTGCTGCTCGCGGTGACCTGCTGCGTCGTCGGGGACATCGCCCTGATCGCGCTGGGCACGGCCGGCGTCGGTGCTGTGCTGGATCACGCGCCCTGGCTCATGGAGGTCCTCCGCTGGGCCGGCGTGGCCTACCTGACCTGGTTCGCCTACCGCTCCTTCCTCGCCGCGCATCGCGCAGGACGGGCGATGAAGCCCGGTCTCCACGTCGAGCTCTCCAGCCAGGACTCCGACGACGACGCCGGCTCCCCCTCCCCCGCGAGCGGCGGCTCCCCTGCGACCGGCGGTCTGAAGGTCGCCCAGCAGGTGCAGGTCACCCGGATCTCCTCGATCGCCGCCACCGGCCTGAGCGTGTCCATCCTGAACCCCCATGCGTGGGTGGACACGATGGTGGTGCTGGGAACCATGGCGAACACCTTCGGAGCGGATCGGTGGCTCTTCGCCATCGGCGCCGTCATCGCCTCGGTGGTCTGGTTCAGCGCGCTGGCGCTGGGTGGCGCTGTGCTGTCCAAGTGGCTGAACCGGCCGCGCACCTGGCAGGTGCTCGACCTGCTGGTCGGCTCGATCATGCTGGTGGTGGCAGGGTTCCTCGCCGTCGGCGGCGTCTGATCCGAGTCGGCGGCGTCTAGCCCGAGTGTCGGCGCAGGACAGAGCGTGCGGCGTGGAAGCCCGCCATGCCGTGAGCGCCCCCGCCCGGAGGGGTGGAGGCGGAGCACAGGTAGATCCCGGCCGCAGATGCCTCAGCAGAGAGCCCCTCGGGCGTCCCGGGGGCCTCGTCGCCAGCATGAGGCACCCGGTACGGGTCCGGTTTCAGCGCAGGCCGGGCCAGGAACTGACGCAGCGTCGGTCCCCCGGCGCTGATGGAGCCGCCGACCAGATTCGGATTCCACTCCTGCAGGTCCGCCGGGCTCCAGAGCTTCCGCGCCAGCACACCGGCGCCGAACCCAGGGGCCTGCGCCTCGATCTCGGCCTCGATCATCATCGCCGCACGCGTCACGGCGCTGCCGGAGAGTCCAAGCGGGACATGGGCGTACGCCCAGGCCACCGTGCGCTCGTCGGGGGTCCGGGTGGGATCCGCCACGCTGGGCTGGGTCAGCAGCACATAGGGTCTGCCGGGCAGCGTGCCCCGCACGGCCGCCGCCTCAGAGGCCGCGATCTGCGCTGCTCCGCCGCCCAGATGCACGGTGCCCGACTGGGCCATCTGCTCATGTCGCCAGGGGATGGGTCCCTCGAGCAGGTAGTCGATCTTCACGATGCCGGTCCCGTAGTCCCAGCGGCTCAGTGCGCGGGAGTATCCGCGCGGCAGGCGCAGTCCGCCGAAGCGACGCAGCTGCCGGGGAGTGATGTCCAGCAGCACGGCGTCGAAGTCAGGCAGAGCGCGGCCGCCGGCGGCACCGCGAGCCTCCTTCCCCGCAGCACGGAGGTCCTCCAGGCCCTCGATGCGCCGGCCGGTGACCAGCTTCCCTCCGTGGGCCTGCAGCTCCTGAACCAGGGCACGGACCACCTCGCCTGAGCCGCCGCGCGCCACCGGCCACCCGGTGGCCTGGGCGGCCCCGCCGAGCAGCAGGCCGAACGCGGAGGTCAGCGGGCCTCGCAGGTCGGTGGTGGCGTGGCCGGCGACGCCGGCGAAGAGTGCTCGAGCAGGCTCCTCGGTGAAGATCCGCTGCAACCAGGTGGAGGGCCAGGCCCCGCGGGTGCCGATCTGCAGCAGCGACTGGATCCGCTCCAGCGGTGTGTCTGCGTCCAGATTGCTCAGCGGCGCGGTCACCGGGGTGAGCCCTGCCCGGAGCGTGCGCTCCCAGTCCCGGACGATCGGCTCGAAGAGACGCGTCCAGGCAGTGGCGTCCGCACCGAGTCCGGCGGCGGTCGCGGCGACGGAGGAGCGCAGCAGCGCGGGCGGGGCGCCGTCGTCGAGCCCGTGGGCCGCCGGAATCTCGGGGTGGACGTACTCCAGGCCATGGCGCTGAAGTCCGGGCACCGGCGGAGGGCCGAAGGGGAAGACGCTGGCACCCAGGTCACTGATGACCCCCTCGGCGCCAGGCATTCCCGCGCCCTGCCTCCCGCGGCTCAGCTCTCCGGCGAACAGCTCCGCCGAGCGCAGCGCGCCGCCCGGCTGTTCCCCGGCTTCGAAGACGGTGACCTCCCAACCGGCCTGGGCCAGCAGGGCGGCGGCGGTGAGCCCGTTGGGGCCGGAGCCGACGACGGCGGCGCGGCGCGTCACAGCTGCGGTCCCCGCAGCTGAGCCACCAGGGCGGCGATGTTGCGGATGAACACGACCATCCAGGAGAACAGCACGGCGGCCCCGATGAGCTCCAGGGAGGTGAGGTTGTAGTAGCCGATCGGTTCCCAGAGGGCGACGGCGAAGATCACCGCGGCCGCGGAGATGTAGCTGATGAGGTAGAAGGTGCGGGGGAAGCCGGGCAACAGATAGGGGATGCCTGCCAGCAGCACCAGGAAGGACAGGCCGAAGGCAGCCGTGAAGAGCACGTGCACATCGTGCTGCAGGCTGATCGGGACGAGGCCCACCCCCGCCAGCGAGATGCCCATGCCGATCATCACGGCGCGGATCATGCCGATCCGGGGCCGCGAGACGTGCCGGCTCCACGCCGCGCGCAGCCGAGCCCACCAGGGCAGGTGACCGTCCGATCGGCGTTGCCCCGACTGGCGCTGCTCCAGCTTCGCAGCGCGCGTCGTGGTGATGTACTCGGACCAGACCTCCAGGTCACGGGTGATGAAGGCGGTCAGCGTGGTGATGATCGTCCCGGAGACCACCAGCGTGGTGTTGAAGGTCCAGAACGAGGTCAGTCCCGCCGCTCCCGTTCCGAGCTCGGAGAACATCACGTGCCACCAGAAGGGGTTCTCCGCAAAGATCATCGAGACCAGGACCCCGGAGACCATGAACATGGCCAGCAGGGTGGAGAGCGTGAAGGCATTGATCCGTGCGCCGGAGTTGAAGCTGAAATAGCCCGAGATCCCCCCGACGATCGCCAGCAGGACCGAGCCAGCGATGTGATCGACGGTGAGCCCGATGAACGCCTGCTGGAACACCCGGAACAGCCCGAGCGAGACCATCACGGCGATCGAGGCATGCACCACCAGCAGCGCGACAGTGTCCATCACCTGTCGGATCCGGGGCCGCTCACCGAGCCAGATGTTCGCCAACCTGGTGTTCAGCGAGAATCCCAGCAGGAAGGCAAGGGCGGCCGTCACCCCGCCGACGATCGAGCCGAAGACCTGGATGGAGTCCTCCCCCGCCAGCGGGGGACGGGACCCGGTGAAGGCGAAGAAGCCGACGCCCAGGCCGATCACGGCGCCGCCGATCGCGCACCAGATGGCACGCGACTCGATGAGGACCTGCAACGACGCCTGCGACTGCCCCTGCGCAGCGCCCCCCGCGGCAGGTGTCGCCACCGGATGGGCAGCCTCCTCCACAGCGGCCTGCGCGGCGAGACGCCTCGCCATGCCGTGGGAGGAAGGGGACTTGATCACTGCACCAGCCTTACCCTCGGGGATGATTCATGCAAGCTGGTGCGGTGAACTCCCAGCCAACGGACGCGCGGCGATAGGGGTCAGGTCCTACACTTCCGAGCATGAGTACACAGCAGAACGGGCGGCCGGGCTCCGGCACCACCACCCCGGTTCATCGATTGGCCTCCGAGAAACACCTGGTGGTCTATTCCGCGGAGGTCAACGCCCCAGCCGAGGAGCTCTTCGCGCTGATCTCGGATCCGCAGCGACATCACGAGCTCGACGGCTCCGGCACGGTGCAGGCCCGCGCGGTCGGCCCCCGAGAGTTGAAGACCGGGGACCGCTTCAGCGTGGCGATGCGTGTCTTCGGGGTGCCCTACCGCTTGCCGCTGCTGGTCCTGCAGGCCCAGCAGCCCTCGGCGCAGCAGGCAGGGGTGCTGGAGTGGGTCCAGCCCACCGGTCACCGCTGGCGCTGGGAGATGGCCCCGGTCGCAGGCAGTCCGGGCCGCACGCAGGTGACAGAGTCCTACGACGCGCGCGCCCAGAACCGCGTGGCCCGAGGAGCACTGACCCTGCTCAGGGTCTATCCGCGCAATGCCGCGGGCATCAGAGCCTCCCTGGAGAAGCTGCAGAGACGCTTCAGCGAGGACGCCTGAGGGGTCAGCCTTCCAGCCCGCGGACCGCCGCCTGAGCCCAGAGGGGCAGGGACTAAGATTGGCCGCACACCAGCCCCTGCCGCCGCGAGGCCGCGAATCTCGGCCGGGTGCTACTACAGAAGGAGAGGAGATGCATGTTCGATGTTGACACCGACCGGACCCTCGTGGCGGCGGCAGACCTGGTGAATACCACCGCCGGTCTGCGCAGCGCCACGCACAGTCCGGATCAGCTCACCACGGTGGCGCAGCTCAAGGAATATCTGAACCAACGCGACGCGGAGATCCGCTGGCCATCGTCGAACGCTGATCGGGCACAGCTCAGCAGCGTGGTGGAGCTCAGGGACAAGGTCCGAGAGATCTGGGGCGCTGCTCCCATCGAGACGGAGGCACCGGTGGAGCTGCTGAACCAGCTCCTGCGCGGTGTGGGCCTGAAGGTGAGCCGCAGCTCCGACGGAGGACACCGTGCAGAGCCTGTTCCGGCCTCCACCGATCTCGCCGATGTGATGACCGCGAGCATCGCGACCGCCATCCAGCACCTGGTGGTGCGCGATGAGACCGCAAGGATGCGCACCTGTAAGGGGGAGAGCTGTGATGCGATCATCATCGATCTCACCCGCAACAGGTCGCGGCTGTTCTGCGACTTCGGAAACTGCGCGAACCGGGCGCACGTGCGGGCCTACCGTGCACGCCAGGCAGCACACCGCAAAGCCCCGTCACCTCGCCAGGCCACGGCCACCCGGCCGGCACATCCTGCCGAGGCAGATCTGGCGACCGATCCCCGCCTGGTCAAACCCAGCGCCGCCGAAAAGGCTGCGCAGATCCAGGAACCCACCTCTCAGTCGGCCACTGCCGCCAAGGAGTTCAGGGAGCGGATGCGCGATGAGCTGATGGAGAAGCGGAACAAGAAGTCGGGCAAGAAGTCCAAGAAGGGAAAGAAGAAGAAATAATCGCCCTGGAGGCAGCTTCTGCGCTCAGCAGGACTGGAAGACCGTCACGGAAAACAGGAGGCTGTGACGTGCTGATCAGTTCGGGATCGCGAAGCTCAGGGACAGGTCAGCGGCGGTCGTCGCGGCGCCCGTAGGTCGGCTCATCGCCGTCCTCGGGCTCCCCGGCGTCCCGCCGGGCCTGGGCCGCTTCCTCGGCTCGCTTGCGGCGAGCCTCCTCGCGACGCTTCGCCACCTGTTGGCGGTAGAGCTCTTCGGAGTTGCGGTTGACGCCGGATCCCTCCGAGAGGTGCTCCGGGTTCTCCCGCGAGGCCAGGTGCAGCATCGAGATGACCAGCAGCGTGGCGATGAACGCGATGCCGAAGGCGATCAGGCCCAGGTCGAGCCGGGCGACGTTGTCCGTCCCGCCCGAGGCGGTGATGAGCGTGACGAAGCCCGCCAGGAACCCCATGGCGAAGGAGAAGATCAGCGGAGCTTTGACCGTCTCGAGCAGAGAACGCCGCCGCTTTTCGTCTTCAGCCACTGAGAGTTCCTCATTCCTGGACATCGGGATCTACTGTTGAGCGCCGTGCGCCTGCGGCGTGGCACCCTCGGATCAATTCTACGTCCTGTAGTAGAACGGCGGCGATTCAGCAGTTCAGCGGGTGCGCGTGCGGCCGCGTTTGGCGTCATGAAGAAGTCCCGCGCCGCTGATGAGCAGCAGCACGGCCATGATGATCACACCGGTACCTGCCACGCCGAGGATCCCATGGGGGTCCAGGTGGAGGCCGACGGCGAGCCCGATCCCGGTGAGCACTCCCACCACCCCGAGGATGATCTGGTCCCTGGCCGGGACGAACTCCCGCCGTGCTCGGAGACCGCCGATCAGCTCGGCGAGGCCCATCGCGCCGAACCCGATCGCGGCGACGACGGCCGCCGCTGTGGTGGTGCTCACGAAGATGACGGTGACTCCGGAGATCACCCAGGCGGCCGCGCCGAGAGCGAGCGCGCCACGCAGCGTCTGGGGCACCGACTCGACCTTGGCGTAGTCCCAGACTGCGGTCGCGCCGAACACGAAGAACGCCGCGAGGGACACCTTCAGGAGCGTGACCGTCTCCTGCTGCCAGAAGATCGCGACGACGGCGAACACCACCGTGATGATGGCACGCAGCCAGACGGGGCGGGTCAGCTCTTCGGCGGTGGAGGCGGGGATCTTCTTCACAGACACGCAGCCGAGTCTACCGCCGCCGTTCGCAGCGACGGATCAACGGTGCTCCCCGGCGATCATCCACCGCTCCCCTCGAGCGCGCAGCCCCAGTGACACTCCGCGAGCGCCCATGAACAGCGCCGCGAAGCCCGCCCAGAGCCAGGCGATCGCCTCGGTCCCGGTGAACCCGGCTTGTGCGATCAGCCACAGCACCGGCAGGTAGATCGCCAGATTCGCGAGGCCGACCATCGCCAGGTACTTCACATCCCCGGCCCCCATGAGCACGCCGTCGAGCACGAAGACGAATCCGGCCAGCGGCTGCGCCACCGCCATGACCAGCAGGGCCGCGGTGATCCCGGAAGCCACCTGCGCATCAGGTGTGAACAGCGCGGGCGCGAAGGGCGCGGCGACTGCGATGGCGCCGCCGGTGATGACGCCGAAGCCCAGTCCCCAGCGGATCATCGTCCGGGTCATCTCCTTGGCCTGGGTCACCCGGGAAGCGCCGAGCTCCTTGCCGATCAGGGCCTGCGCGGCGATGGCCAGCGCGTCGAGCACGAACGCGAGCGTCGAGAAGATCGTGAAGGCCACCTGGTGCGCGGCGAGGGTCTGCGGGCCCAGGTCAGTGGCCACCAGCACCGTCGCCACGATGGCGGCGCGCAGCGAGACGGTGCGCAGCATCATCCAGGAGCCGACGCCGGCGGCCTGGCGCAGCGCCACCGGGTCCACCCCCAGCGGCACTCCGGCGGCGCGCATCTGCGGGACGAGCATGATCAGGTACGCGATCGCCATTCCCCACTGGGCGATCGAGGTGCCCAGGGCAGCCCCGGCGGTCCCCAGGCCCAGCGGGTGCACCAGGATCAGGTTCAGCACGATATTGGCCCCGAAGCCGACAGCGGCGACCACGAGCGGAGTCTTGGTGTCCTGCATGCCGCGCAGCATGCCGACGGCGGCGAAGACCAGCAGGATGGCGGGGATCCCCGGGAGGGACCACAGCAGGTAGTTCCAGGCGTGGATCTGCATCTCTCCCGAGCTGCCCATGGCCAGCAGGAGCTGCTCCCCGAAGGCGAGTCCGGCGAAGGCGAGCACCGCTCCGAGCATGATCGAGAGCCAGAGTCCGTCGCGCCCCGCCGCCAGCGCACGCTTGAGCCTTCCGGCACCGATGAAGCGCGCCACCGCCGGAGTGGTGGAGTAGGCGAGGAAGATCATCAGTCCGGTGACCGTGTGCATCACGGTGATGCCCAGCGCCGCTCCCGCCAGCTCGTCCACACCGAGCCGGCCGATGATGGCGGTGTCGGCGAGCAGGAAGAGCGGCTCGGCGACCAGAGCGCCCAGCGCAGGCACCGCCAGGGCGAGGATCTGCCGTCCCAGCGGACGGGGATCCGGAGTCTGCGGGGACATCAGCGCCGGGTCACCGGCCGATGGTCAGCGCGAACGTCACCTCGGTGCCCAGTCGGAGCAGACCTCGGGCGGCGGCGAGGAGACCCTGCACGTCCTCGAGGTCCATGCCGCTGTCTTCGAGGAACTGCTCCAGTCGAGGCTGCACGAAGTAGGCCATCACCAGCGCCATCACGTTGTTGAAGGCATGCAGCAGCCACGCATAGACCAGGGACCGGCCGGTGAGGATGTAGGCCAGGGTGAAGATCGAGCCCATCACCAGATACGGCACCACGGAGATCACGGTGAGGTCCGTGGCGGCACCGGGGCTGACAAGCATCGTCACCAGAGCGGGGATGAAGTGCAGCAGCGGGAACGTGATCACGGAGATCACGCCGCAGATCCAGATGTTGATGAACCGGGAGAGCTTGCCGATGAGCAGGTGCCGGAAGAAGTACTCCTCCACATAGGGACCCAGCAGCCCCATCACCAGCACGGCGGCGAGGAACGGGACATATTGGAGCATGCCCTCGATGGCGAGCTGATTCGCCGAGGTCTCAGGCTCCGCACCCATGGACAGGACGATCAGGGCGGTGAGGATCAGCGTGCCGATCCACGCGGCCGGGATCAGCAGCAGCTTCAGCCACCAGAGGTGTCTGAAGGCCTTGACCGAGCGCCAGAAGGCCTTGGCGGAGAAGGCGAGGGCGAGCGCGAAGATCAGCCCGTAGCCGACCACATTGAGCAGGAACTGCGCCTGCTGCTCCTGGGCCTCCACCCCCGAGCTGAGCATCGTGGAGAAGGGCGGCACCAGCCCCAGCAGGGCGACGCCGCCGACCAGCATCACGACGACGTAGGCCAGGAAGGCGATCAGGTCGGCCCAGGCGAACCGTCCCGGTTCAGAGTCTCGCTGACGCCGTCGCGGCGGCGCCGGGTGGGGCTGCTGCCAGCCGTTCTGCGGAGGCTGGCCGTAAGGCTGGGGCTGCTGCCCGTAGGGCTGGGGCTGCTGCCAGCCATTCTGCGGAGCCTGCCCGTAAGGCTGAGGCTGCTGACCATAGGCCTGAGACGGGTCCCCGTGCTGCTGGGGCGCCTGGCCGTAGGGCTGGGAGGGGTCTCCATAGGGACTGGGGTTCTGCGGAGGCTGAGTCATCGTGTCCCAGTTTAGTTCTGTGAGGTGATCGGGCTCGGCGTCAGGAGTGTGGCATTGCGAAGGTCACGAAGTTTCCGCGCCTGGGCCGCGACGGCGTGGTCCTCGTCAGTGATCGGTTCCCAGGGCGCGATCTGCCGCGCCGAGCCGGTCCCGTCCGGTGAGACCATCACGGGAAGCCCATAGGCCACCACCGCGGGATGCTTCTCGCGGCGATCCCCGGCCCGGACGCGGACCAGGATGTGCATGGACTTCGCACCGGTGAGCACGATCCGCGCATCGACCTCCACCAGATCTCCGATGGTGATCGGCCGGTAGAAGCGGACGCCTCCGGTGAGCACGGCCGCCGCATCATGACCGGAATAGCGCTGGGCGCAGATCTCTGCAGTCTTGTCGATCCACTTCATCACCGCACCGCCGCGGATCTTGCCATCGGGATAGCGCTCATCGGTGTCGGCCAGGAAGCGCATGGTCAGCGCCTCGGAGGTGCCCATGCCCTCGGGCAGCGCCTGGATGATCTCCTCCATCTCACGGCGGTAGACCATGCGCTGGGAGGCATCCAGATCTCGACGGCGCTCCAGCTCGGTCTGCGGCTCGAAGGCCACGGCCTCGGCGGGTTCACCGTCCTCACCGACCGCCACGTAGATCATGAAGCACTCCGTGCAGACCACCCATCCCTCATCCTTCTGGATCAGCACGCGGGTCTGGATGTGCACCGAGGTGCGACCGGTGTGCACCACGCGGGCCTGCACCGTCACCGGAGTCTCCCGCGGGACCGGCACAGTGAAGTGCATGTTTCCCACATAGGAGGTCACGCAGTCTGATCGCGTCCAGGAGGCCGCGCAGGCGTAGGCAGTCTTGTCGATCCAGTCCACGATCACGCCTGCGGCCACATAGGAGTCACTCGAGGTGCCGGTGACCTCTCGGAAAGTCAGTTCGATGCTGCTGCGCCGCGCCATGACAAAGACGCTAGCACCCCCACATGGGAGACCTGCGCCATAGGTGAGAACCGGCCAGGTGTATATCGTGGACCCTAGAGCCCTAGGATGGACCACCGTGCCCGCACGGACTCCTCCCTGTCCTGGGTGACCATCCGACCTTCGAGACATCTCAGCGTGAGGCAGATATGCACCCCTTTGAGAATCCCTTCCGACACAGCGCCGAGGCCAAGCGCCACGCGCTGCGTCATTTCCGCACCGTGATCTTCGATATGGACGGCGTCGTCACCGACACGGCCGGCGTTCACACACGGGCATGGAAGGAACTCTTCGACGCCGCACTGCCGGAGATCGCCGGATCCCCGCAGCCCGAGTTCACCGAGGAGGACTACCTCAACCATGTCGACGGGCGCCCGCGCGAGGACGGAGTCCGCTCCCTGCTGAAGGCTCGCAACCTCGAGGTGCCCGAGGGCCGCTTCGATGACCCGGCCGAGACGCTGAGCGTCCACGGGCTCGCGGCACGCAAGCAGGGATATTTCGAGGCGGTGCTCGCTCGCGACGGCGTCGAGGTCTTCGCCACCACCGTCGAGCTGATCGAAGAGCTGCGCAAGGACGGGATCCCCACCGCGCTGGTGACCTCCTCGCGCAATGGGCGCGAAGTGCTCACGATCGCCGGACTGCTGGACGCCTTCACCGTGATCGTGGACGGCTCCGACGCGCTGGAGCTGGGCCTGCCGGGCAAGCCGAACCCCCATATGTTCCTCCACGCCGCCGAGCTGCTGCGGGTGGAGCCCCAGGACGCCATCGTGATCGAAGATGCCGCCTCCGGGGTCCAGGCAGGTCGCGCCGGTGACTTCGGCATGGTCATCGGGCTCAACCGCGGCGATGACCCGGCCCGACTGAAGGAGGCGGGCGCTGACGTCGTCGTCACCGACCTCGCCGTGATGAACCTCGCCTCGCGCACCACCCGCCCCTACGACTCGGACTGGGTGCTCTCCTATGACGGGTTCGACCCGAAGCTGGAGCCCACCCGTGAGGTGCTGATGGCCATGGCCAACGGCTACTGGGGCACCCGCGGGCATTATCCCGGCACCGCAGCCGACGCCACCCACTACCCGGGCAGCTACATCGCCGGGGTGTTCAACCGGCTCAAGACCGATCTGATGGGCAAGACGGTGGAGACCGAGCACATGGTCAATGTGCCGGACTGGACCTTCCTGCAGGTCACCCCGGAGGCCGGCACTCCGCTGCTGCCCGGCTCCCCCGAGCTGATCGCCTACCACCAGGAGCTCGACATGCGGCGCGGCCTGGTCACCAGGATCGCCCGCTATCAGGACCTGCACGGACGGCGCACCAAGGTGACGATGCGCCAGTTCCACTCGCTGGCCGGCGTGCAGATCGCCGCCCTCGAGATGAAGCTCGAGGCCGAGAACTGGTCGGGCAACGTCAACGTGCGCTCGATGATCGATGGCCGGGTGGCCAACCGCAACGTCGACGCCGACCGTGAGCTCGCCGGCAACCACCTGGACCCGGTGCAGTCCCGCGAGGTCGACGGTGACACGGTCCTGCTGGAGACACAGACCAACCAGTCCCAGGTGCGCATCGCCCTCGCCACCCGCACCTCGGTGACCACCTCGGGCACCAGCAACCCGATGCGCCGCCCCATCCATGAGGGCGAGCTGGTGGCCGGCCACGACATCTCGCTGGCGCTGGAATCCGGCAAGCCGGTCATCCTGGAGAAGATCGCCGCGGTCTCAAACTCCCACGACCACGCCATCTCCACCGTCTGGCACAACGCGGTCAAGAAGGTGCAGCGCTCCTCGAGCTTCCGCACCATCCTGACGTATCACGAGGAGATGTGGGGCGTGCTGTGGCATCGCTTCGCGGTCTCCATCGGCCAGGACCCCTCGCGCCAGCAGATGGCGCTGAACCTGCACACCTTCCATGTGCTGCAGACCGCCTTCGGCGCGCGCCATGACCTGGACGCGACCCTTCCGGCGCGCGGGCTCACCGGTGAGGGCTACCGCGGGCATCTCTTCTGGGACGAGATGTTCATGTACCCGATGCTCACGCTGCGTCGGCCGGAGCTCACCCGTGGACTGCTGCTCTACCGCTACCGGCGGCTCAGCGAGGCCCGCTCGATGGCCCGCAGCGAGGGCTATGACGGGGCGATGTTCCCCTGGCAGGCCGGATCCGACGGGCGCGAGGAGACCCCGAGCGAGCTGTGGAACCCACGCTCGGGCATGTGGATGCCGGACAACTCGCACCGCCAGCGCCACGTCTCGCTGGCGATCGCGTATTCGGTGCTGCAGTACTTCGAGACCACGCAGGACTACACCTTCCTCGCCGACTACGGCGCGGAGATCCTCGTGGAGATCTCCCGGTTCTTCGTCTCCATGACCACCTACGACGCCGAGGCCGACCGGTTCAGCATCGAAGGCGTCATGGGCCCGGATGAATACCACGACGGTTACCCCGACGCCCATGGCGCGGGCGTCCGCGACAACGCGTACACCAATGTGCTGACCTCCTGGATGCTGCGCCACACCTCACGGCTGGTGCGCGACCTCGACGGCCGCGATGACCCGCTCTCCGAATGGCTGGACATCTTCGAGGACGAGCTGGATCACTGGGAGCACATCGCCAAGCGGCTGCATGTGCCCTTCCACGAGGACAACGTGATCAGCCAGTTCGCCGGCTACGAGGACCTCGAAGAGTTCGACTGGGAGGGTTACCGCGCCAAGTACGGCAACATCGGCCGGCTCGACCTGATCCTGCAGGCCGAGGGTGACTCCACGAACCGGTACAAGCTCTCCAAGCAGGCCGACGTGCTCATGCTCTGCTACATCTTCTCCGCAGATGAGCTCGTCGAGACCCTGGACCACATGGGGTACACGCTCACCATGGAGGACTTCGCGAAGACCGTGGAGTACTACCTGGCCCGGTCCTCGCACGGCTCCACACTCTCCCGCCTCGTCCATGGCTGGGTCGCCGCGCGGTTCGACCGCTCCGGCTCCTGGAACCTGTTCAAGGAGGCGCTGGAAGCAGACCTCGCCGACACCCAGGGCGGCACCACTCGTGAGGGCGTGCACCTCGGCGCCATGGCCGGGACGGTGGACATGGTGCTGCGCTGCTACGGCGGCGTGGAGACCCGCGCGGACGCGCTCTGGCTGCACCCGCTGCTGCCCGACGAGCTGCCCGCGCTGACCTTCCGGATGCGCTACCGCAACCAGCCCATCGTGGTCTCCATCAACCACGATTCGGTGGAGCTGAACCTCTCCGAAGGCTCCGCGGAGCCCATCGACGTCAACGTCGAAGGCACGCGCAAGACTCTGGCTCCTGGCGAGAAGTGGGCGGTGAAGCTGGCCCACTCGGCACGGGTCCACCAGCGCCAGCCCGCCGGAGTCTGAGCCGGAAGATCTCCCGGTCTCGGCCCACAGACCAGACGACGACGGCGGCCGCTCACCTCTGCAGGTGGGCGGCCGCCGTCGTCGAGCTGGGGGGGGGTCCCAGGTATCAGTCTGGAATCTGGGGCCTCAGCCGAAGAGGCCGACCAGCGTGAAGTAGAACACCGAGGGTCCCAGCAGACAGCCCAGGCCCGTGTAGAAGGTCGCGGTCATCGCGCCGTAGGGGACCAGCCGCTTGTCGGTGGCGGCAAGGCCGCCCGCGACGCCGGAGGTGGTGCCCATCAGACCGCCGTAGGCCATGGCCGACTTCGGGTTGTTCAGCCCGATGAACGGCGCGATCAGCGGGGTGCACACCATGACCACCACGGCCTTGATCAGCCCGGCCGCCACCGAGAGGGCGATGACCTCCGAGCTGGCGCCGATCGCGGTGCCGGTGACCGGCCCGACGATGTAGGTCGCGGCACCGGCGCCGATGGTCGCCATCGACTCCGGATCGGTGTAGCCGAAGGCAGCCGCCACGGCGGCGCCCACCACGAAGGAGACCAGGATCCCGGCGATCAGCGCGACCACGCCGGCGGCGCCGGACTTCTTGATCTCTTGCAGATCCACACCGTAGGCGGTGGCGACGATGGCGAAGTCGCGCAGCATGGCTCCGCCCATCAGGCCCAGCCCGCTGAAGATCGCGATATCGGCCAGCCCGTCCTCGCCGCCGGTCTGGATGCCGCCGAGGTAGGCGAGCACCAGGCCCAGCATGATGGCGATGGCGGAGCCTTGCAGCCGCCCCCTGGTCAGCGTCTTGGACAGCCACCCGGAGAGCAGCATGAGGGCTCCGACCACCACGAAGGCGAAGAGCAGGCCGTTGCGTTCGAGCACATCTGCGACGATCTCCATCTCAGGCCTCCTGCTTCTCTTCTTCGGTCATCGGTGGCAGCGCTTCAGACTGACCTCCGATGCGGGCGATCACGGGCACCAGCGCGGCTCCCGCGGCGAGCGCCCCGAGCCCGGCGATGGCGGCCATGGGACCGCCGCCGATGGCCTCGGCCACGTTCTGCGTGGAGGCCATGGCGATCACGATCGGGATGTACAGGGCGCTCCAGAAAAGCACCCCCTGTTCGGTGGGCTTGGGGAACAGGCCGCGCTTGCGCAGCCTGTCGGTGGCCACCACGAGAAGGATCATGGCGAAGCCGACCCCGCCCACATTGGCGTCCACTCCGACCAGGACGCCCAGACCGTCACCGATCAGCATTCCTATGAGCATGCACAGCGCCAGCGCTGCAACTCCATAGAGAACCATCGTTTGTCTCCTGACTTGGGTTTGACGACTTCGCTGCGCTCAGGCGCTGAAGAGGTCGGTGTACTGCTTGCGGAGCTCGGCCTTCTGGACCTTGCCCATGACATTGCGCGGGAGCGCGTCCACGAAGCGGACGGCGCGCGGCTGCTTGAAGCGGGCCAGCTCCCCGGCCAGGGCTCCGAGGATCTGCGCCTCATCGGGGGCGCCCTCCGGCGCGGGGACGACGACGGCGACGAGCCCCTCGCCCAGATCGGGATGGGGCACTCCGATCACCGCGGACTCGGTCACTCCGGGCTGATCATCGATGAGTCCCTCCACCTCCTTGGGGTAGATGTTGAACCCACCGGAGATCACCAGGTCCTTGTCCCGGCCGACGATGCTCAGGTAACCCTGCTCGTCCAGGGTGCCGAGGTCCCCGGTGATGAAGAAGCCGTCTTCGCGGAACTCCTCGGCGGTCTTCTCCGGCATGTTCCAGTAGCCGGCGAAGACATTGGGGCCGCGCACCTCGATGATGCCGACCTCACCCTGCGGCAGGGCCTCGCCGGTCTCGCGGTCGGTGATCCGCACCTCGACCCCGGGCAGCGGATGCCCCACTGTTCCCGGTCGACGGGGACCTCCGCGGTAGGGGTTGGAGGTGTTCATCCCGGTCTCGGTCATCCCGTAGCGCTCCAGGATGGCGTGACCGGTGCGGGCCTGGAACGCCTCATGATCGGCGGCCAGCAGCGGTGCCGATCCGGAGACGAACAGTCGCATGTTCGAGCAGGTGTCCTCGCCGAGCCGGTCCGAGCCGAGCAGCCGGGTGTAGAAGGTGGGCACCCCCATCAGCACGGTGGCGCCGACGGCGGAGTTCGTCATCGCGTCGAGGACATCCGCGACGTCGAACTTGGGCAGCCAGACCATCGAGGCGCCGGCGGTGAGCGTCATGTTCACGGCGACGAAGAGCCCGTGGATATGGAAGATCGGCAGCGCATGGATGAGCACGTCCTCTGCGGTGAACTCCCAGGTCTGCAGCAGTGAGACGCAGTTGGCCGCCAGATTCTCGTGGGTCAGCACTGCTCCCTTGGAGCGGCCGGTGGTGCCTGAGGTGTAGAGGATCGCACCCGGGTCCTCGGGACGCGTCTGCGCGATGTCGCGGTGTTCCTGCTCGGCAGCGAGCAGAGTGCCCTCCCCGGTGGTGCCGAGGGTCTCGACCACGATGCCGTCTCGACCGCGCTGGACGTGATCGGCGGCCTGACTCGGATCGCAGACCAACACCCGCGGGGCGGCGTCGGACATGAAGTAGTCCATCTCTGCACCGGTGTAGGCGGTGTTCAGCGGCAGGTACACCCCGCCGATCTGCAGCGTGGCGAGGTAGAGCGCGATGGCCTCGGGGGACTTCTCCACCTGCGCGGCGACCCGGTCTCCCTGCTTCACGCCGTCTCCGATGAGCTTCGTGGCGATCCGCCGCGAGGTGTGCAGCACCTCCGCGTAGGACAGCGTCCCTGAACCGGGCAGGTGGAACAGCGTCTTGTCGGGCTGCTCCTCGGCTCGGGCGAGGAAGCCCTGGTAGATGCCGCTGAGCGTGTGATCGGTTGCTGGTTCTTCCACTGCAGTGGTTCCTTTCGTGCTGCTGGTCTGAGCGTCTGCCGAGGGCAGCAGTTGGGAGACTCGTGCTCCCAGCGCCACCGTGGCGTTCCTGACGTAGTCTTCGTGCCGCTGCTCGACCAGTCCCGGCTCGTAGCGGTAGTTGATCATGGCTCCATAGGACTGGTCCCACATGTAATCGGCCGTGCTGGCGGGCCAGTGCAGCTGCCAGGCAGTGGCCCCGTTGCCCAGGTGGAACCGGGCCACCGAATCCAGCGGCTGACCGTCGGCTCGACGTTCCAGGGCGATGTACTGCGCCAGCGCGGAGGCGAGCCGGCTCCGCAGGTCCTCCACCTCGGCGTCGGAGAGGTCCGCGGCAGACTCGTGCCGTTCAAGCTCGGTGGCGAGCTCGCGCAGCGGTGTGCGTCCGGAGTCTGCTGGCTGTTGGTGCAGCCACTTTCTGAAGCCGGGGATCGGAGAGAGCGTGACGAACTTCTCGAGGTGCGGCAGTTCGGTGGAGACCTGATCGATGACCTGCTTGATGAGCAGGCTGCCGAAGGAGATCCCCGCCAGACCGTCGAGCGCGTTGTTGATCGAATACAGCACCGCCGTGTCGGCCTTGGCTGGAGAGAGCGCCTCGGTGGGCGCAAGCAGCGGCTCGATGGCGCCGGGGATGCCCTTGACCAGCGCCACCTCCACGAAGATCAGCGGCAGGTCCCCGGTGGCCGGATGGAAGAAGGCATAGCAGGTCCGGTCCTTGGGACGCAGCCGTCGCTTGAGATCGTTCATGTCCTGCATGGGGTGGACCTTCTCGGAGTCGAGCAGGTGTTGGCGCATCTCGCGGGGCGCATCCCAGCCCACCTGTTCCATGCGCAGGAAGCCGCGGTTGAACCAGGAGCTGAGCAGATGCCGGAAGTCACGGTCCAAAGGTGCGAGATCGGGGTGTTCGCGCAGGAGCCGGCGCAGATCGGCCCGCATGTTGACCAGATGCAGCGTGGCGCCGTCGGCGTGGTTCAACCGGCGCAGCAGCTGCTGTCGGCGGGGCTCGCTGGCGTCGAAGAGGTCGGCGAGCTCGCTCTGCCCGTGGGTCTGTTCCCACCGCTGGTACGCCTCGCGCAGCGTGTCATCGTCCACCGCGTAGGAGGTGAGCATGTGGCTGAAGAACGTCACCCGGTCGGCGTCGTCCTCCAGGTCTCGGTAGGAGGCCAGCGCACGATCGGCGACGGCGCGCATCGAGGCCTCCCCAAGGTCACCCATGAGCACATCACAGGCGGCGGTGAGCTGTTCCAGGGCGGCGGGGTCTGGTCCGTTCGACTCAGCCGCGCCACGGCTGCCCCCCAGGGAGCGCAGCAGGTCCGAGAGAATCCAGCCTTGGGTTGCCGGCATGCCGCCTCCTTCCGTGTATAACAAGAGTTCTGATGTATATAACAGCGACTATAGGGCATGAACGTGATCCACGCCACAGTTTTCTGGCGATATGCTCGAGACAGGAGGTGCCATGGTTCGGGTCCCTGAAGCCCAGCGCGTGCGGGATGCGCTGGAGAACGCCATCGTCGACGGGCAGTACGGTCCGGGCGAGCGGCTAGACCCTGCCAAGCTCCAGGTCGAGTTCGGCTGCTCCCGCACCCCGGTGCGCGAGGCGCTGCAGGGACTCGAGCGCTCGGGCCTGGTGCGGATCCGTCCGAAACAGGGCACCTACGTCACCGAGCTGAGCATCCCCGAGCTCGCCGAACGTTTCGAGCTCATGGCGGAGCTGGAGGGCATGGCGGCCCGGCTGGCCTCGCGACGGATCGAGCGAGAGCCGCTGGCCGAGCTGCGGAGGGCTCTGGAAGAATGTGAGCGCCACGAGGCCGCCGGAGATGCCGACGGCTACTACTACGCGAACGCCTGCTTCCACAGCATCATCTACGACTCCTGCGGCAACGGATATCTGCAGCAGCAGGCCCATGACCTGCGCCGGATCCTTCAGCCCTATCGACGGCTTCAGCTGCGCGCCCCGGATCGGATGCGCCGTTCGCTCGCCGAGCACCACGCGATCGTGGAGGCCATCAGCAGCGGAGACACGGAGACCGCGGAGAACACCGCCCGAGACCATGTCCTCGTGCAGGTCAAGGAGTTCAGTCAGCTGGTGCGCACCTGGAACAGGCTGCGCGAGGCGCGAGTGGGCCAGACCCAGGCCCAGCTCCAATGAAAGGAATCTGATGTCGACGGAGCGAAGCCCCGAGTTCATCGAAGCCATCTCGCGCGGACTGTCCGTGATCACGGCGTTCTCCGCCGAGTACCCCAGCCTCACGCTGAGCCAGGTGGCGAAGGCCACCGGCCTGGCCCGCCCCACCGCGCGACGAATCCTGATGACCCTGCAGGAGCTGGAATATGTGCGCTCCGACAATGGGCTCTTCGGACTGACCCCCCGCGTCATGGAGCTCGGCATGGCCTATGTCAGCTCATTGGGCCTCTGGGATGTGGCCCGACCACATCTGGAGGCCCTGGTGACCCACACCCACGAGTCCGCCTCGATGACCCAGCTGGATGGGCCGGACGTGGTCTACGTGGCGCGCGTCGCGGTGCCGAAGCTGATCGGGCTGCGGGTCGACATCGGCACCCGCTTCCCCGCCCCGCCCACCTCCCAGGGCAAGGTGCTGCTGGCGGACATGGAGCGCCGCGAGATCCTCCAGCGCCTGTCCGAACCTTCACGTTCGCCGGTGATCCCGGCCGTGCAGTGGGACCAGAAGTCCTTCATGGATGAGCTGGACCGGGTGCAGCAGCAGGGGTACGCGGTGGCCGACGAGGAGCTTGCGCGCGGCATCCGCTCCATCGCGGTGCCGGTGCGTGACTGCGAGGGGCATGTCCTCGCCGCCATGAACACCACGGTCCACGCCGCCGAGACCAGCCTGGACGCACTGCTGAGCCGGCACCTGCCACACCTGCAGGAGGCCGCTGCGGCGGTCACCGAGGACTGGGCACGCTGGCAGTCCTTGCCGAGCCATGTGCGTGAGCGCGAGGTGCCCGCCGTCGGACGGATTCCGCTGCTGCCCGCCGAGGAGGGCTGAGGCTACATCGCGACCGAGGGGTAGTCCCGGCCGGTCCAGTGACCGAGCTGCCGCGCCATCTCCGTCTGGAAGGCGAGTGGTCCGTGCGCGGCGGCATACTCCTCGTCGAAGAGGGCGATGAACAGCGTGAGGTTCAGGAAGAAGTGCGCGCCGTTCTCGAAGAGCGAGACGTAGTCGTGGGTGGACAGCGCCTCGCGCTCCTCGGGCGTGAACTCCAGCCAGCTGGTCTGCTCGGTCACGTTGAGCCAGCGTCCGATCTGCTTCTCCCAGCGGTCCACCGTGCCCCGCGGGTCCTCCTTGTAGCTGGCCACCCATTCGGGGTCCCGGTCGATGGTGAAGAGGAACTTGTTGACGTAGTACTTGCTCATGCTCGCTCCTGACTCAGGCTTCGGCGGCACCGGCCGTCGCGGCGCGCTCACCGCGGAACTGGTCCCAGGTGGGATCGCTGGCGTAGATCGGCCCGATGCTGGCCTGCGCGGTCTTCGCCGCGCGCGCCGCCGCCTCGAGCTGGTCCTGGGTCTTGTTCGGGTACCAGGTCATGTACATCTCCCGGGTGTGGAACAGGTCCAGGTGATCGACATAGTCGGCCTGGACTCCGGGGCCGGCGATCCCCATCATCAGCAGCAGGTCCATGAAGCCGTGGGTCGCGTTGCCCGCACCGGCCATCGATTCATGGGTGACGTTGTCCAGGATCGCGTCGACGTTGCCGGTGGAGAGCCATTCGATGGCATCGGCGTCGAAGAGCGGATCCGGGCCGTGCTCGCCGAACTGCCGGGGTCCGCCGAGCTCCAGCGAGAGGTGCCCGGTGCCGATGGCGGCCACCTTCTTGTCGCTGGGGAAGCTGTCGATGACCTCTCGGATCGCTCGCCCGAGAGCATAGAACCGGCGCGGGGAGGGCAGCGGAGGCACGAAGATGTTCGTGTAGATGGGCACGATCGGCAGGTCCGCCTCGGGCCGGACCGTGATGATGGGGCAGATGATGGAGTGATCGATCTTCAGCTCGTGACTGACCGAGAGGTCGAAGTCCTTGCCCAGCAGCTCCTCGTGCATATGGCGGGAGAGCTCGATGTCTCCGGCGAGGGTGTACTTCGGGATCCCGAATTCGCGCTCCTCGTTGTAGAAGGTCGCGTCGTATCTCTCCTGCTTGCCGATCAGGAACTGCGGATAATTGTCCAGCCAGAGCTGGTGGAAGTGATCCGCTCCCACCATGACCAGGATGTCGGGCTCCGCGGCGGTGAGCGTGGCTCGGTAGGCCTCGACCTTGCGCTGCCAGTCGGCGGCGTAGGGCGGCCGCTGATCCTCCGGTGAGGTGGTGGCCTTGTAATAGAACGGGTGGTGGGTGCTCGCCAGCACCGCCGTCAGCTCTGCCATGTTCAGCTCTCCTTGGTCTGATCGGTGTGGCCGGGCGGATTCGACTCCCCTGAATCCGCAGCACCACTGGACCCGCCGCCGGCCAGCGGAACGAACCGTGCGTTGCGGTCCACATGCATATAGATGTCATGGGCGATCGGGCTGCGCCGCTCCTCGGCGATCTGTCCCAGCAGCCCGGCCGTACGGGCCAGCAGCGCGAAGCCGCGCAGGAAGTCCACCGGCAGACCGAGATCGGCCAGCGCTGCGCCGCAGACGCCTGCACCGTTGAGCGGCAGCTTCTTGCCCAGCACCTCCTCGCTGACCCGGCCCATGGCTTCGAACAGGCGCAGGTGCTCCCCGCGGGTGCCACCTTCTTCCGCGATCTGGATCAGCCGCGGGGTGCGCGGGTCACCGGCCTTGTGCACCGGATGCCCCAGCCCGGGGACGATCTGCTGAGCAGCGCGGGCCCGGGTGATCGCCTCCCGCGCCAGGGCGTCATAGTCCGCGTCGGTGCTGCGCGCGCCGTCGTCGGTTGCAAGCACCTCATGCAGGAACTTGCCGGTGTCCTCGGTGACGCCGAGGAACCGGGATCCGCCGCCGAGCAGTCCGGCGGCGATGGCGCCCTGGATGGACTCCGGGGCGGAGAGGTAGGTCAGCCGGGCCGCAATCGCGGTGGGCGTGAATCCGTGGTCTGCGAGCGCGACGAGCACGGCCTCGAAGGTGCGCAGCTCCCCGGGTGTGGGCCGGCGGGTGGCGGTCATCCAGAAGGCCAGCTCGGCGAATCCGACCTTGCCCATGAGGTCCTCAGAGAGGGACTGCCCCATCAGGCTGATCTCCTCGGCTGTGGAGGTCCCCAGCGAGGTGGGGTAGCTCGATGCGTGATTGTTCTGCTCTGCGCCGCTCATCGCTGCGTCCTCTCGGTCTGTGCAGGCTCGGTCTGTGCAGGCTCGGTCGGCTGGGGCTCTGGCAGCTGAGACACTGGCTGCTGAAGCCACGCCCGGATCTCCTCGGTGTGCTGGCCCAGCGTGGGCGGGGCCAGATCGTAGCGCGGGGTCATCGTGCTGAAGGTCAGCGGATGGCGGACCCCGGGCACTGAGGTCGCACCTGTTCCCACCTGCACCACTGGTTCCAGGCCGAGTGCCTCGGCGTATTCGACCCCTTGTTTGATGGTGTTGATCGGCCCGCAGGGCACGCCGACCTCGTTGAGCTTCTCGAAGAGCTCCTGGGCCGTGTGCTTGGCGAGCTCCGCTTCGAGGATCGGACGCAGCTCATCGCGCCGGTCGGTGCGGTCGCCGACGTCGGCGAAGCGCTCGTCCTCGGCGATCTCCGGGATGCCCAACACTGTGCAGAGGCGGCTGAACTGGGTGTTGTTGCCTGCGGCGATGATGACGTCATCGTCGGCGGTGGGCATGGCCTCGTAGGGGTACAGCGAGGGGTGCGCATTGCCCATGCGCATCGGGGTGGTCCCGCCGCCGACATAGGCGTGGGTCTGGTTGACCAGTCCTGACATGGCCGAGGCCATCAGGGAGGCCTCCACGTGGGCGCCCTCCCCGGTGTGGTCGCGCTGCCGCAGCGCAGCGAGGATGCCGATGGTGGAATGCAGCCCGGCCATCACGTCGAACACGCTGATTCCGGCACGGAAGGGCGGTCCGTCGGGTGAGCCGGTGAGACTCATCAGCCCGGACATGGCCTGCACGATGAGGTCATAGCCGGGGTATTTGGCGCCCTCCCCCTGGGTGCCGAAGCCGGTGATGGAGGAGTAGATGACGCTCGGGTTGTCCTGGACCACCGAGTCGTAGTCCAGTCCGAACTTCTTCAGGCCGCCCGGCTTGAAGTTCTCGATGACGACGTCGGCGCGCGCTGCCAGCTGCTGGGCTGCGGCGAGGTCATCGGGATCCTTGAAGTCCAGCACGATCGACTTCTTATTGCGGTTGATCGCCGCGTAGTAGGTCGAGACCCCGTCGGGACGCCGCGGTGGGACCCAGGTGCGGGTGTCATCTCCGCTCGGCCCCTCCACCTTGATCACCTCGGCGCCGAGATCTGCCAGCAGCATGGTCGCGTAAGGGCCCGCGAGCACTCGGGAGAAGTCGGCGATCATGATCCCCTCGAGCGGCAGCGGCGCGCCTCCCGCGGCATGCGAAGCGGTGTCAGTCATATCGGGTTCCTCCCGGATCGGCCCTGCTGGCAAGACATCCGTCGCGCCACCAACCGTCATACGGACAAGCGTCCGTCTGTTTGGTGATCAGTTTCACATTCTGCTGCCGAGAGCGTCAAGCACTGAACCGCCGGCCCTGCAGCGGGTTCTTCAGCGGCAGAGATTCCAGCAGAGCACCAGCTAACGGACTCTTGTCCACTGTGCGAACGCCAGCTATTGTGAGTGGCGTCACAGAGATTTTCACAGGAGGCTGACATGAGTTCTGAGGTCGCGGCCAATGGCTCGCCCGTGCTGTTCAAGAACGGGATCGTGCTGACCATGGACAAGGATCGGAGCGTGCTGGCCCGGGCAGACGTGCTGGTCCGCGGGGACACCATCGCCGCCGTGGGGCCCGAGCTCGAGGCCCCTGAGCACGCCCAGATCATCGATGCCTCGGGCGGCATCATCACCCCGGGCTTCGTCGACACCCACCGCCACATGTGGCAGACCGCCATGCGCGGCTACGGCGCGGACTGGACGCTGACCCAGTACTTCGTCTGGAATTACCTCGAACATGGGAAGAAGTTCCGCCCCGAGGACATCTACGCCGGCAACCTGCTCTCCGCCGTGGAGGCCCTCGACGCCGGGGTCACCACCTCGGTGGACTGGTCCCATGGCCTCTCCACCGTGGATCACGCCGATGCCGCGGTGGACGCGCTCGAAGAGGTCGCCGGACGGTTCGTCTTCGCCTATGGCAACATCCATGCCGGCCCCTGGGAATGGTCGACCTCGCCCGAGTTCCGCGACTTCGTGGATCGGCGCCTTCCCCGCTCGGGGGGATCGATCGGCGATGACATGCTCGGCTTCCAGATGGCCTTTGACGTCACCGGAGATCCAGAGTTCCCGGAGAAGGCGGCCTTCGAGGTCGCCAGGGATCTCGACGTCGGAGTCACCACTCACGCCGGGGTCTGGGGCGCGACCAACGACGACGGCATCCGGCTCATGCACGAGCACGGCTTCATGAATGAGAAGACCGTCTACGTCCACGCGGCCACCCTGGGGCAGGACTCGTACCAGCGCATCGCCGCCACCGGAGGCGCGGCCTCGGTCTCGGCGGAGTCCGAAGCCAGCTGCGGCCAGGGATACCCCTCCTCCTGGCAGCTGCGCAAGCACGGCATTCCGGTCTCGCTGTCGGTGGACACCTCGGTCTGGTGGAGCGCCGACCCGTTCGCGGCGATGCGTTCCACGCTGAGCTCCGACCGCGCCCGCGAACACTTCGAGCATCACGCCACCGGGGAGACCTGCACCAACCTGGGGCTTCGGGCAGACCAGGTGGTGGAATGGGCGACTCGCGGCGGGGCGAAGGCCCTGGGCATGGAGGAGTCCATCGGTTCACTGGAGGTCGGCAAGAAGGCCGACGTCGTCCTGATCAAGAACGACGACTCCCCTGCGATGTTCCCGATCCTGAACCCGCACGGTCACGTGGTGTTCCAGGCCCAGCGCGGAGACGTGCACACGGTCATGGTCAACGGACGGATCGTCAAGCATGAGCACAGGCTGGTGGATATCGATCTGGCCAAGGTTCGCCGCACGGTGGAACAGACTGTGGAGCACATCGCGGGCGAGCTGGGCCGGGAGGAATGGGAGGCCGGCATGAGCCCGGAGGTTCCCGAGACCAAGATCCTCGACAATCCCTACACCTACACCGAGTACCGCACCGACACCACGCATGCGGCACAGGGTCGGGGCCCGGGCGCATGAACCGCTGAGCCGTTTCGCCTCCGATGGACTTCGGGACTGCACCCCAGACGGGGCGCAGTCCCGAAGCGTGTGGGCTTGATCAGGGCGTTGAGGACTTCTTCACCACGGAGGCAAACGGGATCACCGCGAGAACCGCCCCGAGCAGAACCGCTGCGCCCACCCACAGGGCCGGTTGGTAGAACACGGTCTCGAGCACTGATCCCGGCTCGGCAAGAAGCGCATCGAGCGAGAGTGCTCCAGCACCTGTGAAGCCGAGCACGGCCGCCGCGGCCGCGAGGACATAGGGGTACTCCCCTCCGCCAGCGATGTTCCAGAACTTCCCCGAGTTCAGCTGCATGGTCGCTCCCGCCACAGCCATGGTTCCGGCTGCCAGCAGGGCTGCCAGTGGAGTGAGCAGCCCGAGCAGAAGGCCGATCGCTGCCAGCAGCTCGGAGACGCCGGCGGCGAGCACCATCACTCGGCCCGGTCGCAGACCGAGCGAGGCGAAGATCTCTGCCTGTCTGCTCAGCCCGTTTCCCCCGAACCAGCCCGCGAGCTTCTGGGTGGCGTGGGTGAACAGGATCAGCGCCAGGATGAGTCGCAGCAGGAGGAGTCCGGTGTCCATCGACTCAACCCTCCAGGAACCGCCGGAGATAGTCCGCAAGCCGGCGTGCGGCGTCGTCGGAGATGTGATGCTCGGAGTCGCGGTAGACGCTCAGTGTGGTGGAGGCGACCAGCGACTCGAAGGCCGTGGCGGTCTCCTTCGCCCGGTGCAGCGGCACCCAGGGGTCCTCGTCGGCGCAGAACAGCTCCACCGAGATGCTGCTCATCCGTGCCGACGGGACCTTGGTGAAGTCCCGGGGCCGCGGACCGAGATATCCGCCGGTGTGCAGCACCGCCCCGTCCACGGCGGGCTGGCGGGTCAGCAGGTACTCCGCGAGCAGACAGGCTCCCTGCGAGAACCCCAGGACGACGACGGGCGCCCCGCCGGCGTCCCTGCGCTCGAGCAGCGCGGAGAGCTGGCCCTCCAGGACGTCCAGGGCCTGTCCGAGCTGAGGCTGATTGGACTCCAGCGGTTCCATGAATCGGCCCGGGTACCAGGAGTTCTCGGCAGCCTCGGGCAGGAACCAGCAGATGCCCTCCATCTCTAGCCGCGCTGCGAGTTCGATCCAGGCGGCGGGACTCTGCGTCCGCCCGTGGACCCCGTACACCACCAGCCGGGCGTCCTCGAGATCGGCGCCGTGGTGGACGGGGTCCAGCTGATCATGGGTGGGCACCTCGGTTCAGTCCTCGGTGCGCAGCGGCTCGAGCTGGGACATGATGTGCTCACGCTCATGCTCGAACTGTGGCGGGAGCATGAAGTGGCTGCCCAGCTCCTCGGGGGACTCGTCGCAGTCCCAGCCGCCGTCGGCATGGGTCACGGCAAGCTCGAAGAGCGCTCCTCCGGGTGTCCGCACGTAGTGGGACTTGAAATAGGTCCTGTCCTTGAGCTCGGAGATGTCGGTGTAGCCAGCACCTTCGATCTCGAACTTCGAGGCCTCCTGGTTCTCGAGAGTGTCGAAGTTCCAGGCGAAGTGGTGGTAGGTGCCGGCGGCGAAGCGCCAGGTGCCCTGGTCATCGGTGCGGTTCCCGCGCAGCTCGACCCAGTTGCCGAAGTCATCCGATCCCACCTTGAATCGGGCCACGTCCCCGGACTCGTTGATATCTCCGCCGAGGAAGAACACGTCCTTGGCGAAGTCGACCATCCGGTCCTGGTCATAGACGTGGATGCCCATCCCATAGATCCCGTGGACGGCATGCTCCTCGGGGACGCCGTTGCCGGAGTAGCCGCGTCGCGGGTCTCCATGCACGCCCACCAGCACATATTCGAGTCCACAGGGGTGGGTCAGCGCGATCCGGCCTTCACCGAAGAGCTCGGACTGCGCGGCGTCGATGTCCATGGACTTCAGCCGCTGCATCCAGAAGTCCAGGGACCCTGCGGGCACTGCGAGCATGACCTCGCGCGCCTGATTCGTCCCTCGGGTGCCGAAGCGTCCTTGCTGGGCCCAGGGGAACGTGGTGAGCACGGCGGAGGGATCGCCGTTGGCGTTGGAATAGTAGAGGTGGTAGATCGGGACGGAACCGTCATAGAGCACGGTCTTCTTGATGAAGCGCATCCCCAGGACCTTGGTGTGGAAGTCCACATCTTCCTGGGCCGCGCCGACAGAGAGTGTCACATGATGAGAGCCGAGCAGGTAGGTCATGGTGATGCCCTTCTTGAGACGTGACTACGGGTGGGGTCGAAGCTCTGCAGGATCCTCACCGGTCCAGGCTGCGTGGAGCAGCCGGACGGCGTCGTCCTGATCCATGCCCCGCGGGTTGCTGGCGGGGACGACATCGAGGACCTGCGCGGCAGCCAGCTGGAGGTCCTGCTCCCGCAGGCCGAGATCCTCCAGCGCGCGGGGGGCGCCGATACGGGTCCGCAGGTGTTCCAGCGCATCCAGTGCGTCCCCTGCCCCGAGTGCGCGCGCAATGCGGTCACCGGCTGCCGGGGCGGCATCGAGGTTGAAGGCCAGCACATAGGGCAGCACGACGGCGTGGGTCTGGGCGTGCGGAAGACCGAAGCTGCCGCCCAGGACGTGGCAGATCTTGTGGTGCAGACCTGAGCCTGCGGAGGCGAAGGCGGTGGCCGCGAGGTAGGCGCCATATTGCAGCTGCTGTGCGCCGTCGACACTCGCCTCGGGGGTCTCGGTGATCTGCACCAGACCGAGCGCCAGCGCGCGCACCGCCTCCTCGGCCCAGGCGGCATTGAGCGGATCGGCACGCGGCGCCCAGAGCGAGTCCACACAGTGCGCCAGCGCATTGAGTCCGGAGGAGATGCTCAGGGATGTCGGGAGTGTGGCGACGAGGTCGACGTCGTAGACCACGCTGCCGGGCAGGACCGCGTCGTCGACACCCGTGGTCTTCCTGCCCCGCTCGGTGATGCCCCAGACATTGGTCGCCTCGGAGCCGGCGTAGGTGGTGGGCGCGGCGATCAGCGGCAGCTTCGAGTCCAGCGCGATGGCCTTGCCCAGGCCGATCGCTGAGCCGCCGCCCACGCAGACCAGCAGATCGGCATCGACCTGCACCGCGACCCGGCCTGCGGCCTCGGCATCTTCTGCGGGGACGTGCTGCCGGGCACCGTCGTAGCGGTGCACCACCCGCAGGACCTCAGCAAGCCGGTCCGCGGCGGAGGCGGCGCTGCCAGAGGCAATGAGCATGACCCGCCGGGCGGCGAGTCGCTGGGCTTCGGCGCTGACATCAGAAGCCAGGTTGCCTGCCCCGAAGTGCACACACTGACCGAGGGTCTGATGGCTGAAGCTCATCGACATTGCGTGCCCCTTAGGCCCATGGCTCCCCGCGGAGGCCCCACCTGTGAGCCATCAGCAATGAGGATCCGGACATGTGTCCGTCAAGTCATTATGTGATGCGCAGCACAACTTCTGTCAAGGGGGAACCCCGCGACGCCACCACCCAACATGTAAGATCTGTGACTCAGGACACGCGGGCGGCCTGTGCCGCGGAGCGGAAAGGATGCACCCATGCCTCAATCCATGAGAATCAGCCTCACACTCCAGATCCTGGCAGCGGCAGCGGTCCTAGGCTGCGCGGTGGTGCATCTCCTCACGGTGGAGGGCATCGACCCTGCGGTGGGGCCGGTCATCTACGGCATCTCGACTCTGGGTGGAGCGGGCACTCTCTCACTCGCGCTCGTGCTCTCGGCCCTGCGCGGGACCAGTGGCTCGCGGCGGGCGCGCAGGACCACGACCTTCCTGCTGGCGCTGACGCCTCTTCTCCTCTTCTTCGGCGCGGAGCTCTTGATCGCGGTGCTGCCCGCCGTAGCAGCGGTGGTACCTCTCTGGGCCCGTTCCAGCAGTGCCTATGTCCGGTCTACGGCTGATCCCGCGCGACCGGACCTCGGGCGGCTCATGGACAGTCCCCCTTCAGGGACGCGGGTTCCCTGGGCGAACTCGGTGCCGGGCAACCCGCACCAGCCCGGGATCTGAGGATCACGCCGCGCGGCGGAAAGCGGTCTCGATCTGCTCCAGCGTGCGCTCCTTGGTCTCCGGGACCAACTTCCAGGTGAACAGGAAGGCGGTGAAGCAGATGACGGCGAAACCGGCAAAGATCCAGCCCACCCCGAAGGCGGCGAGTGCGGTGGGGAACAGCAGCGAGACCAGGCCATTGGCGAGCCAGTGGGCGGTGGTCACCACGCCCATCGCGGCGGCGCGAACGCCGAGCGGGAAGATCTCCCCGAGCACCACCCAGACCAGTGCGCCCCAGCTGACCTGGAACATGAAGATGAATACGGCCAGGCAGGCGAGGGTGGCGATGCCCAGTGCGCCGACCCCGTCCGGGGTGGGCAGCGTCAGGTTCACCACGGCCAGGACCGCGAGCGCCAGCGAGGTGCCCAGCGCGCCGATGAGCAGCATCGGGCGACGCCCCCAGCGGTCGGTGTAGCTGATCGCGATCCAGACCGCCACGATGTTGAGCACCCCGATGATGAGGTTCGAGCCGATCGCGCCCTCATCGGAGAAGCCGACGTTCTGCAGTGTGGTGGGCGCGTAGTACAGCACTGCGTTGATCCCCATGATCTGCTGATAGACCCCGAGGCCGAAGCCCACCCCGAGGATCGAGAGCACCCAGGGCCGGCGCAGCGCGCGCAGGCCGGAGACGCCGTCGCGCTTCTCGGCCTCATGCACCTCGTGGATCTCGCCGAGCTCCTGGCGGGCCTCCTCCGGAGTGCGGTCGCGCAGCAGCATCTGCTCCGCCTCGGCTTCACGGCCCCTGTGGACCAGCCACCGCGGAGTCTCGCGCACCACTGTCAGGCCCAGAGCGAAGAGCACGGAGGGGATCACCGAGAGGCCGAGCATCCAGCGCCAGGACTCCACCGGGGCGAAGGCCACCCCGACCACGAACCCCAGGAACTGACCGATGACGATGGCCAGCACGTAGGAGGCGGTGACCCGGCCACGGATCCGTGCGGGGGCGATCTCGGAGAGGTACACCGGAAGGACGACGGCGGCCAGTCCGGTGCCGAGTCCGACCACCAGACGCGCGGCGAAGAGCACCTCGACGTTCGGCGCGAAGGCCATGCCGAGCGGGGCGACGAGGAACAGCGCGGCGGTGATCAGCAGCACGGCGCGACGGCCGTAGCGGTCCGAGAGACGCCCACCCAGACCCGCACCGATCGCGGCACCGATCATCAGACCAGTGACGATCGCCCCTTCGGCCCAGCTGGAGAGCTCGAAGTCGCGGCGCAGGTAGACCAGCGCGGCGGAGATGACTCCGGTGTCATAACCCCAGTTCAGACCGCCGAGGGCGCCGAAGAGGTAGATCAGGGTGGAGCCCGCGCGCCGATTCGGAGCGGTGGGTGGTGCTGTTTTCATACTGTCCTTGTTCTCATCCTGCGCTGCGCTGAACCTGGTCAGACTAATCGCCCGAGGCTCCGGTGGCAGAATATTGCGCATGCGCATCACTGAGGGCACCCTGGATCACCCTGCCGTGCGGGAGCTCATCATCGAACATCTGGCGGACATGCATGAGACCTCCCCGCCGGAGAGCATCCACGCGCTGGACCTGGCGGCGCTGCAGACCCCGGAGCTGACCTTCTGGAGCGCCTGGCTGGAGGATTCGGCCGGCATCGAGGACATGCTGGCGGGATGCGCCGCGCTCAAGGAGCTGGATCCCGCCCACGGGGAGATCAAGACCATGCGCACCGCCCGCGGCGCCCGAGGACGCGGGGTGGCCGGCACCATGGTCCAGCACCTGGTCACGGAGGCCACCGCGCGGGGCTACTCCCGGCTGAGCCTGGAGACCGGCGTCGAGGACTACTTCGCGGTGGCCCGCAGGCTCTACGCCCGGCACGGGTTCACCGTGTGTCCGCCCTTCGGTGACTACCTCCCGGATCCGAACAGCGTGTTCATGACCCGCACGCTGGGGTGACGGCTCAGCCGGGCAGGTCCCCGGCGATGGTCTCCTTCAGGATCTCGCTGGTGCCGCCGAAGATGGTGAGCAGCCGCACCGCGAGGTAGGCCTGAGCCACGGGATACTCGAGGATGTAGCCGTATCCGCCGTGCAGCTGCAGGCAGGCATCCACCGAGCTCTTGGCCTGTTCACTGGCCCAGAGCTTCACCTTGGAGGCGGCCACCAGATCGAGCTCGCCGGCATTGAACCGCTCAACTGCGGCGGCCACGTAGCGTTCGGCGGCCTCGAGGCGCACCTGCAGCTCCGCGAGCTGGAACCTGGTGTGCTGGAACTCGCGGACCGAGTGTCCGAAGGCCTCGCGCTCCCCCACGTAGCTGATGGTCTGGCGCAGCACCTCGGCCGTGACCGCCACCGCCGAGGTGGCGACGCCGAGCCGACCCTGGGGCAGGATCGCCTTGGCGTATTCCAGCCCGCGACCCTCCTCACCGATCAGGTTCTCCGCGGGGATCTTCACCTCGGAGAAGAACAGCTCCGCGGTGTCAGAGGCCTTGAGCCCCATCTTCTCGAGCTGACGGCCCGGCTGATAGCCGGGGTTGCCCTGCTTCTCCACCAGGAAGAGGCTGAAGGAAGTCTCGGATCCCCTCTCTCGCGGCTCGGAGCCGTCCGTGCGGGCCAGCACCAGGGCGCCGTCGCCGGAGACGCCGTTGCCGATGAACGTCTTCTGCCCGTTCAGGATCCAGCCGCCGTCGTCGTCCTTCACCGCCTTGGTGCGCACGGCGCGCAGGTCCGAGCCGGCGCCCGGCTCGGTGAAGGCCACCGAGGAGACGAAGCTGCCGTCCATGAACCGCGGCAGCCAGGCCTGCTGCTGCTCGGCCGTGGCGAACTGCAGCACGGCGGGAAGCACCCAGTCGTCGTGGAGGTGCAGGGCCAGCGCCACCCCCAGCGCGTCCGCGCGGGCGAGCTCCTCGTCGAGGATCATGCGGAACCGATAGTCACTCAGCCCCATGCCGCCGTTCTCCTCGCCCACGGCCAGGCCCAGCAGCCCGTTCTCCGCGGCGGCGAGCCACATCGAACGGTCGATCATGTGGTTCTGGTCCCACTCCTTGTAGCGCGGGGCCACCTCACGGGTGACGAACTCGCGCACCACTTCGCGAAACTCTTCGTGGATCTCTTCGTAGAAACCAGCGAACATCCTGGACGGGCCGCCTTTCAGGCGTGGACTGGGTCAGGCGACCTGACCGATGGATTCGAAGCGGGTGAGGATGCGCTGGACCTGGATGATCACCGGGAGGTCGATCATCTCCCCGCGGAAGCTGAACGCTCCGGAGAGTTCAGGGTCGGCGCGGTGGCCCTCTCCCGGGTGCAGCCCGGCGTTGGTCTCGAAGGCGGCGATGACGCCCTTGGCCCATTCCAGGTCGCTGGCGGTGGGGGTATAGGCCCGTCGGATGGGCTCGACCTGATCCGGGTGGATGCAAGCCTTGCCGATGAATCCGGAGGCGCAGGCATCCTCGGTCTCCACGGCCAGGCGCTGGAGATCCGGCACACGGGTGAACACCGCGTCGATGGCCGGCACGCCCACTGCCCCGGCGGTGAGCAGCAGCCGGTTGCGGGTGAAGCGGATGATGTCGCGCTGGGTGCCGTCGTTGTTGCGCGAGGTGGTGCCCCCGATGCCCGCGATGAGGTCCTCGGTCCCCCAGAGCAGGGCGACGGTGGCGCGATGCTGGGTCAGCGCGAGATCATTGAGCACGCCGACCGGGGTCTCGATCTGCGGGATCAGCCCCACACCGGGCAGCGCCTCGGCGACCTGGTCCAGGACTTCGGTGCGCTCAGCCTTGGAGACCACCACGTAGCGGACCGAGGTCTCGGCCAGCGCCGCCAGATCGTCCTCGAGCTCTCCGGAGGCGGGGGCATTGACGCGGACCAGGGTGCATCGCGGGTCCATCCCGACCTGGTCCCGACGCAGCGCCTGGACCATGTTCTGGCGCGCGATCTCCTTCGCGCCGGAGATCACCGCGTCCTCGAGGTCGATGATCACGGCGTCTGCTGAGGAGGCCGCCTTGCCGAACAGCTCTGGTCGGCTGGCGGGGCAGAACATCAGTGCAGGGCCCAGGGCGAACCGGGCGGGGGTCTGGTCAGACATGATTCTCTTCTTAGGTGTGGTGGGTGCAGGTGTGAACCCGGCGGAGGGTGGGCTCGTCCTCATTGTGTCGATCCGCCGGTGCGGAGCGGGATCGACACACGGAGGCAGAGCATCATCCCTTGCGGCGGCGCAGCTCTTCGATCATCTGCGGGATCACCTCGTGGAGGTCCCCGACGACGCCGAAGTCCGCGATCTCGAAGACCTGCGCATCCTCGTCCTTGTTGATCGCCACAATCGTGCCCGCCGTCTGCATGCCGGCGCGCTGATGCACGGCGCCGGAGATGCCAGCGGAGATATAGAGCTGCGGCGAGACGGTCACGCCGGTCTGGCCGACCTGGGCGGCGTGCTCGATCCATCCGGCGTCGGTGGCCGCACGGGAGGCGCCGAGCCCGGCGCCCAGCTCGTCGGCCAGCTCCTCGAGCGGAGTGAAGTCGCCGTCGGTTCCGCGACCGCCGGCGACGACGATGCGCGCCTCGGCCAGCGCCGGACGGGCGGAGACCTCCATCGCGGTGCGCTCTTCGATCTCCACGCCTCCGACGGAGGGTCGGACCGGCAGCACGTTGACCTCGGGCTGCTCGCCCTCGGTGACCAGCGTGTCCACGCGCTGTGGGTCGATGTTGTTCGGTTTGAAGGTGACCACCAGCGGCTGGGCGGGGGCCGCGGCGGAGACCAGCCGCGACGTCGTCGTATAGGAGCCCGCCAGTTCAGACTTGGTGACCACCAGATCGGCGGTGATGCTCGCAGCGCCGCTGATCAGTCCGGTGTCCAGCCGCACCGCGAGGCGGGCCAGCGCATCGGTGGCGTCTGCCGTGGAGGAGCCGAGGACGACGACGGCGCGGGACTCGGCCACGGAGGTCTCGAGCAGATCCACGATGGCGACCTCGGGGGCGGGCAGGCTGACCTCAGGGAGGTAGACCTCCTGGACGCCGTTGACCGCGAGCACAGGAGTGGGATCACCGTCATAGGCTGCCACTGCGATGTGCACCTCGCCCAGCGCCGCCGCCTGGGCGATCAGCTCCTTCTGGGCAGGAGTGAGCGTCTCGCCCAGCTCGTCGAAAAAGACCAGTACATTGCTCACAGCAGACGCTCCTTCGCGAGGAATTCCACGATCTTGACGCCGGCATCTCCCTCGTCGGTGATGATCTCACCGGCGGTGCGCGGCGGCCGGGCCGCGGTGGTGAGCACGCGGACCTTGGCCTCGACGTGTTCACGGCGCAGGCCGATATCGGCCAGGGTGAACCGGGTCAGCGGCTTCTTCTTCGCCGCCATGATCGCCTTGAAGTTGGGGTACCGGGGGTCGTTGACCTGGTCGGTGACCGAGACCACGGCGGGCATCGACACGGCGACCCGCTGCGACTCGGTGCCCCCCGATCGGGTGACCACCAGCCGTTCGGCCTCGAGGTCCAGGGCGGTGGCATAGGTGACCACATGGGCGCCGAGGCGTTCGGCCAGCTGCGCCGGAAGCGCGCCGGACTCGCCCTCCTCGGAGGCCATTCCGGTGAGCACGAGGTATTCGGGCTCCCCGGAGTCAAACTCTGCGGCGCCGGTGACGGTCTCCACGGCCGCCTTCAGCGCGACCGAGGTGGCCCAGATGTCCGCGCCGATCAGGTCGTCGTCGGTGAGCTGGTAGGCGTCATCGGCGCCGATCTGCAGGGCCTTCTTCGCGGCGGTGCTGGCACCGGCGGGGCCCATGGTCAGCGCTGTCACGCGGATCTCCCGATCCGGGGCGGCTTCCTTGATCTGCAGGGCGGCTTCGAGCGGATACTCGTCCAGCTCGCTCAGCACGCCCTCGGAGCGGTCAATGCGACCCTCGGCGTTGTATCGACGCTCCAGCTGGGCGTCCGGAACCCATTTGACCAGCGTGATGATGTGCAGGGGTGCATTCACCATGTGGTGCTCCCGCCTCACTCTCGAAATTTGTGGAGTAACAGACCTGTCCATGGTCGCATGAATCGCGATCTCGGGCAGGGTCGCGGGGGCCACGCGGCCCTTGATCGGGGTTTGTTTCGCTATATGATCAATCCGTTCAGGAGACGCTCCTGCGCCGCCCCGTCCCGCGCAGCGGACGCCTCACACTGGAGACGAATGCCATGGGGACATCCCAGCATTGGCGGAGACTCGCCACGGTCCTGACCACCACCCTTCTCACGGCCAGTCTGATCGGCGCCGCCCCGCCGCCACAGCCGACGACGGCGCAGCTCGGCTCCCCTGTGCTCGGCCAGTCGGCGCCCGCCCCGGTGGCGCAGTCCGGTCCTGCGAGCGCCTCCACTGTGGGCACCACCGTGACGATCAGCTCGGCGAAGAAAACGCTTCGTGCCCCCACCCCGAAGATCTCCGGCACCGCCGCCGTGGGATCGAAGCTCACCGCCAAGCCTGGCACCTGGACCAGCGGAACCTCGCGAAGCTACCGCTGGTACGCCAACGGCCAAGCGATCAGCAGCGGAACCAAGAGCACCTTCACTCCGAGCACGGCCCATCAGGGCAAGCGGATCACGGTGAAGGTGACCGGAAAGAAGTCCGGGTACAGCACGGTGAGCCGCACCTCCGCGCCCACGCTGAAGGTGGCACGGTCCTCCACCCCCAGAGTGAGCGGCACGGCGGTCACCGGCAAGACGGTCACTGCCAGCGTGGGGAGCTGGACGCCTTCGACCTCCTTCTCCTATCAGTGGCGCGCCAACGGCACCACGATCAAGGGCGCGACGAGCAAGAGCTACAAGATCTCCAGCTCGCACGCGGGGAAGAAGATCTCCGTGCGCGTGACCGGCAAGAAGTCCGGGCACACCACGCTGGTCAGGACCTCCGCACAGACATCCACGGTGAAGAAGGCGGCTCCCGCGAAGCGACCCACGAGCGTGCAGCACACCTCATCTTCCTGGAACTGCCCCAAGGGCTACCCGATCAAGGGCAATGCCAGCTCACGTATCTATCACGTGCCCAGCGGGTCCTACTACAAGCGGACCAACCCCGAGCGGTGCTTCGCCACCACAGCGGCAGCCAAGGCGGCCGGGTACCGCGCATCCAAGCGCTGACCGTTCCTGGCCGGGTCAGCGGGCGCGCGGGACGAGGCGTTCGAGCTGGGTCACGTGTTTGGGCTCGAGCTCGGCGAGGTTCGGGACCTCCAGGAGCTTCATCGTTCGCTCGACCTGGTCCGCCAGGATCTCGATCGTGCGGTCCACCCCGGCGCGGCCACCGGCCATCAGCCCGTAGAGGTACGCACGTCCGATCAGCGTGAACTTCGCACCCAGCGCCATCGAGGCGACGATGTCGGCGCCGTTCATGATCCCTGTGTCGATGGTGACCTCGAGGTCATCACCGACCTCGCGCACCACCTCGGGCAGCAGGTGGAACGGCACCGGCGCGCGGTCCAGCTGCCGGCCGCCGTGGTTGGACAGCACGATCCCATCCACTCCGAGGCTGGCGAGCTTCTTCGCGTCCTCCACGTTCTGCACCCCTTTGACCACCAGCTTGCCGGGGAACAGCTCGCGGATGATCTTGAGATCCTCGAAGCTGATCGACGGATCCATCGCCTTGTCCAGCATCTCCCCCACCGTGCCTCCGGTGGAGGTCAGCGAGGCGAACTCCAGCGGCGGTGTGGTCAGGAAGTCGTACCACCACCAGGGCCGCGGGATCGCGTTGACCACGGTCCCCAGGCTCAGCTGGGGCGGGATCGAGAAGCCGTTGCGCTTGTCGCGCAGGCGCGCCCCGGCCACGGGGGTGTCCACGGTGAAGAAGAGGGTGTCGAACCCGGCCTTGCCAGCACGCTCGGTGAGGTCATAGGAGATCTCCCGGTCCTTCATCACATAGAGCTGGAACCAGTTGCGCCCGTGCGGATTCGCCTCCTTCACGGCCTCGATGGACGTGGTGCCCAGCGTGGAGAGGGTGAACGGGATCCCTGCTGCGCCAGCAGCGGTGGCCCCGGCGATCTCCCCCTCGGTCTGCATCAACCGGGTGAACCCAGTGGGCGCGATACCGAAGGGCAGCGCAGACCGCCCGCCGAAGATCTCGCAGGAGGTGTCCACCTCCGAGACATCGCGCAGGATCGAGGGGTTGAACTCGATGTCCTGGAACGCCTCCCGGGCGCGGGTCAGCGAGAACTCGCCCTCGGCGGCGCCGTCGGTGTAGTCGAAGGCTGCCTTCGGCGTGCGCCGCTTGGCGATCTTGTGCAGGTCCTCGATGGTCAGCGCCGCGGAGAGCCGACGGCGTGAGGCGTTGAAGTCGAACTTCTTGAACTTCATCAGCGGCGCGATATCGCGCGGCTTGGGCAGTTGACGCTGAACCATGAGTTGCTCCTAGACCGGTCCTTCAGGACTTGGGAATTTCAAGACGGTGGAATTTCAAGAGTGGGGAACTTCAGGATTGGGGACGATACGTGAGGGGGGAATGGGTGCGGCGGATCAGCTCGCGCAGGTCCTCGAGGGTTCCCGAGAGCGTTCCCGCGGTGCGCGCCTGAATGAGTAGATTGCCGATGGCGGTGGCCTCCACGGGCCCGGCCACCACAGGATATCCGCTGCGATCGGCGGTGGCCTGGCAGAGCAGCGAGTTCAGCGACCCTCCACCGACCATGTGGACGACGTCGATCCGCCGATCCGCGAGTTCACCGGCGGTCTGCAGCGCCGCGGCGAATCCAGCGGCGATGGACTCCACGATGCTGCGCACCAGCTCCGCCTTGCCCTCCGGGGCGCGGAGGTCCTGTTCGGCGCAGAGCTGCGCGATCCGAGCCGGCATGTCACCGGGCGCGACGAACCGCTCATCCTGGACATCGAAGACGGCGACAGCGTCGCGGCTCACCTGGGCAGCGGCGTCGAGCAGCCCGACCAGATCCTGGCTGCGGCCCTCTTCGCGCTCCCAGGTGCGCAGCGTCTCGGAGAGCAGCCACGTGCCCATCACATTGGTGAGGAACCGGGTGCGCCCGTCGACTCCGCCCTCATGGGTGAAGTTCGCCTCCCGGGAGGCGTCGCTGACCACTGGAGCATCCAGCTCCAAGCCGACCAGTCCCCAGGTGCCGCAGGAGATATAGGCGGCGTCGGGGCTGGAGAGTGGGGTGCCCACGATCGCACTGGCGGTGTCGTGGGAGCCGACCAGGGTGACCGGGAGCTGATGACCGCCGAGCAGCGGAGTCAGCTCGGCACGGGTCACGCCCAGGCTGGTGCCCGGTGCGGCCACCGGCGCGAAGAGCCCCGAGGACAGGCCAAGCGTGGACATGAGATCGGTGTCCCACTCTTTGGTGTGCACGTCGAGCAGTCCCGTGGTCGAGGCGTTGGTGACCTCGGTGAGCTGCTCTCCGGTGAGCCAATAGCCCAGGAGGTCCGGCACCAGCAGCAGCCGATCTGCATGCTGCGCCAGTCCCTCCTGGGCCAGCTGGTAGAGCGTGTTGAAGGGCAGGAACTGCAGCCCGTTCCGTCGATAGAGCTCCGCGAAGGGGACTCTGCCGTGGACCTTCTTCACGCCGGCTGCGGTGCGATCGTCCCGGTAGTGGAACGGGGTGCCCAGCAGCTGCATGTGTTGGGGCTCTGCGCCGGTGAGCAGACCGTAGTCCACCGCCCAGGAGTCGATGGCGACCGAGGCGAGTTCGCCCTCGGTCTCCCGCACGGCAGCGCCGAGCCCGGCGAGCGCCTGCTCGTAGAGACCCACCAGATTCCAGTGCAGCCCGTCGGGCATGGGGACCACACCGTTGGAGAACCGCGCGGCCTCATGGAACTCAAGCGTGTCCGGACCCACCCGGCCGAGCACCACGCGCCCGGAGGAGGCGCCGAGGTCCACGGCCGCGTGCGCCGTCGTCGCTGCCGTTCTCGTCCTCGCTGTCTGCTGTGACATGGGTGCTGGGCTCAGCGCAGGAACGCGGCGGCCACGCCGGCGTCGACGGGCACGTGCAGACCGGTGGTGTGGGACAGCTCGGGACCGACCAGGGCGAACACCGCATTGGCCACGTTGCGCGGCAGCACCTCGCGCTTGAGAATGGTGCGCTGGGCGTAGAACTTGCCCAGGTCCTTCTCCTCGATGCCGTAGGTCGCCGCACGGTTCGCACCCCAGCCGGAGGCGAAGATCCCAGAGCCCTGGACCACACCGTCGGGGTTGATGCCGTTGACGCGGATCTGGTGCTCACCCAGCTCAGCGGCGAGCAGGCGCACCTGATGCGCCTGGTCGGCCTTGGTGGCGGAGTAGGCGATGTTGTTCGGCCCGGCGAAGACGCTGTTCTTCGAGGAGATGTAGATGACGTCTCCGCCGAGACCCTGAGCGATCAGCACCGAGGCTGCCGCCTTGGACACCAGGAAGGAGCCCTTGGCCATCACGTTGTGCTGCAGGTCCCAGTCCTTGACGGTGGTGTCCAGCAGCGATTTCGACAGGCTCAGCCCGGCGTTGTTGACCACGATGTCCAGCCCGCCGAAGGCCAGCAGGGTCTCGTCGATGGCCTTGACCACGGCGTCCTCATCCGAGACGTCCACGGCGATGCCCACTGCCTTGTCTTCTCCGCCGATCTCGGCGGCAGCCTCCTGGGCCTTGGCAAGGTTGAGGTCCGCGATGGCGACGACGGCGCCCTCCTCGGCGAGCCGCTCCGCGATGGCCTTGCCGATGCCGGAGGCGGCACCGGTCACCAGGGCGATGCGAGTGGCCAGGGGCTTCGGCGCCGGCATGCGCTGCAGCTTCGCCTCCTCCAGCGCCCAATACTCGATGCGGAACTTCTCCGCCTCATCGATGGGCGCGTAGGAGGAGAGCCCCTCGGCGCCGCGCATCACGTTGATGGCGTTGACATAGAACTCGCCAGCCACGCGGGCGGTCTGCTTGTCCTTGCCGAAGCTGAACATGCCGACCCCGGGGATGAGCACGATGGCCGGGTCAGCCCCGCGGAGAGCGGGGCTGTCTGCGGTGGCGTGGCGGTCGTAGTAGGCCTGGTAGTCCTCGCGGTAGGCGTGGTGCAGCTCGTGCAGGCGGGCGATGGAATCTTCCACCGTGGCATCGGCGGGCAGGTCCAGCACCAGCGGCTTGACCTTGGTGCGCAGGAAGTGGTCCGGGCAGGAGGTGCCCATCTCGGCCAGCCGGGGGTGCTCTGCGTGGGCGAGGAACTCGAGCACGGCGTCGTCGTCGGTGTAGTGCCCGACCTGGGGCTTGTCGGCGCTGGCGATGGACCGGATGGTCGGAGTGAGGGCCGCCGCCTTGGCGCGACGCTCGGCTGTGGGCAGCGCGGCGTAACCCTCGAGCGCCGGACCGAAGGGCTCGGCTGTGGAGTGTTCGGCGATGTAGGCGGCGGCGGTGTCGATGATCCACAGCGAGTTCTGCTGGGATTCTGCGGAGGTCTCGCCCCAGGCGGTGATGCCGTGACCGCCGAGGATGCAGCCGATGGCCTGCGGATTGCGCTCCTTGATCTCGGCGATGTCCAGGCCGAGCTGGAAGCCGGGACGGCGCCACGGGACCCAGACGACCTTCTCGCCGAAGATCGTGGCGGTCAGCTCGGGCCCATCCACGGCGGTGGCGATGGCGATCCCGGAGTCCGGGTGCAGGTGATCCACGTGGGCGGCGTCCACCAGGCCATGCATGGCGGTGTCGATGCTGGGTGCCGCGCCACCCTTGCCGTGCAGGCAGTAGTCGAAGGCGGCGACCATCTCATCCTCGCGCTCCACGCCAGGGTAGACGTCGACCAGCGCGCGCATGCGGTCCAGCCGCAGCGTGGCCAGGCCGGACTCCTTGAGGGTGCCGAGGTCTCCGCCGGACCCCTTGACCCACAGCAGCTCGACCTCTTCCCCGGTGACCGGGTCCTTCTCGGTGCCCTTGGCGGAGGTGTTGCCGCCGGCGTAGTTGGTGTTCTTCGGGTCCGCGCCCAGGCTGTTGGACCGGGAGATGAGTTCTGCGACGCTCGGGTTGGTCATCGGTTGCTCCTTCACCAGCTGAGCTGGGTTCCGCCGACGCGGTCGGCCTCGATCTTCTCTTGGTATCCGGACTCGGCGAAGGCGCGCATCGGGTGGGCGGGCAGGCCGCGGGTCTCTCGCCAGGCTGCGAGGTCGGCGCGGACATCGGTGTAGAAGGCATCCATGAAGACCTCATGGGCGCCGAGCACGTCTCCGGCCTCCTGGGCGGCCTTGAGCGCCTCGCGGTCGATCATCAGTGCACGCGCCGTCATCTCCTGGACGTTGAGCACGCTGCGGATCTGGCCCGGGATCTTCTTCTCGATGTTGTGGCACTGATCGAGCATGAAGGCCACATCCGACTCCGGCCCGTAGCCGCCGCCGCGGATCACCTCGAACATGATGCGGAAGAGCTGGAACGGATCCGCGGAGCCGACGATCAGGTCATCGTCGGCGTAGAAGCGCGAGTTGAAGTCGAAGGAGCCGAGCTTCCCGGCACGCAGCAGCTGGGCGACGATGAATTCGACGTTCGTGCTGGGCGCGTGATGGCCGGTGTCCAGGCAGACCGTGGCGTTCTCGCCGAGGGCCTGCACATGACCCAGGGCGGTGCCCCAGTCGGGGACGTCCATGTGGTAGAACGCCGGCTCGAAGATCTTGTACTCCAGCACCAGCCGCTGGTCGTCGGCGATCTGCTCGTAGATGGCGGCGAGGGACTCTGCCAGCCAGTCCTGACGGGCGCGGATATCGGCCTGACCGGGGTAGTTGGACCCGTCGGCGAGCCAGATCTTCAGGTCCCGGGAGCCGGTCTCGCCCATCACACGGATGCATTCCAGGTGGTGATCGATCGCCTTCTGCCGGATCATAGGGTCGTGATGGGTCAGGCCGCCGAGCTTGTAGTCGTCGTCCTGGAACGTGTTGGAGTTGATGGTCCCGATCTCGATGCCCTGATCCTGGGCGTAGCGGCGCAGTGCTGAGTAGTCTTCGACCTTGTCCCAGGGAATGTGCAGCGCCACCTTGGGGGCGAGGCCCGTGAAGCGATGCACGGTCGCGGCGTCGGCGATCTTCTCCTGCACGCTGCGCGGTGTGCCGGCGGAGCCGAAGACCTTGAAGCGAGTGCCCGAGTTCCCGTAGGCCCAGGAGGGCACCTCGATGGCCTGGTGTTCCAGCTGGTGTGAGATCTGGTCAAAGGTTGGCATGATTCCTCAGTTCTGCGATGTATGAGTGGACGAGGGCTCGACGGCGGCCAGCTGATCCTCCAGGTGGAAGACCTCCTGGAGTTCCACGAACCCGGTGTCGGGCCGCGCGCCCTCCAGGTCGACGAAGAACTCGCCCATCTGTTCCTGCCAGGTGGCGTTGATCGGCTCGGCGTCCATGGCCGCCTGGGCCTTCTCCAGCGACTCGACCTCCACGTAGCCGATCAGGAGCCCGTCCTGGCGCAGGAACAGCGAGTAGTTGTTCCAGCCTGAGCGCTTCAGTGCCGCAAGCATCTCGGGCCAGACGGCGCGGTGTCTTTCGGCGTATTCGTGGAGGCGATCAGGCTTCACCTGAAGCTGGAAGCAGACTCGTTGCACAGGGGTCCTCTCGGCCGTTGTGGCAAGCATCGGGGCGGTACCCCCGGAGCGGGAGCTCAGCGCCCCGCCCCGGGGTTGCATGCGGATCAGAAGTCGAAGTCACCGATGTTCTCGGAGTTGAAGACGAAGGGCTCGCCCAGAACAACTTCCCCATCGGCGCCGACCGTGTACTCCCCGAGACGGCCGGCCTCAAAGGTGTCCCCTTCCTCGCCTTCGATCTCACCCGATGCGAGAGCGTTGGCCGCCCAGGCGGAGAGGTAGCCCAGATCCTCCGGGTTCCACAGCGCGAAGGCCTCCACGGTGCCGTCCTCCACGTACTCGCGCATCTGGTTCGGGGTGCCGAGACCGGTCACCGCCACCTCACCCGCGTAGTCGGAGTCGGAGATGTAACGAGCTGCTGCGGCGATGCCCACTGTGGTGGGCGAGACGATGGCATCCAGATCGGAGTGGGTCTGCAGCAGGGCTGCAGTCTGATCGAAGGAGCGCTGGTCGTCGTCGTCGCCGTAGACGGTGTCCACGATCTCGATGTCGGGATAGTCTGCGGCGATCTCCTCTTCCATGAGCTCGATCCACAGGTTCTGGTTCGTGGCGTTCGCCGAGGCCGAGAGGATGGCGATCTCCCCCTCCTCGTCGATCTGCTCGGCGACCAGCTGCACCTGGGCGCTGGCGATGCCCTCGGCGGTGGCCTGGTTCACGAAGAGGTCGCGGCACTCGGCGTCGGTGTCCGAGTCGAAGGTGACGACGGCGACGTCCACGTCGCGTGCCTCGTTCAGTGCACCGCAGATGGCGCTGGGGTCATTGGCTGAGAGCACGAGTGCGTCCTCGCCCTGCTGGGCGGCGGTGTTGATGTACTCGACCTGTCCGTCGGGGGTGGCCTCCTGTGGGCCGACCTCGGAGTAGGTGCCGCCGAATTCCTCCACCGCCTCCTCGCCACCGGCGTTGGAGGTCTCGAAATAGGGGTTTCCGAGGTTCTTCGGGAGGAAGGTGATGTTCAGCTCCTCGCCGCTGGCCTCTCCGTCCCCGCCGCCGCCGTCGCCGTTGTCGCCGCCGCAGGAGGTCAGCGCAAGTGCGCCGACCGCGAAGACGGCCAGGGCTGGGACGGAGCGCTTATGTGCGTTGGTGCGCATGGTGTTTCCTTTCATCAAGGCGTGGCAGTCGGCGTCGATGCCGAGTCTGCTGGAGCCGATTCGTGGTGTGGTGCTGTCTTGTGCGGTGTTGAGTTCTGCTGTGCCGGAGAGTCCGGCGATTCGGGGGGTTCAGAAGTGGGCGGCGCGCTGTCCTGTCCTGCAGCGGGGCCGCTGAGGCGCTCCCGAAGACGCTGGGCGCCTGCGACGAGGGTCGGAGTGAGCACCGAGATCACCAGCAGCAGACCGATGATGATGTTGATCACGTTGACCGTCACTCCCTCCAGGCGCAGCGCGGAGGAGAGCACCCCGATCAGCAGCGCACCGGCCAGGACGCCGTGGATGGCGCCGCGGCCACCGAAGATGAGCACCCCGCCCAGAAGCACGGCGGCGATGACCTCCAGTTCGAGTCCGGTCGCGTTGTCCCCGCGAGAGTTCCCGAAGCGCAGCGTGTAGAAGATCCCCGCGGCGGCGGAGACCGCACCGGTGAGGATGAACGTGGTCATCTGCGACCGCGCCACGTTGACCCCGCTGAACCGGGCGGCCTGTTCGTTGTGGCCGATGTCGTAGAGCCCGCGTCCGAAGGGTGTGAAGTGCAGCAGCACGGCGAAGATCAGGATGAGGATCACCACCGGGATCATGATGGCCGGGATCCGTGATTCACCGATGCTCGAGGTCGCAAGGTCAGACCACCCCTGATCGAAGTCGGTCAGGGCGGTGGTGCCCAGCAGGCCGACCGCGATCCCGCGGTAGAGCGCGAGGGTGCCGATCGTGACCGCCAGGGAGGGCAGCTTCACATAGGCCACCAGGAAGCCGTTGAACACGCCGCAGAGCACACCCACCAGGATGGCGAGCAGGCCTGAGAGGGGAATGCTGAGTCCCATCTGGACGTGGAGGATGCCGACGACGACGGTGGAGAGACCCATGGTGCTCGCCACTGAGAGGTCGATCTGGCCGGTGATGATGACCAGGGTCATCGGCAGCGCGATCATCATCAGCGGAGCGATGTCCATGAGCAGGTATCGCACGGTGAGCGGGCCGGAGAAGTTGTCCACGGAGGTGGTCGCGATGATCCACACCAGCACGAGCAGAGCGATGATCAGGAACTCCGCGCTGATGAAGGTGCGGAACCACCAGGGACGATGGTAGGCCGCGTAGGTGCGAGCTTCATCCCCTGAGCGCTCTGCAGCGCCGTGGGAGGCGCGCGTCTGGGCGCGAGTTGCAGCGGTCATGCCTTGTCCCTCGCTTCTTGCAGCTTGCGGTGTCGTCTCACGGAGAGGTAGCGATCCAGGACGATCGCCCCGATGATGAGCGCGCCGACCACGGCGCGCTGCCAGAAGTCTGGGATTCCGACGATCGGAAGAGTGCGGTTGATGGTCATCAGCAGGATCGCACCGAAGGCGGCTCCCCAGACGGTGCCGGAGCCGCCGAAGATCGCGACTCCGCCGATGACCGCGGCACCGATGGCGTCGAACTCCCAGCCCATTCCGGCGCTGGAGCTGACGGTCCCGTAGCGCGCGGCGTACATCACGCCAGCCAGTCCTGCGAGGGCGCCACCGAGGATGAAGGCGATGATGACGCGCTTGGTGGTGGGCAGGCCATACAGTTTGGCCGCCTCGGGGTCCGAGCCGATGGCGTACATCTCACGCCCGCTGCGGGTCGAGGAGAGCCAGTATCCAGCGACGATCAGCACCAGGACGGCCACGATGGTCAACAGCGGGATGCTCAGGATCTGCATGGTCCCGAGGTTGAGGAAACTCCCCGGCATGTCGGAGGCGTTGATGCGGTCGCTGCCGGCCCAGGTGAGCACGGCACCGCGGTAGATGTACATGGTGCCCAGAGTGACGACCAGCGCCGGGACCTTGCCGAAGGCGACCAGTGCGCCGTTGATGAGCCCCAAGCCCGCGCCGACGAGGATGCCGAGCAGCACCACGACGAAGATCGGGATCCCAGGGACGTCGACGAAAAGTCGACCGGTCATATAGGCGGTGATCGCAAGTGTGGACCCCACGGAGAGGTCGACGTTGCGGGTGATGATCACCACCGCGGACCCGACCGCCACCACCATCAGGATTGACGGTGTGAGCAGCAGGTCCCGCCAACCCTGACCAGTGAAGAGGAAGGATTGGTTGAAGGATGTAGCCACGGCGATGATCACCAGGATGACCAGCACGATTGCCGTTTCGCGGGAGGCGAGCAGCGATCGGACGGCGCGCATCGACGAGTTCTCTCGCTTGGCGGGGGTGAGAGTCTCGGCGGTCATGCGGCTGCCTCCTGTCGGTTCTTCTCATGTCGCGCCGTCGCGGCGTGCATGACCTTCTCAGCGGTGGCTTCGTCACGGTCGAGCTCCGCACTGATGCGTCCCTCACCGACGACCAGGATGCGGTCGGCCATGCCCATGACCTCGGGAAGCTCCGAGGAGATCATCAGGATGGCCATGCCCTCCCCTGCCAGCTGGGACAGCAGCCGGTGCACCTCCGCTTTGGTGCCCACATCGATGCCGCGGGTGGGCTCGTCGATGATGAGCAGGCTGGGCTCCGTGGCCAGCCATTTCGCGATGGCAACCTTCTGCTGGTTGCCGCCGCTCATCGTGGCGGCGTTCATGGACAGGGCCGAGGTCTTGACCTCCAGCTGGGATGCCCATGGTCCGGCGGCGCGGTTCTCCGCCGAGGTGGTGATCAGTCCGAAGCGGGAGAGCCGACGGCGTATCGCGGCACCGATGTTGCGCGCCAGCGAGGCATCGACCACGAGGCCCTGCTGGCGTCGATCCTCCGGGACCAGCGCCATTCCTGCGCGGATGGCGACCGAGGGCTGGCCTTTCGGAACGGGGCGCCCATTGAGCTTCACCGTGCCTGAGTCATAGGAGTCGACCCCGAAGACGGCCCGCACGATCTCGCTCCGACCAGCACCCACCAGACCTGCCAGACCGACGATCTCCCCGGCACGCACCGTGAAGCTGACATCGGAGAAGGTTCCTGCCGAACTGAGCTCCTCCACCTCCAGCACGACCTCGCCAAGCTCGGCGGGAGTCTTCGGGTAAAGGTCTGCGACCTCTCGCCCGACCATCATCGTGACCAGCTCATCGTTGCTGGTCTCGGCGGTCGGAGTGGTGGCCACATAGGAACCGTCGCGCATCACCGTGATGGTGTCGCAGAGGCTGAAGATCTCATCGAAGCGGTGGGAGATGAAGACGATCCCGCGCCCCTCGTCACGCAGGCTCCTCGCCACGGCGAAGAGGCGTTCCACCTCCACGCCGGAGAGTGCTGCAGTGGGCTCGTCCATGATGAGCAGGTGCGCGTCCAGGGAGATGGCCTTGGCGATCTCGATGATCTGCTGGTCCGCGATCGAGAGTCCGTCAGCAGGGCGGTTGAGGTCCAGGTTCACGCCGAGTCGGTCGAAGATTTCGGCAGCCTCCTGTTGCATCGCATGCTTGTCGATGCGCCCTCCGCGGGATCGCGGCTGCCGGCCCATGAAGATGTTCTCGGTGACGGAGAGGTCTGGGAAGAGCGTGGGCTCCTGGTAGATCACCGCGATGCCGGCATTCTTCGCTTCGGCGGTGGAGTTGAAGGCGGCGTCCGCGCCGCGGAAGCGGAAGGTGCCGCGATCGCGGCGGTGCAGTCCGGCGACAATCTTGATCAGCGTGGACTTGCCAGCCCCGTTCTCCCCCACGAGCGCGTGAATCGACCCGGGATAGACCGTGATGCTGCCGTCAGCGAGTGCTGTGACGCTGCCGAACGTCTTGCGCACGCCGGCGAGTTCCAGCACGGGCGTGGAATCGCTGAGCGACATGGGACCTCCAGAGACTGCAGAAATTAAATCGTTTCAATCTGTAGGTAGATCGTATGACTCGCATCACAAACTGTCAATGGCTCTGGAACGACAAGCGCAACTCACCAGACCAGGTAGTTCGGGCCATCGACGAGACGCGGGAGTCGGGCGTGGACTGACGTCATGGCGCGTTCGACGGGGAAGTGACACCACGTCATCATGAGGTCGACCGTGGTGCTCGCGAGCGAAATCGGAGCGCTAGCGCGGGATGGGCGACCTCGAGCCGCCCATCAGCACCCTTGCCAGGACCGCGGCAGCTCAGGCATCGTCGCGGGCGAGCTTCTTGTCCACCCGGCGGCCCGCGAGCGCCGCACCTGCTCCGATGAGGATGATCCAGCTGATCTGTGCCCAGGCCGCGAGCGGTGCCCAGAGCAGCCCGAAGGTACAGACGGCGCCGACGCCGGCAGCCGTGACGCCCGCGAGGACCGAAGTCCCGACATCTCCGGTGCCGGTTGACCAGCGCGAATAGGCCGCCACCCCGCCGCCGAGGGCACCAGCCACGGCCCCGACCGGGATCATGGCCACGGCGTAGGCGCCGACCGCCCCGAGCAGATCGCTTGCCTCGACAAACCCTTGCGCCACGTCGACGGGAATTGCGACCAGAAGTACCAGCACAGTGGCGAGGGCCGCGCCTGCTGCACAGGAGAGAACTCGTCGGCCGGGCGCGGGGGGTTGAAGCGGAGCATCCATGGCCCTCATGATGCCTGAACCTGCGATGTATTCTGAATCGCATGGCTCTGGCTCAAGTCCGGGACGTCGCGGCACGCGCGCAGGTCTCCCCGGCAACTGTCTCGAATGCGCTCAACCATCCCGACAAAGTCTCCGAAGCGACTCGGGAACGCGTGCAAGCCGCCATCTCCGAGCTCGGCTACGTGCGCAATGACGCCGCTCGACAGCTGAGACAGCAGCAGAATCTCGCCGTGGGCATGATCGTCCTCGACATCGGCAATCCCTTCTTCGCTGATGTCGCGCGTGGTGCCGAAAACAGCCTTGGGGCGCTCGAGCGCCCGCTGCTGCTGGGCAATTCCAGCCAGAGCCCCCAGCGCGAACTCACTCAGCTTCGCCTCTTCGAGGAGCAACGCGTGTCGGGAATCCTGATCACTCCCGTCGGGGACATCCTGGACCGGCTTCGCCAGATCAAGGACCACGGCATCTCCGTGGTGATCGTGGACCGCGAAGCCGGCGCAGACGAGATCTCGTCTGTCTCCACCAACGACGTCCATGGCGGTCAGGTGGCCGCCGAACACCTGCTCGAGCTGGGGCGGCGCAGGATCGCCGTGATCGGCGGACCGCAGAACATTCGCCAGGTGGCGCACCGATTCCAGGGCGCCCAGACCGCTGCCGAGACTCACGGCGACGCCGAGGTGCGCCTCTGGGACACCGGCGCGATGGACGCGAAATCAGGCCGCGAGGCCACCCGGGCGCTGCTTGAACTGCGCCCCGGACAGCGCCCGGACGCCATCTTCGCCGCCAATGACCTGGTCGCGCTCGGGGCGCTGCAGGAGCTTTCCCGCGCCGGAGTGCGGGTCCCGGAGGACATCGCGCTGATCGGGTATGACGATATCGCTTTCGCCGCTACAGCGACCGTCCCCATCAGCTCGGTCCGGCAGCCTGCGGAGGAGATGGGCGTCCACGCCGCCCAGCTCCTGGTCAAAGCCATCCAAGACCCGGAGTCCGCTGTCGGTCACGAGGTGTTCACCCCGACCCTGGTCGCGCGAGAGTCCACTCTGGGGCGCTGAACCCGTCGAACAGACTCGACTCGAACACTTGTTATACAAGTAGCTTACTTATACGATCACCGTATGACCTATGCTCCCGACACCATCCGGCACATCATCCTTTCGGCCGCCACACTGCCGCTGGCAGGCCCTATCTCGGACGCTAAGGTCTTCACCGGAAGACAGAAGCCGATGACCGAGGTCGAGATGCTCTTCGCGGAGATCACCACCGAGCAGGGATTCACCGGCCTGGGCTTCTCCTACTCCAAGCGCGCGGGCGGCCCCGCCCAGTACGCCCACGCCAAAGAGGTCGCAGAGCTGGCCATAGGCGAGGACCCGAACGACATCGCGAAGCTCTATGACAGGCTGCTCTGGGCCGGCGCCTCGGTGGGGCGCTCCGGGGTCGCCACACAGGCGTTGGCGGCGATCGACATCGCTCTCTACGACCTCAAGGCGCGCCGGGCCGGCCTGCCGCTGGCCAAGCTGCTCGGGGCCCACCGCGACTCGGTGCGCACCTACAACACCTCCGGCGGCTTCCTCCACGCCTCCATCGAGGAGATCCAGCACAACGCCTCACGCTCCCTGGAGGCGGGCATCGGAGGCATCAAGATCAAGGTGGGACTCCCCGACACCCGCGAAGACCTCCGTCGGGTCACCGCGGTCCGCGAACACCTCGGTCCCGACGTGCCGCTGATGGTTGACGCCAACCAGCAGTGGGATCGTGCCACTGCCCTGCGGATGGGTCGAGCGCTCGAGGAGTTTGATCTGGTCTGGATCGAAGAGCCCCTGGACGCCTACGACGTCGAAGGCCACGCGCGCCTGACACAAGCCTTGGACACTCCGATCGCCACGGGGGAGATGCTGGCCTCGGTCGCCGAGCACGAGAAGCTCATCCTGGGCCGCGCCTGCGACATCATTCAGCCGGACGCACCGAGGGTCGGGGGCATCACCCAGTTTCTGCGACTCTCCACCCTGGCCCACCAGGCAGGTCTCGCGCTGGCACCCCACTTCGCCATGGAGATCCACCTGCACCTGGCCGCCGCCTACCCGACAGAGCCCTGGGTGGAACATTTCGACTGGCTGGACCCGCTCTTCGAGGAGCGGCTCGAGATCGCCGATGGTCGGATGCTGGTGCCGGAGCGCCCCGGTCTGGGCGTCACGCTGAGTTCCCGGGCCCGTGAGCTGACCCATGCCAGTGCCGAGTTCGGACGGCCGTGAGCTCGAGCTGCACGAGGCTGCCGTGCAGTTGAATGCGGACGGACCCGAGCGCAGCCCGGCCTGAGGCAGAATCGAGGCATGACCCTGAATCGCACGGCCAGCCTCGTCGCCCGGCTGCGTCAGCAGATCCTGGAGGACATCCTCCCGATCGGCGCAAAGCTGCCCAGCGAGTCTGATCTGATCTCCATCCATGGCGTGAGTCGCACCGTGGTGCGTGAGGCGCTCCTTCAGCTGCGCACCGAGGGATTGATCCACACTCGACGCGGCACTGGAAGTTTCGTGCTGACCGCGCCGACCGAGTCCACCAGCAGAGCATCATCGCCGCCGCGGACCCCGGCAGAGCGACTTGAGCTCATCGAGTTTCGCATCGCCGTGGAGTGCGAGGCGTCCGCACTCGCGTCCCAGCGACGAAGCGCGTCGCAGCTCACGAGCCTCGGTGACGCGGTCGCAGCCTTCAGCGACGCCGCGGAGCATCCCGCCTCTGCCGTGGAACATGACTTTGCTTTCCACCGAGGCATCGCCGAAGCGTCCGCGAACCCCTATCTGCTGGAGGCTGTCACCACCATGGGGCCGACCATGATCTCCATGCCGCGCACGCGGCTTCAGTCCAGCAGCTCACGCCATCAACTGGCTGCACAGGAGCACCGCAGCATCCTTGAAGCCATCCGCGAATCCGACGCCACAGGTGCCGCCGCAGCGATGCGCGCGCACCTGTCAGCGTCTCGCCGCCGGGCCCTAGACCTATGAGGCAAGGCGTGATCCACTTTGCGCATGACCCACACCCTCACTTGAGCGGCTGTGAACCGCGTGACACGATGATGCTCAAACAATCTCTTTAAGCCCAAACTGATACTCGGAGCGCATTGTGTTCACGTTGGACCAGACCCGCAGCTTTGTCGCCGTGGCCGAAGAGCTTCACTTCGGACGCGCCGCCGAACGCCTCAACATGACCCAGCCCCCGCTGAGCCGCCAGATCCAGAAGCTCGAGAAATCAGTGGGCGTTCGCCTGATCGAGCGTGACAACCGCAAGGTATCGCTCACCACGGCGGGCCGGGCATTCCTCAGCGACGCTCGCAAGCTGCTCATCGCTGCGGATCAGGCTCCACTGACCGCACGCCGGATCGCACGCGGCCGTGCCGGGGTGCTGCGCATCGGATTCACGGCGACCTCGGCGCTGAGCATCCTGGGACAGGTCCTCGGCACGGCGGCGGAGCACCTTCCCCAGGTCGACGTCGACCTTCGTGAGATGGTGACCCGCGAGCAGCTTGCCGCACTGATCAGCGGCGGAATCGACCTTGGACTGGCACGACCCCCGATCGACCCTGAGCATTTCGACTCTCGACTGGTGCAGACCGAGTCGCTGCGCCTGGCCGTCCCGGCAGACCACGCGCTGACCCTGCTGGACCGCCCGGTCGAGGCCGCCGACCTCAGGGAGACACCCTTGATCATGTACTCGCCGCTCAAGGCGCGGTACTTCTATGACCTGGCAATCAGGCACATGCCGATCCAGCATGGGAACGTGGTCCATACCGTGAGCCAGATCCTCACCATGGTCTCGTTGGTCAGCGCCGGTCGTGGCGTCGCATTCGTCCCAGAGTCGGCTTCACGTCTCGGGATCACTGGAGTGACGCACCTGGACCTCGCCGAGAACGCCGAGGATGTGGTGGAGCTGCACGCCATCTGGCGCAGGAATCATCGCAACCCCGCGCTCACAAGCCTGCTCGAGGTCCTGGAAGACGCTCCCCGCTGAATCACCCCGGGGCAGCATCGACGATGCGTTCAGAGTATTAATCCATACGAAAGTAAGCTTAGACGGGTATCGCCTGCGGTATCTACAGTGGCTATGACTATGTCTTGAGCTATGGCTCAACAGCATTCCACCGCACCGCGAGCATCGCCTCCTCAGGCGGCCTGCGACCCAGAACCATGTTTAGGAAGGTCACCGTGGCCAAGTACACCCCTCAAGAACTGGCGGACCAGCTCAGGGACGGACTGCTGTCCTTCCCGGTCACCGCGTTCACCTCGGATCTTCAGGTCGATGAAGAGGCCTACCGCAAGCACCTGAACTGGCAGGCCCGCCAAGGTGTGGCTGGCCTCTTCGCAGCCGGAGGCACGGGAGAAGGCTTCAGCCTCTCGCCGGAGGAGAACGCCCAGGTGGCGCGCATGGCCGTGGAAGAAGCCGGTGAGGTCGTTCCAGTCCTCGGGTCAGCCGGCGGAGCCACCTACCTCGCGGTGGCCAATGCCCGGGCCGCGCAGGCGGCCGGCTGCGAAGGCGTGCTGCTGCTGCCGCCATATCTGACCGAGTGCGATCAGCTGGGTCTCGAGGCCCATGTGGACGCGGTCTGCTCCGCAGTCGACATCGGCGTGATCGTCTACAACAGGGCAAATGCCATCTACCGCGCGGACACGGTCGTCCGACTCGCAGAGAAGCACAAGAACTTCATCGGCTTCAAAGATGCCACGGGCGATATCGAGGCCGTCACGCGGGTGGTCGCCACCGCCGGGGACCGGCTCTTCTACCTGGGCGGTCTGCCCACGGCCGAGACCTTCGCGCTGCCGATGCTGCAGCTGGGCATGAGCACCTACTCCTCCGCGATGTACAACTTCGTCCCCGAGTTCGCCCTCGAGTTCTACGCGGACGTTCGCAGGCAGGACCGCGTGGCGGTGACCGAGAAGCTCAATCGTTTCGTGTTGCCCTATCTGGACATCCGCGATCGAGTGAAGGGCTATGGCGTGTCCATCGTCAAGGGGGGCCTCAAAGCGGTGGGGCGAGATGCCGGATCGGTGCGACCACCGCTGCAGGACATGACAGAACAGGACATCCAAGACCTGTCCGACCTGATCGATGCCGCCGGGATCCGGCCGGCAGAAGCGCCGGCTCTGGCCAGCGCCTGAAAGGAGCACACTCATGACCGCAGAAACCATGCAGACTCAGGACCTCACAGGACGCTCCATCATCGCTGGAGAAAGCGTGACCGGAGCAGGCAGGAGGGTCAACGGCTACAACCCCGCCACGAACGAGGCCCTGGAGCCGGAGTATTCGCTGATCGATGAGGCTCAGCTCGCCACCGCAACCTCGGCTGCGGCCGAAGCCTTCGAGACGTTCTCCCAGCTGGACCCCGAGACTCATGCCGCTTTCCTGGAGAAGGTGGCGGAGAACATCGAGGCCGCGGCTGAGCCGCTGACCGAACGGGTCATGGCGGAGACAGGTCTCCCGCAGGCCCGGGTCCAGGGCGAGCGGGGTCGCACCGTGAACCAGCTGCGCCTCTTCGCCTCGGTCATCCGGCAGGGCGACTTTCGCGGAACCCGCTGGGACACCGCGGACCCTGAGCGCAAGCCGCTGCCCAAGCCGGACGTGCGCCAACGCATGATCCCGCTGGGCCCAGTGGCAGTGTTTGGTGCCAGCAACTTTCCGCTGGCCTTCTCCGTGGCCGGTGGCGACACCGCCTCGGCCCTGGCGGCAGGATGCCCGGTCGTGTTCAAGGCACACAATGCCCATCCCGGCACTTCGGAGATCGTCGGAACTGCCATCACTGCGGCGGTCCGTGAGCTTGGGCTGCACCCTGGCGTCTTCTCACTGATCTACGGACCAGGTGCCTCCATCGGGCAGGCGCTGGCGAGCGACCCTGCGATCAAGGCCGTGGGCTTCACCGGATCCCGGGGGGCAGGCATCTCGCTCATGCAGGCAGCCGCGGCCCGTGAGGTCCCGATCCCGGTCTATGCCGAGATGAGCAGCATCAATCCGGTCTTCTTCTTCAACGGCCTTCTCGAAGACACCATCGCGCAGGGTGATCAGGCGCTCACCGATCTGGGCCAGGCCTATCTCAGCTCGGTCACCGGGTCCTCCGGACAGCTCTGCACCGCCCCGGGCCTGGTCTTCGTTCCCTCGGGCGCGCACGGCGATGCCTTCCTGGAGGCAGTGGCTGACGCCGCGAAGCCGGCACCCGGCCAGACCATGCTCACCCAATCCATCGCAGCCTCCTGGAACGAAGGCGTCGAGCAGCTCTCCTCCCAGGAGGGCGTGGCGCTGGTGGGCCGCGGCACCGACGGAGCTGGCGAGAACGCCCCAGCTCCCGTGGTCTTCCAGGCCTCCACCGCAGCGTTCCGCGACAACCCGGTGCTGCATGAGGAGATCTTCGGTGCGGCGTCGCTGGTCATCCGCTACGACTCGGCCGGGGACCTGGTCTCCGCGGCGCAGAACCTGGAGGGTCAGCTCACGGCCACGCTGCATCTGAGCGAGTCGGATCACGCCCGGGCGGCACCGCTGATCCCGGTGCTGGAGGGCAAGGTCGGCCGCATCCTCGCCAACGGCTGGCCCACCGGCGTGGAGGTCAACCACTCCATGGTCCATGGCGGGCCCTTCCCCGCCACCTCGGATTCACGCAGCACCTCCGTGGGCACGCGAGCGATCGAGCGGTTCCTGCGCCCTGTGGCCTACCAGAACCTGCCGGAGTCCCTGTTGCCGGCACCGGTGAAGACAGAGAACCCCTGGAAGCTGAACCGACGGGTCAACGGCACCATCACACTGGCTGACTGAGCCTGCGGAGCACTTCCGTGCAGCGTCGTTCGGCCCCGGTCCTCCTAGGACCGGGGCCGAACGCGTCTCATGCCTCGTGCACCACCGCCACGCCTCCGGCGGGAACCGTCAGCTTCCCGCGGACCTTCTGTCCGCTCAGCACCTCGAGCCCTCTGACCCTGAGCCGGACGTCGGTGCTGGTGTGGTTGAGCGCGAAGAGGAAGCTCTTCGGCTCCTCGCCGGAGGCGGCGCTGCGGCGGATCACCTCAACCCCCTCGGGGGCGTCCTCATGCACCGGAGACACTCCGGCCTCGATCAGCAGCTCCGCGGTCAGGGCACGTACTCCAGCATCGTCGGGCCGGGTCCCGACATACCAAGCGGCTCCTTCACCGACCTCGCGGCGTGTGACCGCGGGCCAGCCGGAGAGGGCGAACTCCCCCGTGGGCGCCGCTGTGGGTGCGACCGCCTCTGGAACGCCTCCAGGACCGACTTCGCCCGTGAGCCGGAGTGAGGCGAAGCGCCGCAGCGCCTGTGCGGCTCCCGCGCCGTCGTCGTGCAGGTGGATCTTCTCGCTCCACAGTGACCCGCGCGTGCCGTCGTCCAGGTGCACCTGCTCCTGGGCCTGGAGCGGCCAGAACTCCTCGGTGCGGATGCCCAGCAGCTCGCGAAATGCTCCGGGGTACCCACCGAGTCGAACGGCGTCGTGCTCGTCCACGATCCCGCTGAAGCAGGTGATCAGCACCGAGGCGCCGGCCTCCGCCGCCGCGGCGACATTGGAAGCATCGGCGTCGGTCACCAGGTAGAGCGTGGGCACGATGATCGCGCGGTAGCGGCTCAGATCAGCCGAGGGGTGGACGACGTCGACGCTCACCCCGGACTCCCAGAGGCCCCGGTACCAGTGCAGCACCTCCTGCGGATAGGAGAGGTCGTTGACCGGATGGGAGTCCAGCTCCGCGCCCCACCAGGCCGCATAGTCAAAGAGGACGGCGACTTCAGCCTCCACCCGTGACCCCTTGACCGGGGCGAGGCGGCGCAGCGCCTCCCCCAGGCTCACGCTCGTCCGCCACACGTCACTGTCGGTGCCTGCATGGGGCACCATCGCGGAGTGATACTTCTCCGCGCCTGCCCGAGACTGCCGCCACTGGAAGAACATCACCGCGTCGGCGCCGTGGGCGACATGGCTCAGTGAGTCGCGCAGCATCTCGGCAGGGCCCTTGGTGTGGTTGCGTGGCTGCCAGTTCACAGCAGAGGTGGAGTGCTCCATCAGCATCCAGGGCTTTCCCTGGGCGACGCCGCGGGTCAGGTCTGCGCTGAAGGCGAGCTCGATGTGCCGGTGCGGGTCATCGGCCACGGTGTAGTGGTCGGTGGCGATCACGTCCATCTCCGCCGCCCAGGAGAAGTAGTCCATGTTCTTGGACCGCGTGGTGCACATGAAGTTGGTGGTCACCGGCACGCCCGGGGTGAGCTCGCGCAGGATCGCCTTCATCTCCCGAAAGTAGTCGAGCAGCTCGTCCGAGGAATATCGGTGGAAGTCCAGCTGCTGGGTCGGGTTCACGAACATCGGGGCGGTGCGCGGCGGGAGGACCTCCTCGAAGCTCGAATAGCGCTGGGACCAGAAGGCGGTGCCCCAGGCCTTGTTGAGCTGTTCGACTGTGCCGTAGCGGGCGGTGAGCCACGTGCGGAAGGCGGCCGCCGCGTCCTCGGAGAAATCATGGGAGTTGTGGCAGCCCAGCTCGTTGTCCACATGCCAGAGCGCCAGCGCGGGGTGCGTGGCGTAGCGCTGCGCCACCGCCCAGGTCATCCGCAGCGCGTACTCGCGAAAGACCGGGTTCGAGACCGAATATGCCTGCCGCGCGCCGGGCCACAGCGTGACGCCCTCAGCCGTCTCCGGCAGGATCTGCGGGTGCTGGTGGGTGAGCCAGGGCGGCGGGGAGGCAGTTGCGGTGGCCAGTGCGACGCGGACCCCGGAGGCGTGAAGCCGGTCCATGGTCTCGTCCAGCCACTCCCAGTCATACTCTCCTTCGCGCGGCTCGAGCATGGCCCAGGAAAAGATCCCCACGCTGACCAGGTTCACGCCTGCGGCGCCCATCAGCTCCACATCCTCCGCACGGGTGGACTCAGGCCATTGTTCCGGGTTGTAGTCTCCGCCGTAGGCAAGCCCGGGGACCGAGCTCGGCCACTCCAGCGGATGGGGCCCCTGCGCGGCTGAGGGTGCGTCGGACGTGTTCTTCGGCGTGGTCATGAGGTGGCCCTTCCTGGGGCGTCCGGGTGGTCGAGTCTCAGTGTGGTCTGCGGTGCAGCCACCGGTTGCAGCGCGGGGAGCATCTCTTCCCAGACGGCATCCAGGATGATCTGGTGATCGTCGCTGCGGTCGAAGGTGCTGCCCAGTGTCACCAGGGCGAAGTCGCACCGGGGCAGGCACAGGACGATCTGGCCGCCTATCCCCCACGCAAGGAATCCGTCATGGCGAGTGCGCCAGAACTGGAAGCCATAGCCCTGGCGGTTGTCGAGACAGCGGAAATTGTCATCGGCGGTGGGCGTCTGCCAGCCGGTCGCAGCGGCCATGTACTCGGCGGAGATGATCTGCCGGTCCTGGTGACGTCCGCCCGCCAGACACAGCTGGGCGAAGCGCGCCAGGTCGCGGGCGGTGCAGAACATGGCCGATCCACCGTGGGTGACGCCGCGGGGGTTGGTCGGCACCGGCTCCCAGCTGGGATGACCGTCCAGGTCCTGCAGAGACATCCCCAGCGGACTGCGCCAGGCGTTCAGCGCGGGTCGGACCCCCCGCACCTCGTCGCCGAAACCGATCGGTCCGAGCACCCGCTCCAACAGATGCTCCTCCAGCCACCTGCCGGTGAGCTTCTCCACCAGCGCGCTGAGCACCACCGAGGCGGAGGTGTCATAGCTGAACGCGGTGCCAGGCTGCTGCGTGGGCGCCACGGTGAAGAAGGTCCGCACCCAGTCGGTGTCCTGGACCTGGGTGAAGCTGGTGGTCCGATGGGCCGTGCGCATGGTCAGCAGATCCCGCACCGTCATCGCCGCGATCCACGGATGCACCTGAGCCGGAAGCTTCTCCGGGAAGTGATCGACGATCCGGTCTTCGAGGCGCAGCAGTCCGTCATCACAGAGGGCGCCCACGGCGAGCGCGGTGAAGGACTTCGCCACTGAATACAGCCGGTGCGCGTCGGTGCGGCCGTGGCCGGGCCAGTAGCGCTCGGCCCTGAGCTCACCGCGGTGCAGCACCAGCAGCGCGTGCAGATTCAGCTGCTCAGTCTCGACCCGGTCCAGGAGTCTCGCCAGGGCGGCATCGAAGGAGGGAGAAGCCATCGCCGCCCTTCCGCCCGCCAGCGGGCAGGGTGTCTGTCGTCGGTAGAGTAAATCGTTTTACAGGCTAATGTGACCGGCCTCACCCGTCAATCCTGGCGACGATCCCCGGATGCCTCGCGCCCCCCTCATGGAGAGGCAGTCCTCAGCTCACCTTCAGCTGCACCACCGACCAGGACAGTGCTGGCAGGCTCAGCTGCACGCCGGCACCCTCGGCGAAGTCCTCGATCCGGACCCCTTCCAACGCCACCAGACCCACGGCATCCTGACTCGCCAGGTCATTGGCAGTGTGCCGGTCTCCCCCCTCGGGAATCCGCAGCACCTCGGCCCGCAGAATCTCCTTCGCCTCCAGTCCGCGCAGGTCCAGAGTCACTTCGGCGTCCTCGTCCAGCCCGCGGTTCGCCACGAAGATCGACACCGTCCCGGCCTCCGCGTCATAGGTGCTCGCGGCGTCGATGACGTCCACATTCCCGTACCGCTCGGTGTGCACCTGATCGGCCTGCACCGCAAGCCGCATGATCTCCCCGGTGGCCAGCTCCGCAATCCGCGCGAAGGGCCAGAAGATGGTCTGCCGCCAGGCGGGTCCGCCCTCCTCGGAACGGATCGGAGCGATCACGTTGACCAGCTGCGCCTGATTGGCGATCCGCACGCGATCCCCGTGGCGCAGGAGTGAATGCATGAGCGTCCCGACGACGACGGCGTCCGTGACCGAGTATCTGTCTTCGATGAGCCGCGGGTGGGTCTTCCACCCCTTGGCCACCTGGTCCGGCTGATCTTCGGAATCGAGTCCCTCCTGGTACCAGACGTTCCACTCGTCGAAGGAGATGTCGATCTGCTTCGAATGCTTGCCGGCCGCCTTGACGGCGTCGACGGTGGCAACCACGCCTTCGATGAAGCCGTCCATGTCAACCGCCTCTGCCAGGAACGAGGCGGCGTCGCCGTCGTGCTCCTGGTAGTAGGCATGCATGGAGATGTAGTCGACCTCCTCATAGGCGTGGGTGAGCACCGTGTGCTCCCAGGACCCGAAGGTCGGCATCCGCCGGTTCGAGGAGCCGACGGCGACCAGCTCGATGTCCGGGTCCACGAGCTTCATCGCCTTGGCCGCCTCCTGGGCGATCCTTCCGTATTCCTCGGCGGTCTTGTGACCGATCTGCCACGGGCCGTCCAGCTCATTGCCCAGGCACCACAGCTTGATCCCGAAGGGCTCCTCGCTGGTGCCCATCGCGGCGGCGTTCTTGCGGCGCAGATCAGACCAATAGGTCCCGGAGGGGTGGTTGGCGTACTCCACCAGCGCGCGTGCCTCATCGACCCCGCGCGTGCCGAGGTTGATCGCCTCCATGACCTCCATGTCAGCCCGCCGAGCCCATTCCACGAACTCATGCAGCCCGAAGGCGTTGGTCTCGATGGTGTGCCAGGCGCCGTCGATCCGTACAGGGCGGTCCTCCCGCGGTCCGACCCCGTCCTCCCAGTTGTAGCCCGAGACGAAGTTGCCGCCCGGGTAGCGCACCACGGTGGCCCCGAGCTCCTTGGCCAGGGCCATCACGTCCTTGCGGTATCCCTGGTCATCGGCCTCCGGGTGTCCCGGCTCATAGATCCCGGTGTAGACGCAGCGGCCCATGTGTTCCACGAAGGAGCCGAACAGGCGGGGCGGGACGTCGGCGATGGTGAAGTCGCGGTCAAGGGTGATGCGTGCGTGAGACATGAGGCTCCTTGGATCGGCGCTGATGAAGAGGGCAATGCGGTGAAGCGGGCGGTGCTGGTGATGAAGGGAACGTGGAATTCGGGAAGCTTCGGGGGCTCACTGTCCGCCGAAGCCGGTGGTGGCGACTCCCTTGACGATCTGGCGCTGGTAGAAGAGGAAGACGATGACCAGCGGGAGGGCCGCCAGCACTGCCTGGGCCATCACCTGGGAGTACTGCACCCCGTAGGCGCTCAGCACGGTCTGCAGACCCACCGGCAGCGTCATCAGCGTGGTGTCGTTGATGATCAGGAAGGGCCAGAGGAAGTTGTTCCAGGCCTGGATGAACACGAAGATCGAGACCGCCCCGAGGATCGGACGCGACAGGGGCAGCACCACGGAGAAGAACACTCGCAGCCGTCCGGCGCCGTCGACGCGCGCTGCATCTTCGAGCTCCACGGGGACGGCGTCGAAGAACTTCTTCAGGATGAAGATGATCGGTGCCATCACGATCTGCGGCAGGATCAGCCCCCAGTACGTGTCCACCATGTTGAACGTCAGCATCTGGTGATACAGCGGGATGATCAGCGCCTGCGGGGGCACGATGATCGAGGCGATGACCGCCAGGAAGATCCAGCGGCTGCCCTTGAAGTCCAGCCGGGAGAACGCATAGGCGGCGAGTGCGGAGATGGTCACCGTGATGAGCGTGATCACCGCGGATGTCCACAGGCTGTTGAGCGCCCAGACGTAGACGTTGCCCTCGGCGAGGATCGCTTCGTAGGCCTGAGTGGTGACCCCGTTGGGGCCGATGAGCTCCAGACCCCCGGACGCGGCGTCGGTCTCTGTCTTGAAGGAGGTGACGATGGCCCAGAGCATCGGCAGCAGCCAGAGCAGCGCCATGAGCGCCAGGGCGAGGAAGGCCAGGATCCGCGCCGGGCCCAGCGGCTTCTCCCCCGGCATCCGGTTCGTGCGTCTGACCTTGGTGACATCAATCGGCGCGACGTCGACCTGCGGGTCGTCGGTCCTCGTGGCGGTGGCTGTGGAACTCATGAGTTTCCCTTTCGATTCCGAAGCACGACCATCTGGAAGATGCCGACGATGAGGATCAGCACGAAGAAGATGTACGAGATGGCGGAGGCGTAGCCGAATCGGTACCCGACGAAGCCCGCCTCAAAGATGTACTGGACGATGGGACGGGAGGTCTCCGAGGAGCCGCCCTCCATCATCTGATAGGCCTGGTCGAAGAGCTTCAGCGAGGCCAGCATCTGCAGCACCAGGATGACTCCGGTGACCGGTCCCAGCTGGGGGATGGTGATCGAAAACAGCTGACGCCAGCGGCCCGCGCCGTCCACGGCCGCAGCTTCGTACTGCAGATCGGGGATGTTCTGCAGCGCCGCGAGATAGAGCAGGAAGTTGAACCCCACGGTCCACCAGATCGTCGCGATGGCGATCGAGATCAGATCGACGTGCGCAGTCTGCAGCCAGGCGATCGGCTCGAGGCCGACGGCAGAGAGGATCTCGTTGGCCGCGCCGATCTGTGGGTTGAAGATCCACACCCAGATCTGCGAGATCACCGTGGAGGCGAGCAGGAAGGGCATGAAGAAGGACAGCCGCCAGAGCCACTGTCCCGGGAGTCCGGTGTTGACCAGCAGCGCCATGATCAGTGCGAACAGCACCAGTGGCACCGTGGTGATGAGCGTGAACCAGACGGTGTTCCCGATGGAGGTCCACATGACCGGGTCGGAGAGCGCCTCGGAGTAGTTCTCGAGTCCGATGAAGCTGCCACCCGCTCCGGTGAGCGACTGGTCGGTCAGAGAGAGGTAGATTCCGTGGATCAGCGGCCAGATCACGAAGAGCAGGAAGGCCGCCATGAACGGGCCCAGGAAGGCCCAGGCGACCAGCTGCCCACGTCGACTCGCCTGCCCTCGGGTGGGTGAGGTGCGACGCCCCTTGGAATCCTCTCCTGGAGTCGCGCTGGGCTCGGGACCCGCAGCGCTGCGACTTGCCATCACGTCGGTCATGACCGTCCTCCCTGTGGATTGGCGGGATTGGGCTGGGCAAGAAGGTTGTTGACGTAGCGACGGAACTCCTCCAGCGCCTGGTCGTACCCGCTTCCGGAGGTGATCGCACTGCCGACGATCTGACCGAACTGCTGGACGAAGTTGGACCCCGAACCCGTGAACCAGGCCACCGGGTCATAGACCAGGTAGTCCGCCGCCTCGGCGTACTCCGCCTGCGGAGTGAGGTCGGCGTAGTCCTCGTTCTCGGTGACGGGAAGGTAGGCGGGTATATGCCCGGCTCCGGCCCAGGTGATCGAGTTCTTCAACAGCTCTGCGACCACGGTGTAGGTGTCGCGGCGCATCTGTTCATCAGGATCGGCCTGGTGCGGCAGGACGAACGAGTGTGAGTCCGCATAGACCGCCTCGTCTCCGAAGATGGGAGGGATCATGGTCGCCCCCAGCGGGACCCCGGCCTCCTTCATCGGGGGAAGTTCCCAGACGCCTGTGAAATGCATTCCCGTCCGCTGCGCGGCGAATTCGGCGACGGCGGCGTCGATGGTCCCGCGTTGAGAGGCGACCTCACCATCGACAAGTCGGTGCATGAACTCCAGCACAGCGACGAACGCGTCGCCGTCCACTTCGACAGATCCTCCCTGGGGGAAGGTCATCTGTTGCCCGTGCTGACAGTAGAGCGTGTAGAAGAGCCGCCACATCTGGTTTCCGTCCCCGATGAACCCGTAGGACAGCCCATAGGTGCCGGTGACGCCGGCGATCTCCCGACCCATCTCGAGGAAGTCCTCCGGATTGTCGGGCCGCATGAGCTGCCCGTCGGAGTTCAACACTCCGGCTTCCTCGCAGATCTCGGTGTTGTACAGCGTGATGAAGGGGTGCGCATCCAGTGCGACACTGTAGAGCTCCCCATCCACCACGCTGGAGTTCCAGACGGGATCCGTGAAAGTGGACTCCGAGACCCCCAGCTCATTCAGCTGTGTCAGGTCCCAGGGGTCGAGAAGTCCGCCGGGGACATACCCGGAGACCCGGGAGGAGTGCATGACTGCGAGATCCGGTGCCCGCCCACCCGCACCGGCCATGGCCAGCTTGGTGTAATACGGGGCACCCCAGGCCAGCACGGTGGGCCGCACGTGGAAGCCACCGTGAGCCGCATTGATGCGGTCGATCATGCCCTGCATCGTGATGCCGTCACCGCCGCTGAGCAGATGCCAGAACTGCAGTGTCGTGGTCTGTGAACCCTGCGCCGGAGTGCAGCCCGCGAGGGCCGCCAGACCTGCTGTCGCCAGGCCCCCGGCAAGGACGCTTCGGCGGTTGATGCGTGTGTCGATCATGAGTCACCACTTATGGACGAACGCGGAGTCAAGCTCCGCCACCCGGAGCCTGTGCCTTTTACATCGTTGTAAAGACTGCGCCCATCCTACATAAATGTGTGCTGAATCACACTACTTCTGAGATTTTCTTCTGCCGGATCCCGCGGGAGGGCCGAGCGTGCTCGATCGGATCAGCAGCTGGTGGGGGATCTTGTGCGCCCGGGGCTCCAGGGTTCGGTCCCCCATCCGCGAGGAGAGCAGATCCAGGGCGGCGCTGGCGTAGCGCTCGTGATCGAAACCGATGGTGGTCAGTGGCGTCCCCGCGTATCGGGCATGTTCCACGTCATCAAACCCGCAGATCAGGACGTCCTCGGGCACGCGGATGCCGGCACTGTTGAGCTCATGCAGCGCCCCCAGGGCGATCGAGTCGGTGAAGGCGAGCACTGCGTCGAACTCGACTCCGCTGGCAAGGAACTCGCGCATGCCGATCGCACCGCCAGAGATCGTCCAGTCCGGCACTTCCAGCTCCAGCGCAGGGCTGGAGACCAATCCCGACTCCCTCAGCGCGTCCCGGTAACCCTGGAGACGCTGCCCCACCGTGGCTTTGCCCAGCACCGCCCCGGCTTCCGCGCCGCCGAGCGCCAGGATGCGCTGCGCCCCACTGGACACCAGGTGGAGCACCGCCTCCCGGGCGGCGGCCCGGGAATCGATGAACACGCGGTCGGTGCGGTGCTGCTCCACCTCACCGATCAGCACGATCGGGGGCAGATGGTCCAGATGCTCGACCACGCTGTCCTCGAGCCGCACCGGGTTCAGGATCATCCCGTCGATCTGGTGCGTGCGTGCGCGCGTGACGAGGTCATGCTCACGGGCAGGCTCGGCCGCGGTCTCCTCCACCTGGACCACCCATCCACGCGCGTGAGCGGCCTCCACCACCGCGTGGGTGATGCTCGCGGAGAAAGCCGTCGCCAGATCAGGCAGCGCGAGACCGATCACCCCGGTCTTGCCGTTGCGCAGTCCGCGAGCGCTGAAGTTCGGGACAAAGTCCAGCTCCCGCATCGCCTGCTCCACCCGAAGTCGAGTGGGTTCGCGGACCTGCGCGGTGCCGGTGAGCACATTGGAGACCGTCTTGGGAGAGACTCCCGCACGCTCGGCAACATGGCGCATGGTCGGCCGAGCGCTCGGTGGAGTCATGGGCTCAAGCTTATGCGCGTGCGACGGCGCCAGCGACGCCAGCCCGCTGCGTCACCACTGGCGCACGGATCACCGTTGGTCGCTGCCTCACCGCTGATCCAGCGGCACCGCGCTCGGGCGCTCCGCGCGGGAGGTGATCGCCACGGAGGCCCCGGTCTCGGCGGCGGTGAGCACGCCGGCCATCACCTCGAGCACATGCAGTCCCAGCGCCCCCTGTGCCCGGCCGAGCCTGGGGTCGCCGTCGAAGGCTCCCGACCACAGCAGATCCGCGAGACCGTAGCCGCGCGCAGCGCCGACATAGCCTCCGGCCACCTCGAGCGACTCCCATGCACCCCGTTCCTGGGCCAGCTGCACCTCCCCGGCGAAGTGGTTGGGATCCGGGACCGCCAGGGAGGCCTCGGTGCCATGCACCTCGATCGGCGGAGCCTGGCTGGCAGTGCCGTCGAAGCTCATCACCAGTGTGGAGATGGCGCCCGACTCATGGATCAGTGCACCGGTGATGTGGCTGGGAGTGGAGACCGGCAGGCGTTCTCCGGCGCGCGGGCCGGAGCCGATCTCGCGTTCGGTGCGCAGGGCACTGGCAGCACCGATGACAGAGACGACAGGGCCGAGCAGGGTGACCAGACTGGTGACGTAGTACGGCCCCATATCCAGCAGCGGACCACCCCCGGGCTGGTAGTAGAAGTCCGGATTCGGGTGCCAGCGCTCATGGCCCGGAGTGACCATGGTGGCCACCGCGCTCATCGGTGTCCCGATCCGGCCGGCATCCACAGCGGCGCGGGCGGTCTGGATGCCCGTGCCGAGCACGGTGTCCGGGGCGCTGCCCATCACCACGCCGGCAGCCTCTGCTGCGGCGAGCATCGCCTGGCCCTCGGCCACGGTGGCGGCGAAGGGCTTCTCCACATAGACGCCCTTGCCTGCAGCGATCGCGGCAAGCGAGGTTTCGGCATGGGCGCGTGGGATCGTCAGATTGATCACGGCCTCGACCTCGGGGTCGGCCAAGAGCTGATCCACGCTCACCCCGCGGGCTCCCCCGGTCTCCGCGACCTGCCGGGCCCGGTCGAGATCCAGGTCCGCCACGGCGAGCAGGTTCAGATCCTCCACCCGGTTCAGCGTCTCGATGTACTGGCTGCTGATGTTGCCGGCGCCGATGAGACCGACGTTGAGCCGCCGTGCGGCTGAGGCTGCGCCGCTCATCGGCTCGCCCACAGCATGCCGCGCTCGATCATGGTGCGCACATTCGGGTTCTCCAGCACCTCGACCCGGTGGCCCGGGGTGGAGACGAACACTCGACCGCTGCCCCAGCGTCGGGTCCAGATCGCCGGGTTCACATGCGGCTTCTCCCATTCATCGAACTCGCGCTTGGGCAAAGTGGTGGTGGCGAGCACGTCGATGAGCTGATCGTGGAGCACCCAGTACTGTTCGGTGACCAGATCGAAGCTCTCGATTCCCCGGGTGATGGGATGATCCGCAGCCTCGGGAAGGATGTCGATGCGGTGAGGGGTGTAGTAGTCGGACTGCTCACCCGTGCGCTCATCGGGGTGCACGGCAGGATGGTGGGCGAACTGCCCGCCCACCAGCTGCAGGTACGCATCGCTCGCACGGTAGGAGTCAGCGATTCCGCCATGCCATCCGGCCAGCCCGGCACCACCGGCCACGGCGGCACGCAGCCCCGCGACCTGGTCTTTCTCAATGGTGGACATGGTCATGCACTGCACGATCAGATCGACCGAGTCCATGGTGGAGGCGTCGGCGTAGACCTCCGGGGACTCGTGGATCTCTGTCTCGTAGCCGTTCTCCTGCAGGAATGGCAGGAACATCTCGGTGGCCTCCACGGGCTGGTGCCCGTCCCAGCCGCCGCGGACGATGAGTGCTCTCTTGGTCATGTTCTCTCTCAGTGTCGTGTTCTCGCTGCTGATCAGTTGCCGGCTCGTAGCTCTGCGGTCTGGTCCACCGGGGTGTATCGGCTGCCGTCGCCGGCGCTGGCTTCCACGGCGTGGAGCACGCGCTGCACGGTCAGCGCGTCGCTGAAGTCCGGGCGTGGGCTGGCGTCTGACTCCAGTGCGGCGACGACGTCGGCCACCTGGTGCACGAAGAGGTCTCCGTAGCCCAGGCCATGTCCCACCGGCCACCAGTGATCGGTATAGGGGTGGACCGCGTCGGTGACCTGGATCGTGCGGAATCCCTGTGCCGCCTGGTCATCGCGACCGTCGAAGTATTCGAGCTGGTTCATCCGCTCGAAATCGAAGGCGATGGAGCCGAGGCTGCCGTTGATCTCCAGGCGGTTGGCGTTGCGTCGTCCCAGCGCGAAGCGGGTGGACTCAAAGACGCCGATGGCTCCGCCGCTGAACCGTGCGGTGAAGGCTGCGGCGTCGTCGACCGTCACCGGGCCGCGCTCCGCTCCTGCCGCCGCGCTGCCGCCGAGGCCTTCGGCGGTGCCGGCCACGGGACGAGACTCGACGAAGGTGTGCATCATGGCCGACACGCCCTCGATCTGCTGCCCGCAGACCCACTGGGCGGCGTCCACCGAATGCGCGCCGATGTCACCCAGCGCGCCGCTTCCTGCCTTGTCCTTGTCCAGCCGCCAGTTCAGCGGGGCGTCAGCGTCGCTGAGCCAGTCCTGCAGATACTGCGCGCGCACGTGGCGGATGTCGCCGAGCCGGCCTTCCTCCACAAAGCGCTTCGCCAGGGCCAGCGCGGGGGTGCGGCGGTAGCTGAATCCACAGAAGCTGCGCACACCGTGGACGGCGGCCTTCTGAGCCGCGGCGGTCATCGCTTCGGCCTCGCTGACAGAGTTCGCCAGCGGCTTCTCACAGAGCACATGCTTGCCGGCCGCCAGTGCCGCGAGCGCGATCTCCGCATGCGTGTTGCCCGGGGTGCAGATGTCGACGATGTCGATGTCCTCGCGTTCGACGGCGCGGCGCCAGTCGGTCTCGATCTCGGCGATCTGAAGCCGCGCAGCGGCCTCACGGGTGCGCGCCTCGTCGCGACCGACCAGCAGCGCCACTTCCGGGGTGCGGGTCATCGGGAAGAAGCGTGGCGCGGTGCGCCAGGCGTGGGTATGCGCCACTCCCATGAACGCATGACCGATGATCGCGACGCGCAGGCCTGATCCTTCGGCTCGTGCGCTCGACGACTGGTCTTTGATGTGGTCAGTCACTCAGACTCCCTTGCAGCGGCAGAACTGTTCTCTGTTTCAACCTTACGCTGTGTGGCGCGAGACACGTCGCCCCGAAACCCAGACTCAGGCCAGGTCCTCCAGCGCCGAGCCGTCGCCGAGGTTCTGCGCTGAGATGACGCTGAGTCTGCCGTTGGTCTCGAGCACCACCGCGGCGACCGAGGAGAGATCGCCGGCACCGCTGCTGCGCACCGCCTGGTAGACCTCGGACTCCGCCAGCCGGTTCCTGCGCAGCGCGTCGTGGCGCAGCTCTCCGCGCCAGAGGACCACCGCCGGCCGCGCCGTGATGACAGTGCGGAAAGCAGGTACCCGGGAGGAGATCCACGCCAGCACGAACTGCAGGCCGGCGAGCAGGATCAGCGCGAAGGCGCCTTCGGTCCAGGAGACGTCGCTGCTGAGCAGGATGGTGGCCAGCGTGGAGCCCAGGGCGACCGTGACGATGAAGTCGAAGGCGTTGAGCTGGCTCAGGGTTCGCTTGCCCGAGAGCCGGATCACCAGGACGAGCACCGCGTAGGCGGCGACTCCGACGAACAGGATCCGTCCCAGATCCGCCCAGGTGTCAAACCACATGGTGCCCCGTCCTTCTAGTCTGTGGGCCCGGAGCTGAAGAGCATCCGCTCCAGGAACTCATTGCGGAAGGTGCCGGTGGGATCCAGGCGCCCCGCGAGTTCCGTGAACTGATCCAGCTTCGGGTACAGCGCGGCGATGTCGGTGGTGACGAAGCGCTTGCCCCAGTGCGGCCGTGCGCCCAGCGGAAGCAGCTGCTCCTCGATCTTCACCAGCACCTCGGCGACCTCCTCCGGCAGCAGGCGCCAGGTGAAGTGGAAGCCGACCGTGTCGCGGCCCGAGGCCCCGCTCATCCACTGTTCATCGGCAGCCATCGTGCGGATCTCGGTGATCAGCAGCAGGGGCTCGATCTCCGCGGCGAGCTGGCGGACCTTGCGCAGCCCCTCGGTCGCGTGCTCGCGCGGCAGCAGGTACTCGCTCTGCAGCTCCTCGCCGTTGCTGGGCGTGAAGTCCAGCCGGAAGTGCGGCAGGCGCTGGTCCCAGCTGCCCCACTGACCGCACTGATCCGTGGCGTATTCGGCGGGTCCCTCGGCGAGACCGATGTCCTGGGTCAGAGCCGAGACCCCGAGCACCTCGGCGGGCGGCTCCTGGGTGGACTTCATCCACACCATTCCGAAATCCTCACCGGTCCACCGGGTGAACAGACTCACGCTGTACGCCGAGCTGGTCAGCGCATCGAACTCGGCCAGCACGCCGTCCCAGCTGACTCCGGCATAGACGTCCTGGCGCACCTCGAAGCTCGGGATGACATAAAGGGTGAGCTGGGTGACCACGCCCAGGGCGCCGAGGCTGACCACCGCGCCGTCGAAGTCTGGTTCTCCGCGGGTGAAGGTGCGCACGCTGCCATCGGCAAGGACCATCTGAAGGCTGCGCACGGAGGAGGCCAGCGGCTGATTGCCATCCCCGGAGCCGTGGGTTCCGGTGGCGACGGTGCCCGCCACGGTGATGTGCGGGAGGGAGGCCATGTTCGGCAGCGCCCAGCCTTCGGCCTGCAGCGCGGCAGCGAGGTCGCCGTAGCGCGTGGAGGCGTCCAGGGTGACCGTACCCGCAGCCGCGTCCAGTTCGAAGATCCGCGGCATGTCGATGAGCTCGATCAGCGTGCCGGTCGTGTCAGCCACGGAGCTGAAGCTGTGCCTGCTGCCCAGGGCCTTGACCCGGTCGCAAGCGGCGACGATCTCGCTGAGCTCGGCCACGGAGCGCGGCCGCTCGAGTCGGCTGGCGGAGTACGTCAGGTTCTTCGCCCAGTTCATCTGGGTCTGCTGCGGGTCCTGGCTGCTGCTCTTCTCCACGCGGTTCCTTCCTGGAACGTTCTGCTCGTCTGGTGCGTCAGGCCGACCGCCGCTCATCTCCGGGACCGAGCCGGGGGTGCGGCGGATCTACTGCGGTCTGCGGTTGTAGCTTACGGCGGGCAGGCCCCCGACGCTGACCTCGGCCGTGATCACGCGCCCATCATGACGCGTGGCGGAATCGAGATGCTGCGTGGCGGAGGTGACGATGGCTCGGTAGGGAGCCACGGAGCTGATGGCGATGCTGGTGGGCTGACGCACCGGCACCTCGATGCGCTCGAGAAGCTCGCCCGCCGGAGAGTACCGATGCAGGCAGGATCCGCCCCAGACCGCGGACCACAGGCAGCCCTCGGCGTCCACGGTCATTCCGTCGGGTCCGCCCTCGCACACGTGGACGAACTTTTCACCCGGGCCGAGGTCACCGGTGGCCGGGTCCACGGGGAAGCGGCGGATCCAGCCAGTGGTGGTCTCCGCGAGGTACATCGTGGCTCCGTCGGCGGTGAAGGCCGGCCCGTTCGGGATGGCCAGGTCCTCCAGCATGATGTGGATCGAGCCGTTCCGGTCCAGACGCAGCAGGAATCCATCGCCGGGGTCGCCGTCGTAGGTCATCGCGCCGGCCCAGAACCGTCCGTGCGGATCGGCGACGGCGTCGTTCATGCGCAGCGGAACCTCGGCGCGGCCAGCCGCTGGCTGGCCGAGTCGCTGCACGATCTGCAATCCTGCGGCATCCCGCTGACCCAGCAGCACGAGACCCGCTCCGAGCGCGGCCACCCAGCTCGCCGACGATTCGGTGGGGGCACCCTCCTGGTGCACGGGCGCGACGGCGCCGAGCGACTCACTCAGCGCGGCGAGCTGCGTGAGCCCGGATCCCGGCAGACCGGTGGTGGAGTAGAGGCCGCCGTCGATGATGTCGACGACCACGAAGTGATGTTCTTCGCCGGCACCAGCGTCCTGCCCCGGGAGGCCGACCTCGAGGAAGCGTGCGCCCTCCCCGAGGTGGAGCCGTCGGTCATCCACGGGCGACCATTCCCCCACCATTACTGACCGGTCTGCATCTTGAGTATTCACATGGCCATCTTTGCAGACGCGAGGGAGACCGAGGACACATAGGTGAGGGGATGGCCCTGTGGGCCACCCCCTCACCACCACTGCGCCTCTTGAGGTTCAGCGAGCCTGCCTTCGGATCACTGGAGTTCCTGTTCCATCTCTCCGATCATGGCCTCGGCAGCCTCCTCGGGGGTCATCCGCTCGAAGAAGACTTCAGACTCATAGCGGTAGAGGATCTCCTGCAGGGAGGAGAAGCCCAGTGCGGGAACCGGCTCCACCTCCTGCGCCTCCACCTCAGACTCGATATCCGTGATGAAGTCGGCAGTCTTCTGATCCGGCTCCGAGGCATCCTCGAGAACGTATTCCCGGATGGAGGCGTTCGCTGGCAGGCCTCGGTCGAAGCCGTTGAAGTCTGCGGCCTCCTCGGAGTTCACGAACCAGTCGATGAAGGTCTGCACCTCCTCGGGATGATCAGTGCCGGCGTAGCCGGAGAGCATCATCGAGGACTTGTACCACATGCCGCTCTCCTCAGGATTGCCACCCTCGGTGGGGAAGCGCAGCAGTTCGAGCTCCGCACCGGAGGCCTCGGTGAGACCGCCCAGCTGGTTGGTCCACCAGGAGGCCATGGCTGCCTCACCGGTGCCCATCATGGACTGGTCCGGTCCGGCGCTCTGATTCTCTGCCAGCTCCGAAGCCGACGCCATGCCGTCACCGACCATGTCGAGCCAGTACTGGAAGTACTCGGCAGCCTGGGCCTGATCGAAACCGAGCTCACCCTCAGCAGTGGTGAAGTTCGTGCCCTGCTGGCGGAGCCAGATCTGGAAGGAGCCGGGCTCGTTGGGGTTGTTCGTGCCGTAGACGCCGTCGCCGCTCTCGCTGATCTCGGCCGAGATCTCTGCGAAGTCCTCCCAGGTCCACGAGGTGTCATCAGGCATCTCCACCCCCGCCTCCTCGAAGATGTCGGGGTTGGTCACCATGGCCAGAGAGTTGATGCCCGTGGTGATGCCGAAGAGACCGTCCTCCGTGCGACCGTTGTCCAGAGTTCCCTGGTCGAACTCGGCGGTGTCTACATCCGAGAGGTCCAGCAGGCTGCCGCGGTCGGCGTACTCGCGCAGGTACTTGTCGTCCATCTGGATGATGTCGGGGGCATCGTTGCCCGCGGCCTGGGTGGCCAGCTGATCCCAATAGCCTCCCCAGTCCCCGTACTCACCTTCCACGGTGATGCCGTCGTGGGATTCGTTGAACACTTCGATGGCTTCCTCGGTGGCCTGGTGCCGCGAGTCTGAACCCCACCAGCTGAACCGCAGGGTGACCTCGCCATCCTCGCCCTCGCCTCCGCCGTCGGCGTCCCCGCCGCAGGCGGTCAGTGCCACTGCGCCGACCAGTGCGGCGGCGGCAAGCTTGGTGTACCGAAAGTTCTTCATGGTGTCCTCTTCATTGAGTGAAACGGTGCGAATGCTGCGCCCACCCAGATGCAGAGCATTTTGTGAGTCACATCACTGGGCAAGCGGTTGCCATTGACTGTAGGTCTGTGACTCAAGACACGTCAACGCAGTTTGGGCCCATCACGTGACCGGTTCGACATGCGTTGATACCGCAGACGTATCACTTCAGCTCAAGTGATGCTCAGAACAGGTTCGCCGAGAAGTCCCGATGCGACATCTGCGAGCGCCAGGTCCAGAGTCTGGATGCCGAAGCGTGCCCCGTAGGCCTCGTGAGACTCAGCGACCATACACGGGAGGCCAGCGTCTGCGGCCAGACGATGGCTGGTCACATTGGAGACCACGAGCGAGAGCAGGTGCATCCTCCCGGGCATCACGGCGGCGCTGAGATCAAGCCGGTAGGGGGTCTTCCACAGCAGGCCGACCGGCTGATCGTCGATCAGGACCCTTGCCACCGCACCGACGGGAGGCAGCACCTCGGCGCTGAAGGAAGCTTCCATCAGCCCCGCAGCCTCAGGGTCCACGAGCTGATGCGCCCGCACTTCCCCGAGATCCAGCACCACGCTGTCGGCGCCCTCGGGGACAGAGATCTCTGCCGTGTAGGTCGCTGTTCCAGAGAAGTGGCTGCGGGATGTCTCCTGCTCCCACTGGTGCGGGAGGCCCACCTCCCGCGGCTCATGCTCGTCGGAGAACTGCACACGCCACCCCTCGATGCCGAGCCGGAGAGTCTCGCGACGGCGCCCCGGCGCGGCGACCAGCTCCATCTTCAGGCGCGCTGGGTCTTCGTGCTCCACGAAGACGGCAGCCTCATAGGGCTCCAGCTCGAGGTCGATCCCGCCGGTGAGGGCGCGCACTTCTCGCACTGCACCCGTCTCGGCGTCCCAGCGCTCCAGCACGCGCGGGCCAGCCTGCCCCTCCGGTGCTCCCTCGCCTTCGCCTGCGCCTTCTCTCTCGCCGGCGAAGTGCAGCGTCACCGCTGCGGGATGCTGACCGGTGTTGGCGACGAAGTGGATGCGCGCCCCGTCCAGGGCGCGCGTGGTGACCGCGACGGTCTCGTTCCCGACGGTCCCGCTCTCTGTGTCAGCCCATCCGCTCAGGCGCACCGGAACCTCCGCCGCGGAAGGCAGACGGTCGGGGACAGTCTGCGGGTCCATGACGGGCTCCCCCAGTCCTGCGGTGCCCCCGAGGTCCAGCACGACGCCGCCGGCATTCTGGACGGCATGCAGCCAGCTGAACGTCTCGGCAGGGATGTCGACGGCATGGGGCAGCACCACCAGGGGGAAGCGCGCGGGGTCGAGGACCGCGGCGGCGTCGTCGTCGAAGAGGTCGAAGTCGAGCCCGGCCGTGCGCAGAGCGTGGGGCAGCTCCTCGCCGATATGCAGCCGCGATTCCTTGTAGAGGTCCACCCTGCCCGCGTCACCGAACCCGGTGGAGATGTCTCGGGCCGGGAGATAGATGCCCACCTGGGAGAGCCGGCCCCCCTGGCGCATGAGCCAGCAGAGCCGGTGCAGCGTGCCCCAGAGCGAGGGAGCGGCGTCCCACCAGGCGTTGCGCGAATCAAGGGCTGCCGAGGCGTAGAAGACGCGCCCGAGCTCGGCGGGCTCGGAGGAACTCGGGGAGGCCTCCGGGCGAGGCGAGTTCGGCCATCCGTGGCCGAAGAACTGGTTGATGCCCATCAGCAGGTGGTCATGGGCCTCACCGAGGATGTCCAGCGGCGTGGAGCGGAACGACGGGGAATGGTTCCAGGTCCAGGTCTCCGAAGAGACCACATCCCTGCCGTAGATCTGTGCCGCAGAGCTCGCCCAGCGGCACGCGGTGATGGCATCCCAGCCCCATCCCTCACCTTCAAAGGCATCCGCATGGCGATAGGAGCTGATCGTCACGGGCGGCTGCCCGTAGCACTGGAGTCGGAAGCTCAGTCCCTTGGACCGGGCCCAGTCTCCGAAGACCCGGATGAAGTTCTCTTCCACCAGCTCGGTCAGTGTGCGATGGAAGTCGGCTTGAAACTCTCGCCCGGCCTCCTGGTTGGTGGTGAGCCGCCAGAGCTGCGGCAGCGGGTCATATCCCCGTCGCGCCTCGAACTCTCGCGGCAGCATGCCGGTCCAATCGGCGTTGAACACCTCAAGGCTGTCGCAGAACACTGTCCCGAGCCGGTGCACGCCGGCGGCCGCCACGAGGGGTTCGGCAACGGCCTCGATATGCGCACGCGCAGCGGCAGGATTCATGTGGTCGAGAACCCACCCCTCGGCGCCGCTGGCTGCGCGCTTGAGCGTCTGCCCGCTGAGCCGACTGATCGCCAGCAGCAGCACCCGCGGCCCACGGCCCGCCGGGACGATGAGGTGATCGCCCTCGCGCTGGAGCTGGACATAGTTCTCCGCAGGCTCCGCGCCGGTGCCCTCACCGATATAGCCGGCGATGAACTCGTCACGGGGCCACAGGTGCGGGATGGGAATGCGCTGAGGCTGCATCAGGACCTCATGGCGCTCCCAATGCAGACACCGGGAGGCGGTGGACTCATCGATGTGCGGTCCTCCGTAGGGCCATCCCGATCCCAGCGTGAGATCAAAGCGCAGATCACGGTCCTGGGCGGCCTCCGCCGCGAACTGCACATCGCCGAGGAAGGTCTCGGAGAGAAAGGTGTCGCTGTCCGATCCCATCGGATAGACGAAGGAGCACTCGACTCCACCGAGGCCCGCAGCCGCCATGTCATCGAGATCGCGCAGCAGATCGCCGCGCTGGACGTCGGGGCCGAACCACCACCACCGCATCATCGGTCGGGCCGCAGGGTCGGGCTCGCGGAACCCAGCGTGGAGCATCTCCACTGTGCTCATCATCATCCCGGTCTGGGTCTCCATCGGTGATGTCTCCTCACGTCGGCCGCTGGGACAGCCGGTCACTGACACGTCGGCCTCGGACAGAGCCGCCGTCGTCCCCTCCGGTGGCGCCGGAGGGGACGACGGCGGACTGCTCAGCTGGATCTGCCGATCAGATGCTCAGCTGCTCATTCGTCACTCGTTGTTCGCGAGGATGTCCTCGACTTCGGTGACGAAGGACTCGGCCGCCTCCGCGGGAGTTGCTCGATCGAAGTACACGTCCTGCTGGCGGTTGGTCAGCGCATCGGAGATACCAGTGAACCCGACTGGTGGGAGCACCTCGGAGTCAGTGATCTCTCCATCCAGGTCCGCCACGAACTCAGCAGCCACGAGGTCTTGTCCCTCGACCTGCTCGATCACGCTCTCTCGGACATCGGCGTTGGAGGGAAGGCCGCGGTCCATGAGGTTCGCCTGGCCAGCTTCCTCGGAGTTGACCATGAAGTCGATGAACATCTGGGCCTCTTCGGGGTAGTCGGTGGAGGCAGTGGCAGCGACAAGCATCGTGTTCTTGAACCAGAGACCGTTGTCCTCGACATTGCCGGTCGGGCTCGGGAAGCGCAGCGGGATCAGATCATTGCCGGAGGCTTCGGACATCACGGGAAGCTGGTTGGTCCAGGACATGCCCATCGCCGCCTGGTTTGTCGCTATGAGAGCCGCTTCGAGATTGGCTGACTCTTCCTCCACCAGCTCTGAGGCGCTGGCCAGGGCATTGGAGTCCATCATGTCGCTGAGTAGGGTGAAGTACTCTTCAGCGTCCTCCTCGTTGAAGCCGATGCCTCCATCCTCGGTGAACATCGACTTGTCATGCTGGCGCAGCCAGATCATCATGGTCTGTGCAACCGGCTTGTTCGTGCCATAGGCGCCGGTCTCCTCGTGGATCGTCTCACTGATCTCCAAGTAGTCATCCCAGGTCCAGGTGGTGTCATCCGGGATCTCCACGCCTGCCTCCTCGAACAGCTGCGGATTCGCCATCATAACGAGGGCGTTGACACCGGTGGGGATGGCGTACTGCGTGCCGTCAGCCTGGCCGCCTTCGACCACAGCAGGGTCGATGTTCGAGGTGTCGACGTCGGTGAGCTCCAGCAGGGAACCGCGGTCGGCGTACTCGCTGATGAACTCGTCGTCGAGCTGCACGATGTCGGGGCCATCGCCGGAGGCGACCTGGGTGGCGAGCTGGTCCTGGTAGCCGGTCCAGTCGTTGTAGCTGCCCTCCACGGTGATCCCTGGGTTCTCCTCTTCGAATGCCTCAATGATCTCCTGGGTGCTCGCGTTGCGGTCTTCGGAGCCCCACCAGGCGAACCGCAGCTCCACGGGATCTTCTTCGGTCCCCTCAGCGTCGCCGCCTCCTCCGCAGGAGGTCAGGGCGAGTGCGCCGATGGTCGTGGCAGCTGCCAGCTTGGTGAACTTCTTGATTCTCATCAGATCCCTCATATCGGTGGGCAAGTGGTAAATCGATTCAATTTCCAGGTGCACATTTCCTTGAAACCTCTGCAGATCAGACTACGTGTGATCTGGGACACGTGCAATAAATCGATTCAAAGAATGTCAGATGGCTATCATCTGATGCTTCTCGGGCATGAATCAGGGACAAATTCGTCCGCGCGCAAAGAAGGCCGCCGCCCCGACGACGAGATCGGGACGGCGGCCTTCTTCTGGTGAGAGCGCTCACTGATCAGCTGCTCACAGATGCCCTCTTCTTGCTCCAGACGTCGTAGGCCACGGCGAGCACCAGGACCACGCCGCGGACCACGTTCTGCGTGGACTGGTCGATGCCCATGATCTGCATGCCGTTGGACATCACGGCCATGATCAGGCCGCCGATGATGGCGCCCTGGACCTTGCCGACACCGCCGGTGACCGCTGCGCCGCCGATGAAGGCCGCCGCGATCGCGTCCAGCTCGAACATGTTGCCCGCCGCAGGCTGCGCGGAGTTCGACCGAGCCGAGTAGACGATGCCGGCGATGGCGGCCAGCACGCCCATGTTGACGAAGAGCAGGAAGTTGACCCGCTTGGTCTTCACACCGGAGAGCTTGGCGGCGTCGAGATTGCCGCCCATGGCGTAGATGTGGCGGCCGAAGACGGTGCGCTGGGTGACGAATCCGTAGATCAGCACCAGTGCGGCCAGCAGGACCAGCACGTAAGGCATGCCGCGCGAGTTGGCGAGCTGCCACCCGAAGGCCATGATGACCGCGACCACCAGCAGCACCTTGACGGCGAAAAGCCACAGGGCCTCCACCGGCTGCTTGTATTCGAGCTTGCGCATCCGTGCCCGCCACTGCTGCACGGCGAAGCCGACCGAGGCAAGCGCGAAGATCACCAGCGTGAAGAGGTCATAGCCGGGTCCGCCGAGCAGCCCGTTGGAGAAGCCGCCGGCGATCTGCCGGTACTCCTCGGGGAATGGGGAGAGCGAGACGTTGTCCAGCACCTGCATGGCGAGGCCACGGAAGATCAGCATGCCTGCGAGGGTCACGATGAACGCGGGAATTCCGACGATCGCCACCCAGAAGCCCTGCCAGATCCCGACCAGCACACCGGTGATCAGCGCGGCGATGATGCCGACCCACCAGGGCATGCCCTCTCGGATCACGACGACGGCCGCCACACCGCCGGTGAGTGCGACCACCGAGCCCACCGAGAGGTCGATATGACCGGCGACGATGATCATCACCATGCCGATGGCGAGGATGAGGATATAGGAGTACTGCAGCACCAGGTTCGTGATGTTCCCTGGGCTCAGCAGCGTGCCGCCGGTGAGCACCGTGAAGAGCAGGACGATGAGCACGAAGGCGATGTAGATGCCGCTCTGACGCAGATTCCGCGTCAAGAGCTCGATGATATTAGATGTACCGGTCATGCCTCAGTCCTTCTCCATTGTCATGAGCTCCATGAGGCGCTCCTGGGTGGCATCTTCCACGGGTACCTGCCCGGTGATGCGGCCAGAGGACAGCGTGTAGACGCGGTCGCACATGCCGAGCACCTCGGGCAGCTCGGAGGAGATCACGATGATCGCCTTCCCGGAGGCCGCCAATTTATTGATGATTGAATAGATCTCGTATTTCGCGCCGACGTCGATGCCGCGGGTGGGTTCGTCGAGGATCAGCAGCTCGGGCTCGGTGTAGAGCCATTTGCTCAGCACCACCTTCTGCTGGTTGCCTCCGGAGAGCTTGCCGAGGACCGACATGACCGTGGGCGCCTTGATGTTCATCGAGCCGCGGTAACGCTCGGCCACCGCGATCTCTTCGTTCTCATTGATCCATCCGCGGGGGGCGACGCGCTTCAGCGCCGAAGAGCTGATGTTGCGGCGAATGTCATCGATCAGGTTCAGCCCGTAGCGCTTCCGGTCCTCACTGACATAGGCGATGCCCGCCTTGATGGCATCCGAGACGCTCTCGATCTTCACGGGCTTCCCGTGCATGTACACGGTGCCGCTGATGTCACGGCCATAGGATTTCCCGAACACACTCATGGCCAGCTCGGTGCGTCCTGCGCCCATGAGTCCGGCGATGCCGACCACTTCGCCCGCGCGGACGTTCAGCGCGGCTCCGTCGACGACTTTCCGCTCGCGCTGGGTGGGATGGCTGACATGCCAGTCCTCGATGCGGAACACCTCTTCGCCGAGGGTCACGTCACGTGCCGGGTACATGTTCTCCATGTCGCGCCCGACCATGTCGCGGATGATCCGCCGCGTGAGGTCCTCACCATTGCGGGAGGCTTCGGCCATGTCGATGGTCTCCACCGTGCTGCCGTCACGGATGACAGTGGTGGAGTCCGCCACGGCGGCGATCTCGCCGAGCTTGTGCGAGATGATGATGCAGGTGACGCCCTCCTCGCGCAGGTCTCGGATGAGGCCGAGCAGGTGAGCGGAGTCATCGTCGTTCAGTGCGGCGGTGGGTTCGTCCAGGATCAGCAGCTTCACATCCTTGCTCAGCGCCTTGGCGATCTCCACGAGCTGCTGCTTGCCGACGCCGAGGTGGCCGACCGGTGTCACCGGGTTCTCGTGGAGCCCGACCTTCTCCAGCAGGGCTGCGGCCGCCAGGTTGACCTCGTGCCAGTTGATGATGCCGCCGTGGCTCTTCTCATTGCCCAGGAAGATGTTCTCCGCCACCGAGAGATGCGGCACGAGCGCGAGCTCCTGGTGAATGATGACGATCCCCAGGTGCTCAGAATCATTGAGCGAGGAGAAGCTCACCGCCTTGGATTCGAAATGGATCTCCCCCTCGTAGGTGCCAGCGGGGTGCACGCCGGAGAGCACCTTCATCAGGGTGGACTTGCCTGCTCCGTTCTCCCCACAGACGGCGTGGATCTCTCCGCGGCGAACCTGCAGGTTCACGTCTTGAAGCGCCACCACACCGGGGAATCGCTTGGTGATGGAGCGCATCTCAAGGATGTTCTCATTCATGGGCCCTCCTTAGGACCTCTGCCGAAAGTCGGGCCCGGGGCTTTCACCCCGGACCCGACCGGCGAAACTGGTGAGCAGTGCTCAGCTCAGTGATGGATCAGGATCCCTGCCTGAGCAGGGGCGCTGATCGGAATCACTGCTGACCGGACTCGACCTGCTCCTCGGTGTAGAAGTCGGATTCCACGAGGATCTCCTCGTAGTTCTCCTCGAGGATCATCTCCACCGGCAGCAGGTAGGAGGGGATCACTGCGGAGCCGTTGTCATAGCTCTCGGTGTCGTTGGCCTCAGGCTCTTCCCCGTTGAGGAAGGCGTCGGCTGCGTTGACAGCTTCGTCCGCGAGGTTTCGGGTGTCCTTGAAGATGGTGGAGTGCTGCACGCCCTCCGCGATCAGCGAGACAGACGCGATCTCAGCATCCTGGCCGGTCACGATCGGCAGGCCGCTTTCGATGTCGTCACCCATGCCCGCGCTGCGCAGCGCATTGATGATGCCGCGTGAGAGCGGGTCTGCTGGGGAGAGCACACCGTCAAGCTCGGCATCCGAACCGCGGTAGTCACTGGTGATCAGGTTCTCCATGCGCTCCTGGGCGGTCTCCTGCTCCCAGCGCTGGGTGGCGGCCTGTTCGATCGTGGTCTGGCCGGAGGGAACTGCAAGCGTTCCATCCTCGATGTAGGGCTCCAGCACATCCATCGCACCGTCCCAGAAGAAGCGGGCGTTGTTGTCATCCAGCGAGCCGGCGAAGAGCTCCACGTTCAGCGTCTCCTCAGGAGCATCCTCGGCTTCCTCGAAGTTCTCGTCGAGGACCCCGAGGCCGTAGAGCAGCGCCCTGGCCTGCTCCTGGCCCACCGCGAAGTTGTCGAAGGTGACGTAGAAGTCGACGTTCTCGCTGTTGGTCAGCAGTCGGTCATAGGAGATCACCGGGATGTCTGCCGCTGCCGCGGCATCGAGCTGACTGGTCAGCGCCGAGCCGTCGATGGAGGCGATGATCAGCGCGTCATACTCCTGGGTGATCATCTGGTCGATCTGCTGCTGCTGGGTGGGGATGTCATCATCGGCGAACTGCAGGTCGGCGGTGTAGCCGAGCTCCTCCAGGCCCTCCTCCACGGAGGCGCCGTCGTTGAGCCAGCGCTCGTAGGTCTGCGTCGGCATCGCGACGCCGACTGTCATGTCCTCCGGTGCAGCGTCCCCTCCGCCGTCACCCTCGTCGCTTCCGGCCCCTCCGCCTGAACAAGCGGTGAGTCCCAAAACCAGGGCAGCCGAGGCGCCCAGCATCTTCATTGATCGGTTTTGCATCGTGTTTTCCTCCTGATTTGGTGCCTGCCCCTGCGGTAGGCACTTGGTGCGAATGAGTGGGTCTGTGGTGCGCGAGGGGTCAGAGACCCTGCGCAAGTCGGTAGTACGCCGCGTTGTGTCGCAGCTCCCGGGCGAAGCCGCGGGCGGTGGTGTCGGCATCGATCACTGCCAGCTCCATTCCGGCGATCTCGGCCAGATCTTCGAAGGCTTCAAGTCCGGCCGCAGTGGAGAGCACCGTGTGGTGCGCCGCCCCTGCGGTGAGCCAGCAGGTCGCTGAGGTCGCGAAGTTCGGCCGCGGCTCCCAGACCGCGCGCGCCACGGGAAGGTTCGGCAGCGGCTCATCCGGGGCCACCACGTCGACCAGGTTCGCGGTGAGCCGGAAGCGTTCGCGCAGGTCAGACATCGCGACGACGACTCCCTCACCGGGGTCCGTGTCGAAGACCATGCGGACCGGGTCCTCGCGGTCGCCGATGCCCAGCGGGTGGATCTCGATCCGGGGAGTGGTGGTGGTCAGTGAGGGGCAGATCTCGAGCATGTGCGCACCGAGGATCTTTTCCTTGCCCGGCGTCATCTCGTAGGTGTAGTCCTCCATCAGCGAGGCACCCCCAGGAAGACCGTGTCCCATGACCTTCGCGGCGCGGACCAGCAGGGCCGTCTTCCAGTCGCCCTCCGCGCCGAAACCGTAGCCGGCGGCCATGAGTCGCTGCACTGCCAGTCCGGGAAGCTGACGCAGTCCGCCGAGGTCCTCGAAGTTGGTGGTGAAGGCCTCGAATCCGCCCTCCTGGAGGAAGGACCGCATTCCGGCTTCCTGGCGGGCCGCGTAGGCGAGCGCCTCGCGGCGGGCGCCGCCTTCCTGCAGCTCCTCGGCGACGTCGTAGTCTGCGTCGTATTCAGCCAGCAGCGCGTCCACCTGGTCCTGGCTGACCGCCTCGACCCGTTCAACCAGGTCGTTGACCGCCCAGGTGTTGATGGAGGTGCCCAGCCGGATCTCGGCCTCGGTCTTGTCTCCCTCGGTGACCGCGACGTTGCGCATGTTGTCCCCGAACCGGCACACCCGCATGTTCTGCAACGCGTTCCATCCGGCGGCCGCACGTGCCCAGCTGGCCACTTCGCCGTGGACCCGCGGGTCGGTGCTGTGCCCGACCACGGTCTTCCTGCGCACCCCGGTGCGGGTGGCGATGTAGCCGAACTCGCGGTCGCCATGGGCGGCCTGGTTCAGGTTCATGAAGTCCATGTCGATGTCCGCCCAGGGCAGCGTCATGTTCGCCTGGGTGTGGAAGTGCAGCATCGGCTTGGCCAGGGCTTCGAGTCCGCTGATCCACATCTTCGCCGGAGAGAAGGTGTGCATCCACACGATCACGCCGAGGCAGTTCTCATCAGCGTTGGCTTGAAGGGCGGCGGAGCGGATCGCGTCACGCTCGGTGAGCACCGGCTTCCAGACGATCTCGACCGGCACCTCGCCGGCAGCGTCGAGGGCAGCGGCGACCTGCTGGGACTGCTCGGCGACCTGATCCAGCGTCTCGGGCCCGTAGAGACCCTGCGATCCGGTGAGGAACCAGATGGTCTTCGCTTCGAACGGAGAGGTGCTGGGGTTCGTGGTCATGGGGGTGCCGGCGCTCATGTGTTGTCTTTCTGTCCATAGACGTTCTGATACCGCGCATAGAGCGCGTCGATCTGATGCTGGGCGATGCGTTCGGGTTCCCCGTAGGCACGGGCCAGGTGCACGGTGCGCGCGACCTCTTCGCAGAGGACCGCCGCCTTGACCGCGTCCTTGGCATCTGTGCCGATGGTGAAGGGCCCGTGGCGGTCCATCAGCACCGCGCGGGATCGGGAGTCCTGGAGGGTCTCCACGATTCCGCGACCGATGGAGTCATCCCCGATCAGCGCGAACGGCCCGATGGGGATGTCGCCGCCGAACTCGTCGGCCATCATGGTCAGCACGCAGGGGATGGGCTCGCCCCGGGCCGCCCAGGAGGTCGCATAGGGCGAGTGGGTGTGCACCACACCGCCGACGGCTGGCATGTTCCGATACACGTAGGCGTGGGCTGCCGTGTCCGAGGAGGGCGAGAGGCCGATGGAGGTGTCGTCGTCGATCTTGGTGCCGTCCAGCGTGCAGACGACCATGTTCGCCGCGGTCAGCTCGTCATAGCTGACACCGGAAGGCTTGATGACGAAGACACCCGCCACGGGTTCCTCGGCTCCGGGGAACTCGACCTTCTGGGAGACGTTGCCCGCGGTCCAGGCCACCAGGTCGTTGCGCGGCAGCTCGGCATGCAGGGCGGCCACGGTCTTCCGGGACGCCGCGATGGCCTGGCTCGCCGAGTCGGAGAAGTTGTTCAGATGCAAGGTGCTCATGCGGCCACCGCCTTGTCGTGGGTCCCACGGTTGTTGTGGGCGTTGCGACGGATCGCCTTGAGTCGACGCATCACGTCATTGGTTCCGCGCCCGAAGTAGTCATGCAGGGCGCGATATTCAGCGAAGAGCTCGTCATAGGCGGCCTCCGCCTCGGGCTGGGGCGTGTAGGCATTCTTGCGCCGTCCGCCCATGAGTGAGCCGGCGGTGGGGACGTCCGGGTGGGCGCCTGCTGCCACAGCGGCATGGATGGCCGAGCCCAGCGCTGGTCCCTGCGTGGAGGTGATGGTGGAGATCGGAAGTCCGGTGATGTCGGCGTAGGTCTGCATCAAGAACGAGTTCTTGAGCAGTCCTCCCGCGACCACCAGCTCGGTCACCGGGACGCCTGAGGCGTTGAAGGCTTCGATGATGGTGCGGGTGCCGAAGGCGGTCGCCTCGAGCAGCGCCCGGTAGCCGTCCTCGGGCTTGGTGGCGAGAGTGGCGCCGAGCATCAGCCCGGAGAGCTCATGGTCCACCAGCACGGAGCGGTTTCCGGAGTGCCAGTCCAGCGCGATCAGGCCGTGTGCTCCCACGTCCTGTGTCGCGGACTTCTCGGTGAGCAGCTCATGGATGCTCATGCCGCGGGACTCTGCCTCTGCGCTGTAGCTGCCCGGGACCTGATTCTCCACGTACCAGGCGAAGATGTCTCCGACGCCGGACTGGCCAGCCTCGTAGCCCCAGAGTCCCTCCGTGATGCCGCCCTGTACGGCGCCGCACATCCCGGGCACCTCGGCGAGGCGCTCTCCATTCATCACGTGGCAGGTGGAGGTGCCCATGATCGCGACCATCTGGCCCGGGGCGACGGCATCGGCCGCCGGTGCGGTGACGTGCGCGTCGACGTTGCCCACCGCCACGGCGATGCCCTCGGGGAGGCCTGTCCATCCGGCGGCCTCGGCGGAGAGCCCGCCGGCGCGTGCACCGAGCTGACCGATCTCGTGGTCCAGCTTCTCGGCCACGAAGCCGGAGAACTCGGGGTTCAGTGCGCGCAGGAAGTCGGCATCCGGGTAGGACCCGTCCTGGTAGATGCCCTTATAGCCCGCGGTGCAGGCGTTGCGCAGGTATTCACCGGTGAGCTGCCAGACGATCCAGTCGGCTGCCTCGACCCAGTGATCCATCGCGGCGTAGATCTCTGGATCTTCTTCCAGGATCTGCAGGCCCTTGGCGAACTCCCACTCGGAGGAGATGAATCCGCCGTAGCGCCCGATCCAGGGTTCGTTTCTGGAATGGGCGAGTTCGTTGATGCGGTCAGCCTGGGCCTGCGCCGCGTGATGCTTCCAGAGCTTGACGTAGGCGTGGGGCCGGTCGGCGTATTCGGGCAGTTCGCTCAGCGGCGTGCCGTCCGTCGTCGTCGGCACCATGGTGCAGGCGGTGAAGTCCGTGGCGATGCCGATGACGTCCCCGGGGTTGACGCCCGCTTCGCGCAGCGCCTCAGGCACTGCGTTCTTCAGCACATCGACGTAGTCGCTGGGGACCTGGAGGGCCCACTCAGGGGGCAGCGCCTCCCCGCGATGAGCGGTGAGGCGATCATCCATCACCGCGTGGGAGTAAGGGTGCACGGCCGAACCCAGCTCTGCGCCATCGCTGACCCGGACCACAAGTGCGCGTCCGGAGAGCGTCCCGTAGTCGACTCCGATGACGACCGCATCCGCAGCTGGCATTGAACACCGTTCTTCCTTGCACTGAATCAGACCGCGGACGGCCCTGCGTGAACTGACTGTTTGACGTGTGGCCTGGGACCTTGAACTCCCCCTGCCGACATCGTGAGCTGAGTCACGTGATTCACGTCTCAGTCATGTTAACGTTAACATCACAGGTTTCGTCAAGCCACGCCCAAGTTTTTTTTCAGCTGCGGAATGCGGTGGAACCACGCTCGATGAGTTCGGGTGAGATGAAGTTCGGCACATGGGTCAGGCCGTCACTGACATCGAGCAGCAGCTCCAGGGCGGCCCGCCCCGCTTCTTCAAAGGGCTGACGCACGGTGGTCAGCGGCGGAGAGAAGTAGCCGGCGGCGTCGACATCGTCGAATCCGACCACGGAGATGTCATCCGGGACGCTGAGGCCGTGTTCCTGCAGCGCCCGAATCAGCCCCAGCGCGATGAAGTCGTTGGCCGCAAAGACCGCGTCGGGCAGCTCGTCGACCTCGAGGAGCCGTTGGGCAGCTTCGTAGCCGGCTTCGGCGGTCCACCCTCCGGCGCGGATCATCTGTGGCGCGCTGAGATCCGCGACGGCGAGCGCCTGCCGCCACCCGACCACTCGGCCGCGCGCATCGAACCAGTCCATCGGCCCGGCGATATGGGCGATCGAGCGGTGGCCGCGGTCGATCAGGTGCTGGGTGGCGCGGCGCGCACCGAGCTCCTGATCGATTCCGGCCACGTTCATGTTGTCCGCAGGCCACAGCCCGGAGGTCACCAGGACCAGCGGCAGCCGGGTGGAGAGCTGTTTCGCGGCCTCCGCCAGGGCTGGGACCGGGGTGATGACCACGATCCCGTCGATCCCATGGCTGAGAAAGAAGTCGAGGGTGGAGTCGATGGTCTCCGGACGCGGATCGCGCACCACGCTCAGCGCGGTGGCGTAGCCCCGCTGCCGGGCAGCGTTCTCGATGGCCCAGGTCATCCGGGTCGGTCCGAAGTCGGTGTCCCCCTGACCGACGACGCCGATCAGTCCGTTGCTCTGCGTCTTCAGCGCCCGGGCCTGGCTGTTGCGCCGGTAGCCCAGCGCCGCCATCGAGCGTTCGATCCGTTCGCGGGTGTCGGGAAGCACCGCCTCAGGGGTGTTCAGCACCCGGGAGACGCTCTGATGAGAGACGCCAGCATGCTTGGCGACGTCGACCATCGACGGCCGCCTGGCACCTTTGCGCTTCGCCCCACTCACCGGCGGCTCCTCTCCCTCGCTGCTGATGATCCTGCCATACGCTCAGCGAGGGAGAGGGCCGCTGCATCCCGGTAGGACACCCGCACCGAAGACCGTGGCGGGGCACCACTGCGAGGGCGCTTGACAGCGGGCCTACTGAAGCTGTGACTGCATCTCTGAGTACATCGCCTCAGCGGCCTCTGCCGGGGTGACCCTCTCGAAGAACAACTCATCCTGGTAGCGGTAGAGGATCTGTGAGAATGAAGAACCGCCCTGCGCAGTCGCCGGCTCGGCTGGACCCAGCTCAGGCTCTATGGCTTCGATGTACTCCGCGCTCACGGCCTCCATGCCCTCGAGGTCTTCAGAGAGATCCGCAAGTATCTCGGTGTTCGGCGGGAGGCCTCGTTCCACGCCCAGGATCTCTCCAGCCTCCGGGGAGTTCACGAAGAAGTCGATGAACTGTTGGACCTCTTCTGGGTGATCGGTTCTTGAATACCCCGAGAGGTACTGGGAGGACTTGTACCAGGGCTTCGCATCTTCGGGCGAGCCGGATTCCGTGGGAAACCTCAGCAGGTCAAACTCGACCCCAGCGCCGTCGGAGAGGGCCACGGACTCATTGGTCCACCATGTCCCCAGAGCCAGCTGACCACTGCCGCTGAGGGACTGCTCGGTCCCGATGTTCTGGTCCTCGCTCATGGCCGATGCCGGCGGGGTGCCACCGGCATTCATCAGCTCCAGATAGAACTCGAAGTACTCTTCGGCATCCTCGGGCTCGAAGCCCAGTGTCCCCTCATCTGTACTCAGACTCTTGTCGTGCTGACGCAGCCAGGACTGGAAGCCGGAAGGCTCGCGCGGCGCGCCGGCCCCGTACGCACCCTCCAGATTGTCGCTGAGCTCCACAGCGATGTCTGCGTAGTCATCCCAGGTCCACGAGGTGTCATCGGGCATGTCCACACCCGCCTCCTGGAAAAGTTCAGGATTCGCCACCATGACGAAAGAGTTCACTCCGATGGTCACTCCATACTGCGCATCATCGAGACGCCCGTTGGCCGCCACCGTCTCATTGAGGCCAGAAAGGTCGACCTGATCCAGATCCATGAGTGCGCCGCGGTCCGCGTACTCCCTGATGTACTGCTCGTCCATCTGAATGATGTCGGGAGCATCTCCGCCGGCCACCTGGGTTGCCAGCTGATCCCAATACCCGTCCCAGTTTCCGAACTGGGCCTCCACGGTGATTCCCGGGTTCTCCTCCTCGAAGAGGTCGATCACGTCCTGTGTGATCTGCTGGCGCGTGTCCGAACCCCAGAACGTGAAGCTCAGCGCGACATCCTCACCCTCGCCGCCGCCATCCCCGCCTCCACACGCACTGAGGCCGAGAGCGCCGATGAGCAGCAGGGCCGATACCGATGTGGGTCTTGAATGCCTCATGGTGAATCCTTTGACTATGGGCGGCTTCCTGCAGGGCTCCAGGCCCGGACTGTTGAAGCTCGACGCGAAAGCTGATCACCTGAGGTTATGACGTGATCCGAATCACGGACCCACAAAATCCACCAGGTGACCATGCCGGCTCACTATGGCGCGATGCCGCGCTCGCCCACCGGTGCATCAGACGCCTTCTCATTCACCTCAGCCGCGTGGACTCGCGCAGCACCGGGGACCCTTCGACGACCAGGCGTCGATCCATATCGCCATCGGCCAGCAGCATCTCCGCGCTCATGCGTCCGATCTCTTCCAGCGGAAGTCGCACCGTGGTGACGGTGGGGTGCTGATCTGCCAAGGTCGGAATGTCGTCGAATCCTGCCAGCGCGATGTCACCCGGCACAGAGAGTCCGGCGGCCCGCACCGCTGCGAGTGCTCCCAGCGCCATCACGTCATTGACGCAGAACACACACAGCGGACGTCGTGACTCCGCCTCCAAGGCACCCGAGTCGATGAGCTCAGCCATCATGAGGTAGCCGCCGTCGCGCGTGAAAGCGCCTTCCAACACCCGTTCAGGGGTTACTCCGGCCGAGCGCAGCTTCCCCAGGAATCCGGCTGCTCGCTGCGAGGATGTGGACAGCGTGGAGGCTCCTGAGAGCACAGCAAACCTTCGGTGACCCTCATGCAGCAGGGCTTCCGCCAGGTCAGCGGCGCCTGACTCGTTGGCGATCTGCACCCCGCCCGCGTTGGGCAGCGGCTGACCGATCATCGCGACGCGTCCGCCATTGGCTCGATAGGTGCGCAGCACCTGATCCAGCAGCGCATCATCAGCCAGGCCACGAGAACCCGCAAGAAGAATCGCGTCAGTCCGATATGACATGAACGTGCGCACCGCCTCGACCTCCGCCTCCGCGCCGCGCTCTGTGGACGCCAGCATGAGCTGAATTCCGGAACCACTGAGTCCACGCTGGGCCCCGCGTGCGATCGAGGAGAAGTACGGGTCCGCGATGTCGTGGACCACAAGCCCCATCAACCCGGCACTGGAACGAGCAAGCGCCTGGGCCTGGGCATTCGGGAAGTACCCGAGGCTTTCGGCCGCCACCCGCACGCGCGCGGCGATATCGGGTTGGGGGCTGCGTGCCGAGCCGTTGAGGACTCGGGAGGCGGTTGAGGGAGAGACTCCCGCAGCCTCTGCCACATCTGCCAGACGAACCGCCATCGCACGTCCTTTCAGGGTCACGTTCTTCGGAGGCTGAATGTTGCCGACCACGACGGCGAGCAACTGTGATGGTTGACACACTACAGCCCCCGCGCTAGCTTGGAAAGCGCATTCCATGCCTCTCGACCAAGGAGTCCTCCACTATGTCTGAACCCCGCGTCCTGCGCATCGCCATGAACGGCATCACCGGCCGGATGGGATACCGCCAGCACCTGCTGCGGTCGATCCTGCCGATCCGCGACCAGGGCGGAATCACCCTGGCGGATGGGTCTAAGGTCACCGTCGAGCCGATACTGATCGGACGCAATGAGGCGCGCATCAAGGAGCTGGCAGCTCTGCACGACGTCGAGCACTACACGACCGATCTTGACGGCGCCATCAATGACCCCACCGTGGACATCGTCTTCGACGCCTCCATGACCTCGCTGCGCCACGCGACACTGTCCAAGGCGATCCGCGCCGGCAAACACATCTTCACCGAGAAGCCCACTGCCGAGACCCTCGAAGAGGCCATCGACCTGGCCCGTCAGGCTGAGAAGGCTGGAATCACCGCCGGCGTCGTGCACGACAAGCTGTACCTGCCCGGGCTGGTGAAGCTGCGGCGACTGGTGGAGGAGGGCTTCTTCGGCCGCATCCTCTCGCTGCGCGGAGAGTTCGGCTACTGGGTGTTCGAAGGTGATCACCAGCCCGCCCAGCGCCCCTCGTGGAACTATCGACTCGCCGACGGCGGCTCGATGACGACCGATATGTACTGCCACTGGAACTACGTGCTGGAGGGCATCATCGGCAAGGTCAAGACCGTCACCTCCAAGACCGCCACGCATATCCCCCAGCGCTGGGACGAGAAGGGCGAGCGCTACGAGGCAGACGCCGACGACGCCGCGTACGGCATCTTCGACCTGGAGACCCCTGCGGGCGATCAGGTCATCGGACAGATCAACTCGTCCTGGGCCGTGCGCGTCTACCGGGATGAGCTCGTGGAGTTCCAGATCGACGGGACCCACGGCTCGGCGGTGGCAGGGCTGAACAAGTGTGTCGCCCAGCAGCGTGCCCACACCCCCAAGCCTGTCTGGAACCCTGACCTTCCGGTGACCGAATCCTTCCGTGATCAGTGGATGGAAGTCCCGAACAACGGTGATCTGGACAACGGGTTCAAGGCGCAGTGGGAAGAGTTCCTCACCGACGTCGTCGCGGGTCGTGAGCATCGATTCGGCCTGCTCTCAGCAGCGCGCGGCGTGCAGCTGGCCGAGCTCGGCCTTCAGTCCGCCGCGGAACGCCGCACCCTTGACATCCCGGAGATCACCCTGTGAACGCCACCACCTCTACGCTGCCCACCCTGGACCTGCCCTCACCCGAGGGTCAGCTGATCAGCTACACGATGAGCGGACCCGGTGACTTCCCGCGCCCGGAGAAGCCACTCACCTCACGGAAGGTCTACGCCGCAGCACACGTTGTTCCCGTGATGACCGCAGAGAACGTGCCCGGCGCACCCGCCCAGCTGGACTGGGAGGCAACACTGGCCTACCGCCACGAGCTTTGGTCCTACGGGCTCGGCGTGGCCGATGCCATGGACACCGCCCAGCGCGGCATGGGACTCGATTGGAAGGCCACCCAGGAGCTGATCCGTCGCTCGGCGGCCGAGGCTGCCGCCGTCGTCCGCTCACAGCGCCACCCGGCACTGGCAGGGCGTTCCGTCCGAGACCTCATCGCCTGCGGCGCCGGCACCGACCAGCTGGACCCCGCCGGGGTCGAGGCGGGAGGGTCGGGACTCGAGGCCGTGCTCGCCGCTTATCAGGAACAGCTGCAGGTGGTCGAGGATTCGGGCGCGAAGGTCATCCTGATGGCTTCCCGCGCGTTGGCCAAGGTGGCCGCGGGGCCTGAGGATTACCTGTTGGTCTACTCCCAGCTGCTCGAACGGGCCAAGGAACCGGTCATCCTGCACTGGCTGGGCCCAATGTTCGATCCGGCTCTTGCCGGGTACTGGGGCTCCGATGACGTCCCGGCGGCCACTGACACGTTCCTTCAGCTGATCCAGTCGAATGCCGCCAAGGTCGACGGCGTGAAGGTCTCGCTGCTCGACGCCGAGCATGAGAAGCAGCTGCGGGCCGCGCTTCCGATGAATGTGCGCCTCTATACCGGAGACGACTTCAACTACCCCGAGCTCATCGACGGCGACGAACACGCCTACTCAGACGCACTGCTGGGGATCTTCGCCGCCATCTACCCGGCGGCCTCCGCTGCCCTGCAGGCCTACGACGCCGGCGAGTCCGCGCGGGGACGCGAGATCCTGGACTCAACCCGAGCTCTGGGCAAGCACATCTTCGCCGCACCCACCTTGTACTACAAGACCGGCATCGCCTTCCTCTCCTGGCTCAACGGCCACCAGAGCGGCTTCCAACTGGTCGGCGGGCTGCATTCCGGGCGCTCACTCACCCATCTGGCGCATACCTTCGTGCTCGCCGATCAGGCGGGACTGCTGCGCGATCCACAGCTGGCCGCCGCGCGGATGACCTCACTGCTGAAGACCGGGGGCCTGGCATGAGCTTCGAACTCTCGCTGAACACCGGCACCACGCCCACGCTGAGCCTCGAACAGGCAGCGGAGGCAGTCGCCGAGTCTGGACTGCAGCACATCGGCCCCTGGCGGCACCTGCTGGAGCAGGCTGGTGGCGCCGAGAAGGCGGCGTCGATCATTTCGGCGGCGGGGCTGAAGGCGACCACGCTGTGCCGTGGCGGGTTCCTCACCCCGGCCGATGTTCAGGGGCGACGCGCGGCGCTGGAGTCCAACCGGGCAGCGATCCGCGAGGCGGCGGCCATCGGCGCCGGTGAGCTGATCATGGTGGTCGGGGGTCTGCCCGCCGCGGCACACCTGATCGGAGGATCCGGTGACCCCGCAGACAAAGACATCCTCGGTGCCCGAGCACGCGTAGCCGAAGGCATCGCCGAGCTGGTTCCGTACGCCGCTGAACACCAGGTCAGGCTCGTGCTGGAACCCCTTCACCCGATGTACGCCGCAGACCGAGCGGTCCTCTCCACCCTGGGTGAGGCGCTGGAACTCGCCGCCGACCACCCTGCAGAGACCCTCGGAGTCGTGGTCGACACGTTCCATGTGTGGTGGGACCCGCAGCTGGAGGCGATGATCGCCCGTGCCGGCGCGGAGAACCGCATTGCCAGCTACCAGGTCTGCGACTTCAATCTGCCTCTGGCGGCCGATGCGCTGAAGTCTCGGGGCATGATGGGCGACGGATACGTGGACTTTCCGACGATCAGCCGCTGGGTGGCCGCGGCGGGATACACCGGTCCCGTGGAGGTGGAGATCTTCAACGAGAAGATCAACAACCAGGATGCACGCCTCACTCTGGAGACCATGAGGCAGCGCTACGAGGAGCTGGTGCTCCCGTCGCTGCGCGAGGCCGAGGCAGGGGTCCGGTCATGAACTCGCCCCACGCCGTGGCCTCCACGGCGGCGACCGAGGCGGAAGAACCCGTTCGAACCGTGGTGCTCATCGGCCTGGACGGCTTCGGCCGTCAACACCTCTTGAACCTGGCACGGCTCACCGCAGGTGGGCGCGCAAAGTTGATCGCGGGGGTGTCGTTCTCGGATCCGGGCCCCGAGATCCGTGGAGACATCCCGGTGTACCAGACCTTGGCCCAGGCATACGAGGCGGGGCACCACCCAGACATCGTGATCGTTTCCACACCGATCAACACCCACTTCGAACTCGCCGCCGAAGCGCTGCAAGCCGGGGCAGACGTGTTGTTGGAGAAGCCACCCACGGCGACCCTGGACCAGTTCACCCAGCTCATGACCGTGGCAGAGACGTGCGGCCGTCGAGTACAGGTCGGCTTCCAGTCGCTGGGCTCCCATGCGCTTCCAGCGATCACAGAGCTGCTGACCGGCGCTCAGGGGGAACCGGGACTCATCGGAGAGCTCCGGGCCGTCGGCGCCACCGGGCTCTGGCTGCGCACAGTGTCGTACTACCAGCGCTCACCCTGGGCCGGAAGGCGTGAGATGGACGGCGTGCCCGTGGTGGACGGCGTGGTCACCAATCCGCTCGCGCACGCGGTCAAGACCGCACTGCACATCGCCGGCGCCAAGACGCTGGACGACGTGGCAGAGCTGCACACCGAGCTGCATCACGCCCACGACATCGAGGCCGATGACACCTCCATCGTGCAGCTGCGCACCACTGCGGGCATCCCCGTGACCGCCGCGCTGACCCTCTGCGCTGCAGAACAGCAGGACCCGTGGATCACCATCTCCGGAACCGAGGGTGAGGCCATCTTCTACTACACCCGCGATGAACTTGTGGTGCGTCCGAACACTCAGCGACCTGGATACGCCGAGATCGGACCCCAGACATACCAGTTCGAGCGGACCAACTTGCTGGAGAATCTCATCGACGTCCAGGACGGGGTCACGCGACTCGACGGCACATCCGCGCAGCTGCTCTCCCCGCTGGCGGATCACGGAGCGTTCATGCGAGTGCTCGAAGCCGTGCGCACCGCGAAGGCCCCCCAGGGCATCGCGGAGGAGCATCTGAGCTGGTCCGGCGAGGGCGAGGATGCTCATCCCGTGCTGACCGACATCGAGCTTCACCTTGCGCGGGCGGTCAAGGCAGCCCCCAGCTCGTTCTCCTCACTAGGTGTGCCCTGGGCAGCACCTCCGGCCTCCACGGGTCAGTTGAGCGTCCATCTCAATGGCAGTTCGCTGCCCGTGATGGACCTGCGCTCCGGGTCCGACATCTCTCCCACAGACTCACCACGACCCTTCCTCGACCAGATACGGACCCTCGGGGGTGTGGTGGTCACGGACCAGCAGCCCCTTGACCACACGTGGCATCTGGGGGTGGGCGTGGCCCTCCAGGACGTCAACGGCACCAATTTCTGGGGCGGTCGCACCTACACCCGCGAGACGGGACGCTATGTCTGGCGTGATGACCACGGAAGGATCGAGCCCACCTCCGAGCAGGTCACCGAAGCTCCCCTGGGTCAACGGTTGGACCAGCAGCTGACCTGGGTCGACCCGCCGGGGGCGGCGGTTCTGCAGGAGCGCCGGGAGACCAGCGTCAGCATCGACGCCGCACATCCGTCCGGCTGGATCATGGACTTCGCCTCAACGCTGAGCCCGGCCGGCGCTCAGGCGGTCTCGCTGGGAAGTCCTGGTTCCAACGGAAGGCTCCAGGGCGGCTACGGCGGCTTCTTCTGGCGACTGCCGGCCCTGGGCGAGGCGGAGTTCTTCACGGCCGAGGCCAAGGGGGAGGAGGCCGTCCATGGCAGTCACACCTCGTGGCTGGCGGTCAGCGCGGACTTTCTGCCCCTTCCCAGCCGCGCAGGACGCGCAGGACCAGCCACCCTGATCTTCCTGCGCGAGGAGGGCAACCCCGATCCGTGGTTCGTGCGGCACGCGTCCTATCCAGGTGTAGGCATGTCCCTGGCATGGGACGAAGCAGTGCTGGCCACGCCGGGGGAAAGCGTCCGACGTGCGCTCCGCGTGATGGTCCTCGATTCACGGCTCAGCTCCGCGCAGGTGGCCGACCATGTCGGCTGACGCCCCTCGCCCAAGGCGGCGCAGCAGTCCCACAGAGCTCGAAGCCGCACAGGACGAATTCGAGACCAAGCATGCCCGCCTGGTCCAGATCCTCGAAGACCGTGAGGCCGACGCCCTCGTGCTCAACACCGCGGGGGCGCTGTCCTGGCTGCTGCTTGGGGCGCGGGTACACGTCTCCCTGGCGGGACCGCCGATTCTGAACGCCGTGGTGCACCGCGAAGGGGTGGAGATCGGCGTCTTCGCGAATGAGTCCGACCGCATGTGCGAGGAGGAGCTGGACACTCTGCTGCTCGCCGGGGCGCCGGTGCAGGTCCATGAGCTCCCCTGGTACAGCGATCTGGCCGCCATCAGCGAGTGGCTGCCCGTGAGCGGTGCCTGGACGCTGCTGAGCGAGACCTCCGCGGCGCTCGAGCTCCGAGCAGCGCGCGCCTCATTGCTGCCCCCGGAGATCGAACGGTACCGCGGACTCTGCACGGACGCCGCCTCCGCGCTGACAGAGGTTCTCTCTGCGGCGACCCCAGAGACCACAGAGCGTCAGCTGAGCGCGGGCCTGGCCCCGCTGATCATCACGGCTGGAGCCGATCCGGTGGTCCTGCTCGCCAACGGTGCCTCGAGGGCGGCACACCGGCACCCCCTCCCCACCGACGCCACGCTGGGCCGGCGGGCCATGGCCGTGGTCTGCGCGAGACGCGGCGGGCTGATCGCCAATGTCACCCGCTGGGTGGCGTTCGAGGATCCACTCCCCGGCGAGGAAGCGCTGGACGAAGCGATCGCCCGAGTGGAGGCAGACGCGCTCGGCGCGCTCGCTCCCGGAGTCGCTCTCGAGGCGGTGCTCGAGGAACTCATGGCCGCGTATCCTCGTCACGGTCTGGACGTCCAGGAGTGGACGCGCCACCACCAGGGCGGGGCTGCGGGGTACCAGGGAAGAGACCCCCGACTCAGTCCTGGAGTCCGCGATCTCATCCATCCGAACCAGGCGTTTGCGCTGAACCCGAGTGGGTTTGACCCCGCACGGCGTCTGGCGGCGAAGATCGAAGACACTGTGGTGCTGCGCAGCGAAGGCTCTGCCTCCCCATGGGTGGACGTGCTCTCGGTGGATTCGCGCTGGCCCACGGTCCAGATCGACGGCAGGGCACGGCCGAGCGTTCTGCGCCTCTGAATCACCTCGACTACGCTGAAGCGTGGCAAGGCTCACAATCACTGAAGGAGAACAAGATGACCGGACCGATCGTCGTCGGCGTGGATGGAAGCCCCACAGCCCAGCGAGCAGCGCACAAGGCGCGAGACCTCGCGATCCGACTTGGAGTCCCGCTCCACGTGGTCTCCGCTCATACCGATGCCACCATCGAACATGTGAACAGCGGGTCGGACCAGTGGGTGGTCTCCGGTGCTGACAACGCCCTCTACATCGCCGAGCAGGTGGTCAAGGGGCTTCGCACTCCTGGTCTCAAGATTCAGGCTGGGTCGGCACAGGGCAAGCCCTCGGAGGCCCTGATCGACTACGCCGACAAGGCCGATGCCGAGATGATCGTCGTCGGAAATCAGCGCATGCGCGGCGCCCGGAGGGTGCTGGGCAGCGTGGCCAACTCGGTGTCGCACAATGCCACCTGCGATGTCTACATCGCGAACACCTACGCCGACTGATCGCTTCGAGCGGCGCATGAGCCGCACAGCATGACCAGGCCCGCCCCACGAGCTAGGAGGCGGGCCTGGTCATGCCGAGTCGCGACCCGCTGAGGACGTCGCGGCTCTCCGACTGTTCTGCTCGTCGGCTATTCGATCGCGGCCTGCATCTCTGTGATCACTGCGGCAGCTGCCTCCTCGGGACTGAGCCGCTCGAAGTAGAGCTCATCCTCGAAGCGCACCATCGTCTCTTGGATGGCGGAGAATCCCAGAGCCGGCACCGGTTCTGGTCCAGCGATCTCCTCGCCGATCTCAGCGACGAATTCGGCAGACTTGAGATCCTGACCCTCTATCTCGTCGAGGACGGCCGCTCGCACCTCCTGCTGAGAGGGCAGACCTCGATCAGTGAGACCGAGAAGACCTGCGTCCACGTCGTTGATCATGAAGTCGATGAACGTCTGCACCTCCTCCGGGTGTTCCGTGCTGGCAGAGGCGGACATGAACATCGAGGACTTGGACCAGGCCCCGCTGTCCTCCGCCTCCCCGGTCTTCGATGGGAAGCGCAGCAGCTCCATCTCCACACCGGCCGATTCTGAGATTCCCGCCAGAGAACTGGTCCACATCGGCGCGAGCGCGACCCGGCCGGTATGGATGAGCTGCTGTTCCGGACTCGCCCCTCGATTTTCCGCCATCACATCCGCGGGCGGCATTCCGCCGTCGCGTGCGAGCTCCAGCCAATACTCGTAGTACTCGACGAGGTCCTGCTCCTCGAAGCCGAGCTCACCGTCTTCGGTGGTGAGGTGTTTTCCGTCTTGACGAAGCCATACCTGGAAGCCCCCAGGTTCATTGGTCTCGTTCGTGCCATAGGAGCCATCGAGATTCGCGCTGAGCTCAGTGGTGATCTCGGCGAAGTCCTCCCACGTCCAGGTCGTGTCGTCCGGCACGTCGACGCCGGCCTCTTCGAAGAGTGCCGGATTCATGCCCAGCGCCAGGGAGTTCACCCCGGTCGTGATGCCGAAGAGTCCCTCTTCGGTGCGACCGTTGTTGGCAGCATCCTCGTCCATCTGGGAGACATCGACATCTGTGAGATCCAGCAGCACTCCACGGTCCGCGTACTCCCGGAGGTACTTGTCGTCCATCTGGATCAGATCCGGCGTATCACCGCCGGCCGTCTGTGTGGCCAGCTGCTCCCAGTGTCCACTGAAGTCGGAGTAGGCGCCGGTGACCGAGATGTCGGGATGTTCCGCCTCGAAAGCCTCGATGATCGCCTCGGTCTGCTCCACACGCAGACCGCCACCCCAGTACGCAAGGCTGAGCTCCACCGGTTCGTCTCCCTCACCCCCGGCCTGAGCATCTCCAGAACCACAGGCGGTGAGGCCCAGCAGGGCGGCCAGTCCGACGGCCGTGAACTGAGCAGATCGAAGGTGTACTTGCATAGCTTCTTCCCTGAAGGCTCATTGCTCGGCCGTGCCCAAGGTCTGGAAAACGGCCGAACTTGTGAATAAAACGATTCAATAGGAGCCTAGATGTGATTCTGTTCACACTCAAGGGAATGAGCATGCCCGGGTCGCATCGTGGGATGCCGGGCAGTCAGGCCTAAGGGGTCGGGCCGGACAAACCTCAGGTTGAGGTGTCCGGACCGGAGCCCGGCTCGGTCCTCAGCTCGGACCGCCAGGAGCGTGTGGGCTCCCACCCGAGCACCTCTTTGGCCTTCTGCACGGAGAACGCCGGGGCATCCCCTGTGAGACCTGTGGCCAGGTGCGACAGTGCGGGGAAGTGCTCCGGGATGAGCTCAGCCAACGGTCGGCGGGCCATCGCATCCTTGGCACCGACGAAGAACACAGCACCGTTCTCCACCCGGTCGATGTTCGCGAGGGCGGTGAGCAGAAAGTCGGTCACGTCGCGGGCGTCCACATAGTTGAACAGCGCCACCGCCGAGAGCGACGGGTCGTCCAGCCGCTCGGCGATCGTGTGTCCCTGCTGAGTCGCAGCACCCTCCCATTCCTCGGGTGCGATCACATAGCAGGGCCTGAAGCTGATGAACTTCACCTCATCGGTCTGCTGAGCGAACATCGCCGCCACCTGCTCCGCCACATACTTGCTCAGCCCATAGGCGTGCCACGGCTGAGGGACGACGTCCTCGTCAAGCGGCAGCCGCGGCGGCACCCAGCCGGCGGGCGAGCCATAGCCCATGATCGACGGGCTGGAGGCGATGATCACCTTCTTCGCACCGGAGGCCACTGCTGCGGCCGTGACATTGTGCGCGATCCCCGCGTTGGTCCGCAGGATCACATCCTCGGGGGCGCTGAAGGGCACCGCGATGGCAGCCAGAGAGACCACTGCGCCAGGTCGCAGCTCCTCGAAGAGAGCCTGGGTGGACGCAGCGTCGAGCAGATCGATGCTGCGATATGTCACACCCCTCGCGGGGTTCTCAGGCAGCGTCTGATCGATGCTGACGACATCGTGGCCCGCCGCGGCGAAACCGGCTACGACGCTGCGCCCAAGTCGGCCAGAGCCTCCGGTGATGATGACTCGCTCAGACATGGGCGGCAGCCTCCAATCCCAGATTCAGGTCCCCAACCCTGATCGCAGTCCCCGTGGCGAGGGACTCATTGCCGCAGATTCCGACGGCGATGGCCTGGATCCCGTCCACCAGTCCGGCAGGGCGTTCGTAGGGGTCCTCGCCGGCGCCGCGGAAGATATCGGCCAGCAACAGCCTGTCCCCACCGCCGTGGGCGCCTTCGCCGTTGATGATCTCCACCTCCCGAGCCTCCTCCCAATGGCGCTGCAGCAGCAGCCGTTCTCCCTTTGCGCGCAGCTGGTTCGACTGCGCGTCGTCGCTGACCGACGGATCCACGGGAGATCCGCCGGCTGCGGGCAGGACGGCGGCGCGTTCGATCACCTCAAGCTCAAGGCGCCCCTCAGTGCCGTTGACGGCGACCCGGTAGCCCTCCCAGGGACTGTGCGCGTTGAGCGAGTAGTTCAGGATCGCCCCGCGGGAGTAGTCCACGACCAGCGCGAGGTTGTCCTCGATGGTGATGCCCTCGGAGAAGACGTCCTGGTCACGTCGGTAGCCGTCATGGTGTTCGTTGTTCAGGTAGAGCCCCTGCAGCCGTTCGTCCGAGCGCAGGTCCAGCGCAAAGGGGTCAGCCTCGGAGCCCTCTCGAGTGCCACGTTCGGAGGCGGTGATGCCACGCTTGGCGGCAGATTCAGCCCCGTAGAACTTCAGGCCGCCCGAGGCGTAGACGCGTTGTGGGACGTCGTGGATCCACCAGTTCACCAGGTCGAAGTGGTGGCTGGCCTTGTGGATCAGCAGTCCCCCGGAATTCTCTTTGATGCGGTGCCAGCGGCGGAAATAATCGGCGCCGTGGACGGTGTCCAACACCCAGGTGAAGTCCACCGAGGTGACGTCGCCGATGGTTCCGTCTTGGATCGCGGCTTTCAACGCGGTGTTGCGCGGTGAGTAGCGGTAGTTGAAGGTGACGATGACCTCACGTCCGGTCTCTCGGACCGTCTTCGCGATCCGTGCGCTCGCCTCCGCACTGACCGTGAGCGGCTTCTCCACGATGACATCGGCGCCGGCTGTCAGGCTCTCCACGATGTAGTCGGCGTGGGTGAAGTCGGGACTGGTGATGATGACCCGGTCGATCGCCTCGCTCCGGATGAACTGCGTGAGCGCGGCCGGGTCGAAGCTGGCGGGACGCTGCCCTGAGTCGGACGCCACCTGGTCCTGGTAGTACTGGACCCGGCCCGGGTTGGTGTCTGCCAGGGCGACAAGCTCGGCCACGTCGGCATGTGGACCGGAGATGGCGTTGATGTACATCTCACAGCGGTTGCCCATCCCGATGATCACATAGCGGGTGCGTGCGGTCTCTGTCCTGGTTGTTGAGCTCATCGTGAGCCGCTCCTTCGTGCTGGTAGGGCGTGGGGGCTGTCGCGGATTGGAGGGGGCGGATAGGGGTATCGCAGTGTGTCGATCCGGTATCGACCGGCCTCACCGAAAAGCGACCGCCCGCCGTCGTGGACGGGGGACGGTCGCTTCTCGGTGAGCCGACATAGGCCTACTTGATGCCGGTGGTGGCCATGCCCTTGATGAGGAACCGCTGACCAAAGAGGAAGATCAGGAACAGCGGCAGGATCGAGACGATCGACATCGCGAACATCCCGCCCCAGTTGGATTCGCCGGTGGAGTCGATGAACGCGGAGAGCGCCAGTGGCACTGTATACATGTCTGGTGAGGTCAGGAAGATCAGCTGACTGAACAGGTCGTTCCAGGTCCACATGAACGTGAAGATCGTGGTGGTGGCCAGCGCTGGAATCATCAGCGGCAGGATCACCTGCAGGAAGATCCGGATGTGGCCCGCCCCGTCGATGCGCGCAGCCTCATCGAGGTCCTTCGGAATGCCGCGGATGAACTGGATCATCAGGAAGATGAAGAAGGCGTCCGTGGCCAGCATTTTGGGCACGATCAGCGGCAGGAAGGTGTTCACCCAGCCGAGGTTCGAGAACAGGATGTACTGCGGGATGATCACCACGTGCACCGGCAGCATGATCGTCAGCAGCATGAGCGCGAACATCGGCTTCTTGAACCTGAAGTCCAGTCGGGCGAAGGCGTAGGCCGCCATGGAGCAGGAGACCAGGTTCGCCAGGATGGACCCGAAGACCACGATCGCGGAGTTCCAGAGGAAGTGGCTGAAGGGATGGCTCAGCGCGTTCCACCCCTGGACGTAGTTGCTGAACTCCAGGGTGGTGAGCAGGATGCCGGGTTCTCGGAAGATCAGATCATTGGGCCGCAGCGAGGAGACGAGCATCCATAGCAGCGGATAGATCATCACCAGCGAGGCCAGGACCATCACGATGTGCTTGATCGTCGCCCTGACTCCGCGTTCGCGGTTGGAGACGGAACGCATCGGCTTCTTGGAGCCGGTCGTGGCGGCATCAGCCAGAGAGGACGTCGCGACGGACATTTCCTTCTCAGCACGGGTATCCGTGATCGCGCCGGACTTCGTGCCGGTGGAGGAGGTGAAAGTTGAATCAGTCATCGTAGTGCACCCAGTATTTCGAGAGCCAGAAGTTGACCACCGTGATGGCGGAGATGATCAGGACCAACAACCACGCCATGGCCGAGGCATAGCCCATGTCGAATCGGTTGAAGCCCTGCTGGTACAGATACAGCGTGTAGAACAGCGTGGAATCTGCCGGGCCGCCCGTACCACCCGAGACCACGAAGGCCTGAGTGAAGTTCTGGAAGGCTCCGATGAGCTGCAGCACCAGGTTGAAGAAGATGATCGGTGTGAGCAGCGGAATGGTGATCGTGAAGAACTGCTTGAACCGGCTCGCTCCATCGATGGAGGCCGCTTCGTAGAACATGTCTGGAATCTGACGCAGCCCGGCAAGGAAGATCACCATGGGTGCGCCGAACGTCCAGACATGAAGAATGATCAGTGTGGCAAGAGCGGTGTCGGGACTGGAGACCCAGCCACGCCCCTCGATGCCCACCATCTCGAGCAGCTGATTGATCAGACCTGAATAGCCGAAGATCTGACGCCACAGAACCGCGATGGCCACAGAAGCACCCAGCATGGAGGGCAGGTAGAAGACCGAACGGTAGAACGGAAGCGCCCTCATCCCCCGGTCCAGCAACATGGCGATCGCCAGCGACACTGCCAGCTGGATCGGCACGCCGATGAAGACGTACGTGAAGGTCACCTGGAGTGAATTGTGCAGACGATCATCACTGATCATCCGCGTGATGTTGTCGATTCCGATCCACTCGGGCGACTGGAGCAGGTTGTAGTCCGTGAAGGCCAGGTAAAGAGAAGCGGCCATCGGAAACAGTGTGATGCCGAACAGGCCGACGGTCCACGGCAGCAGGAACAGGTGCCCCGGAAGGTTGTCCTTGTTCTTGCGCCGTTCGCCCTTGGGCGTCTTGCGCAGCTGCTGGAGCTCAGCGACGACACTCATGGCGCCACCTTTCCTGCCACGCGAGGTAGGCACTCATGGTGCGAACCCCTGTGATGAGTCTGGGACAGCATGGCTGCCTCCTTGGGAGTGATTGGGAAATCGCTTTCCGAACTGGGTCGTGTCCACCGTAAGATAGGTCACATGTGAGGTCAAGCACATGTAGGAACCTGGACGAAAAATTGCTCAGCTGCCAGACCTTCGCCGAGGGACATGCCCCAGGGCGTGATCGGGGATCCGCCGAAGGGCGCGGATCGCTGTCTGGCAGACTCAGAGGGCATGTCCAGTGATGCATTTCCTGTATCACTGTATGCACTGAGATCCTGTGGACTGCATCACTGACCCTGGATAGGCTCGATCACACCGCAGCCGACGGGCCGCCGCAGGCCGAGACGATGGAGGAGCGTGAGGAGCACGATGTCCCAGAATAAGCCCGACGTGGCGCGGATTGAGCTGATCCTCGTATCAATGCCGTTCAGTGCATCGCGCCGTGTGGTGGGGGACGAATCCGTGGATGAGTACAACGCATCCTCCCAATCCTTCACCGCCATGGAGTCACTCATGGTCAAGGTGACCGACACCGATGGCCGGACGGGGTGGGGGGAGGCTTTCGGCCACCGCACCAACCCAGCCTCATGGGCCGCGTTGGAAGAGATCGTCGGACCGTACTATCTGCACCGGGTCGCCGATCCACTGACCACGCGACACGATGCGGAATACGCATTCCACGCATTTGGGCGAACAGGACCTGTCCACTTCGCCCTTTCGGCGATGGACACGGCCCTGTGGGACCTTCGTGCGCAGCGGGAGGACACGCCGTTGCGACACCTTCTCTCGTCCTCTGCTCGGGATGCTGTGGACTGCTACGCCTCCCTTGTCCACTACGCAGAGGATCCCGTGGAGGTCGCCCACCACATCGCTCGGGCACAAGCACAGGGCTACTCAGCGTTCAAACTCCACGAGTCCACGCCCGAGGCGATCGCGGCAGCCCGCCGACAAGCTGGCCCCGGGGCGGATCTCATGACCGACGTCAACTGCCGCTGGAGCGAAGAAGAGGCGACGATCGCCCTCGAGGCACTGTCTTCCTATGAGCTGCTGTGGATGGAAGAACCCGTCTTCCCTCCAGACGACAGAGCTGCACTGACCCGATTGAACCAACGGTTCGGGAATATATCCGCTGGTGAGAATGCCTCAGGAGTGGCCGGTCTGATTGACCAGATGCGCAGCGGGGCGCTCTCCTGCGCGCAGCCCAGCGTGGGGAAGATCGGTGGAGTCTCAGCCATGCTGGAAGTCATCGAGGCGGGCGCGGAGCTCGGGGTTCCCGTGGTTCCCCACTGCTTCTACTACGGGCCCGCCCTGCTCGCCTCAGCACAGATCACCGCCTCGCTTCCCACGCCCACTCGGTTGGAAGTCCCGTTCCTGCAGTGGCCGGAGGCGCTGCACCCACTCCATGGCGCTGGACCAGAGCTTCGGCTCGGCAGCGCCCCGGGACTGGGGTTCGAACCAGACGAGACCATGCTACAGAAGCACCTCATCCGACAGTACGTCCTAGAGTGAACCGATCGGCCGTCCCTTGAAAGGTCCTTCCGCTATGAGCACACTCGCCGTCGACCTTCAACGCTCCCACGGACCACGCCGCGTCGTCTGCGTGCCGGACTCCTTCAAGGGATCTGCCTCGGCGTCCGAGGCCGCGGCGGCGATGGCGCGCGGGGTCCACCAAGTCTTCGCTGAGGCAGAGATCCTGCAGCTGCCCTTCGCCGACGGTGGTGAGGGCACGCTGGACGCGCTGCTCGCGGCCTGGGGGACGGCGGCGGAGTCCGTGGAGGTGCTCGACGCGATCGGCCGTCCGGTGACAGCCCGGTATGGCCGGTCCCCCGACCGTCGGATCGGCATCATCGAGGCGGCGCAGGCCAATGGCCTCCCGCAGGTCGCAGATCAGCCGCTTCGGCCGCTGCGCGCGGACAGCTGGGGAGTGGGCCTCATCGCTCGCGAGCTCCTCGAAGATCCGCACTGTGCGGAGATCCTGCTCTGCATCGGCGGCTCGGCCACCACCGACGGCGGCACCGGACTCCTCCGCGCCCTGGGCGTGAGGTTCCTCGATGAAGGCTCGAAGCCGGTGAGCCCCGGCGGCACAGGGCTCGCTCAGATCGCCGCGATCGACACCTCAAAGCTCCATCCACGGGCGCAGAGCGTGCGCTGGCGCATCGCCGTGGACGTGGAGAACCCGCTCACCGGACCGCGCGGGGCGGCTGCGGTCTTCGGGCCTCAGAAGGGGGCGACGGCGGAGCAGGTCCAGCTCCTCGACGCGGGCCTGGCACACCTGGCAGACACGCTGGCGCGCCTGAGTGACCGGAACACACAGCAGCTGCAGGCCGCGCCGGGCTTCGGAGCAGCGGGCGGACTCCCCGTGACCCTGTCGGTCCTGCTCGAAGCCGAGATCCTGCCGGGCGCGCAGATGGTCGCCGAGGCAGTGGGACTCGAAGCGGCCCTCACGCAGGCGGACCTGGTGCTCACCGGGGAGGGGTCGCTGGACGCGCAGTCACTGGACGGAAAGGTCGTCCACGCGGTACGCCGCTACACCCCGGCGAGCGCCGCCGTCGTCGTCATTGCTGGAGCCGTCCAGCTCAGTCCCGCCCAGTGCCGCGACGCAGGGCTCACCGCGGCGTTCTCGATCGCCGCAGGGCCGGCAGGGCTCGATGAGCTGCTCCGCCGAGCACCCGAGCTGATCGAAGATGCCGCGGCGCAGGCCTGCGGACTGCTGCGGCACAGCGTTCGCAGCTAGGCGCCCGCTCCCAGAGCAGGCAGGTGGCGGCGCCCGCGCCCGGACTCAGCACGCGGCGCCTGTCCCTCAGAGGCTCAGAGGTGCGTCTCGATGTCGCCCTCGGAGCGAAGCTCCTCGACAAGGTCGATGGCGGCCTCGTTGCGTGCATCCGAGGTCGCCTGCTCCTCCACGTCCTCACGCGCGTCCTCGAAGGAGGGCAGCTCGGCCTGCTCTTCGCTGCCCGACTCCTCCTGGGCGGCGACGGCCTGGTCGTAGATCTCGCGGAGCTCCTCCTCGGAGGGCTCCTCGATCTCGAGGTCCGCGAGCAGCTGGTTGATCAGCACCTGGCTGCGCGCGTCCTCGGTCAGCTGCTCCGCAGACATGCCCTGCTCTTCGTAGGCCTCGATGAACTCATCGGCTGATTCCATGCCGTTGGACTCGGCCTGCTCGGTGACCAGCGCGTCGACGTCCTCATCGGAGGCCTCGAATCCCTGATCCCGCGCTTCCTGGAGCAGCAGCTCGTTGCCGATCATGGAATCCAGGGTCTGCTCCTTGAGCTCATCCTGGTCCGGCTCCTCGCCGGTCATCTGGGACTGCATCGCGAGCTGCTGGAACTGCGACTCATAGAGCACGGTGAAGTCCTCACCGCTGAGCTCATCGCCGTTGACCTCGGCGACGACGTCAGGAATGTCCTCGGTGTCGGCCTCCGGCATCTCCGGCTGCTCGCCGTTGGCACCCTGTCCCTCCTCCTGGGCGCCCTGGGATGCCGAGGCACCCTCCTCAGGCTCGGATTCGGATGCGTCGCCGCAGGCGGCGAGGGCCAGCACTCCGGCCAGGGCGAAACTTGTCATCAGTTTCTTCGGCACGACAAGGACCTCCTTGTTGGTAGTCGAGCGGGCAACGTAGCATCCCAGCCACAACGGTCAAACCAGGCAATGTCCGGCTGGCGTTCAGGCCAGGACGGCCAGCAGTCCCATGACTCCCAGCGCAATGGTGGCGCAGGTGGTGGCCAGCACGGCAGAGACGTCAGCCTCCACCCGCCCATCGGCGATTCCGCGGGACTGCCGCGAGTAGCGCAGCTTCTGCGTGAGGTAGATGCCACCGGCCACCAGGGCGCAGACGGCGGTGAGTCCGACCGTCCACAGTCCGTAATAGGGCATCCAGCGCAGAAACACCGCTCCGACCAGGGAGAACAGCAGCATCGTCCGGCCCCAGGACAGCACGGTCCGTTCGGGCTGGAGGCCAGGATCGGCATGCAGGGGGACGGTGGGGCGCATCAGGTGAGGACCACCAGCACGATGACCACGGCCATGGCGACGCCGCAGGCGAAGCTCAGCAACGGGATGATCAATGGCATCGGCAGCGGCCGACCCTGCCGCATGCTGCGTTCGATGTTGAGCCAGCGCAGAGCGGCCCCCACGCTGATCAGCAGTCCAACGCCGATGGTCAGCACCGAGATGATGGTCCGATAGGGGTCCTCAAAGACATCAGCGGCGAAGGCCTCCACCGCCACGCCTCCGGCCAGGAACGCGAGCGCCGTGCGGATCCAGGCGAGGAAGGTGCGCTCGTTGGCCAGGGTGAACCGTGGGTCAGGCTCCTGGCCCCGGGAGAGCAGGCGGCTGGACAGCCGTCCCCGCTGTGGATTCTCGCTCACTGTTCCTCCTGCTGCTCACCTGTTTCGCCGGTCCACCGGCCGCGCGAGACAAGTGTGTCATAGGCGCAGGTGCCTCAGCTCAGCCGCGCGGCTTCATCCGTGTGCTGGGCAATGCAGGGGCCGGAAGCGGCGCCGCCTGGCCCGGGGGGAAGTCCCCGAACTGCGGGAACAGCCTCCCGTCGGCGTATTGGGAGCCCGCCAGGGCGTCCCTGAGCTCACCGTGCACGGGGTCACCGAGCGCGCCGCTCGGGACTGACACCTGGTGTTCGGAACCGTCGGGCCGCGCTGCGCGTTCAGAGCCGACTGCGTGTGAGCCGGTGTCGGCATGGCTGTTCAGCGGCGAGTCCTGTGCGGGGGCTTCGAAGCCCATCTCCGTCTGGTAGGCGTCACGGAAGGCCACGATCTCCTCATGGCTGCGGCCCACGAAGTTCCACCACATGACGATCTGTTCCCCCAGCGGCTCCCCGCCGAGCAGCAGCGCCAGCACAGGCTCGTCCAGGGCCTCGATGCGCAGAGTGGTGGCGCCGGTCTCACTCACGCCCAGGTGATCCTCTGGCAGCAGCGTCCCGTTGAGCCGCACGGCACCCGAGATGCGCAGCAGTCCGTGCTCGTGGGCGGACGGCACGTCCAGCTCAAGGACCGTGCCAGGATCGAGTCGAAGTTCGGCTCCGGTCAGCGGGAGGTAGGTCTCGACCGGGGACCGCTGTCCGAGCAGCTCGCCCAGGAAGACCCGAGCCTTCCAGCCCGGACCCTGGACGGGATCTGTCCGGTGGGTGGCCAGCGAGGGTTCCACGAAGCGATGCTGATCCGGGAATGCGTACCAGAGCTGTGCTCCGTGGAGCACGGTGGTGTCCGTGGTGGAGTACTCCGAGTGGGTGATGCCGCTTCCAGCGTTCATCACCACCACCTCCCCCGGGCGCACCGTGGCCCAGTTCCCAGCAGAGTCCATATGGTCGATCCGGCCGTCGAAGAGCCAGGAGACGGTGGCCAGACCTGTGTGCGGGTGGCGGGGAACACGCATGGGCGTGGCCTCGGTCAGGTCATCGGGACCGTAGAAGTCGATGAAGCACCACGCCCCCACCAGCGAGCGTGCCCGCTGCGGCAAGGTGCGGCGGACGTTCATGGCACGCGGTCCACCGAGAGGGACAGTGCGAGGCTCCAGCAGCTCCACGCCCCCGTCGCCCCGGACGACGCCGTCGCGCAGACCCTCGTAGGTATAGGGCCCGTTGATGCAGACCTGTTCCTGATGTTCGAGGTCGGTGCTGCTCATTGCGTCTCCTCTTGGTGATGACCAGGCGTCACCTGAGTATTTCAAAATTCAAGCAATATGCCCAGGATGTCCGCCACCGGCGCAGAGCGCCGCCTGCTCAGTCGTCGGAGACGCTGACCCGCACCTCGATGTTGCCCCGGGTGGCCTTGGAATAGGGACACGAGGCGTGGGCCTTCTCCGCCAGCTGCTGAGCCTGAACCTGGTCGAGATGAGGGATCACCACCTCGATCTCCACGGCGAGACCGAAGCCGCCGTCGTCGTCCTTGCCGATGCTCACCCTGGCTCCGACTGAGGAATCCGTCACATCAGCACCCTCCTCCGAGGCGGCCTTGCGGAGCGCACCGTGGAAGCACGCGGCGTAGCCCAGCGCGAAGAGCTGCTCCGGGTTCGCCCCCTCCCCCGAACCGCCCATGGCCTGTGGAACGGCCATATCCAGGTCGATCCGGCCGTCTGAGGTGCGGCTGCGTCCGTTGCGGCCGTCACCGGTGGCCAAGGCCTCGGTGGTGTACACGGGTTCGATCGCCATGGAGAAATCCTCTCGCTCGTCCTGGTGGACCGCACCGCCGGGATGACTCCGGGACGGCACCGGTCAAGGCACAAGAACATCACAGCGTTCGTGAGTGGCACAATGGACCACCGTGCGAACTACCGATGCCGTCTGGCTTGCCCCTGGCGAGCCCCAAGAGATTCAGTCTGACCTGGTCAGCCGCTTCCATGAGGAGTACGGCCGGCCAGCTTCCGGCACCTGGTTCGCGCCCGGGCGGGCAAATCTCAACGGTGAGCACATCGATTTCCATGCGGGTCGCTGCCTGCCGATGGCCCTCGCCCACGGCACCTATGTGGCCGCCGCACCGCGCGAGGACGGTCTGCTCCGGCTGCGCACGCTGGACGCCTCCTTGGACGACGGCGTCACCACGGTCTTCGCGGATCAGATCGGCCTCCGCGCAGAGCCGGGGGCCGAGGACGCCCTGAAGGATGGCGCCGCAGGTCACTGGAGCCAGTACGTGCATGGGGCCCTCTGGGCGCTGCGCGAACTCGGCACCTCCCAGCCGGACTTCCAGGTCAGTGAAGGCTTCGGCGCGGACATCCTGGTGGTCTCCACGCTGCCCATCGGCGGCGGTCTGTCCTCCTCGGCCGCGCTGGAGTGCGCCAGCATTCTGGCCTTCGTCGCCCTGGGAACTCCGCTCGGGCAGCAGAACCCGCTCGACGATCTGAACGCGGCCTTGACTCGCGAACACCGCAAGCAGCTTGCGGCGGCCTGTGTGCGCGCCGAGGTGGAGGTCGTGGGTGCAGGCACGGGCGGCCTGGACCAGACTGCTGCCATGCGCGCCCGGGCAGGCAAGGTGCTGTCCCTGGACTGCCGGGACTTCAGCGTGCAGCCGCTCGACATCGGCTGCATCCTTCGCGGCTACCGCCTGATCGCCGTGGACACCGGGCAGGCGCACCGCCTGGCCGATGGACAGTTCAGCGATCGACGCGCCGACGCCGAGGCGGCGGCACAGCTGCTGGGCTTCGAGCGGCTTCGCGACGCCCTCCCGGAGAAGCCCCGCAAGGCGGACGTGCTCCATGTGCTCGAGGAGTTCGACCGCCTGGCCGAGCAGCTCGAATCCGTGGGCGGACGCGACATCGGAGCCTGCCGACGCCGTCTGCGTCATGCTCTCACCGAGATGGTGCGCTCTGAGAAGCTGCATCACCTGCTCTCCGGGGAGGCCTACGGCGTACGCCACATCACCTCCACGGTGGGCGACATCCTGACCGCTGGGCATATGAGCATGCGCGACGACGCCGAGGTCTCCTTCACCGTGGCGGACCTCGTGGTGGAGACGGCCCTGGCCCAGGGTGCTGAGGGCGCCCGACTGATCGGAGGCGGCTTCGGCGGATCGGTCCTGGTGCTGATCGCACCGGCGGGCCTCCCCCGGCTCACCGCGGCGCTGGAGAGGATCAGCCGCAATATCCGGCTGATCGACGTCGCGCCCTCCGCGGCCGCCCACGCGCTGTGACGGCCTTCCGTCGCAGCTGATTCCCCTGCATGACCCCCTGCGCCGGGACTCGAGCCGCAGGTGCCGCCGAAAGCCCCGCGCGGGCACAGGCAAGGTCCCACCTTGCGCACAGGTCCTTCTCAGAGACGCTTCCTAGAGTGAGAGAAGCGCGCGCGAACTTCTCTTGCGGCGCATCCCTGCCAAGCGAGGTGTACGAATGTCATCTCATCGAGCACGTCGCGACCGAGTGGAACCTCCTTCGGAACCGCACGTCCCGCCCAAGCCCGCCGAGCGGGACGAACCCGAGCTCGGACGCGCCAACTCGAGCCAGACGGTGGCAGTCACCCTCGGGGTGGGCATCGGACTGATCGTGTTCCTGCTCGCCCTTCCCTATCTCGGCTGGCTCTGATCCCCGAGGCGCTCCGTCCCGGTCACGACGGCAGCCGGTACGCTGTCAGGCTGTGAGCACCCCCAAGAAGAGCCCCGCCAGGAGGACTCCCCGCCGTTCGCCTGCTGGCGCGAAGAAGACCTCGACCGTCAGCAGAGGCGCAACCGCCAAGAAGAGCACAGCGGGGAAAAACACGACGACGCGGCGCCCCGCGGCCTCGAAGCCTGCCTCCAAGCCCCGCGCAACAACCTCGGCACCCCGCTCCTCGGCCTCAAAATCTCGCGCCACTCCCGCTCCGAGCAGCCCGCGGACCACGCTCCGTCGGCTCAGCGGCGAATGGGGGCGCTATCTCTGGGCGATCGTCGTCACCGTGGTCATCGCCGCCCTCATGTTCGAGTTCACCATGGTCTGGACCATAGGGGTGGGCTTCTACATGCTCGCCCTCGGGGAGTTCACCGGTCTCTGGCTGCTCGTCGGCGGGTGCGCTCTCGCCTGCACCCCCGCCGCGTTCGGGCTGCTCATCGCCACAGGCAGGTTCTGGACCGCACTGACACACTCACTCTGGATCGGACTGCTCTACGGCGGACTCGGATACGCCTTCCTCGACGTCATCCTCGGCATCGTCTAGGTCCGCGGCCAGACTCTGCGGGCTATCGATTGTGAGCCGCAAGCTGCTGCCCGCGCCGGAAAAGCTGCAGACGCAGGTCAGCGGGCGCGAGAACCTCGACCTCGGGCACTCCGAGCAGAGCTGCCGTCGCGACCTCCAGACTCTCCATCTGCAGCTCGACCGTGAGCCGAGCGGCGCCCTGGGCTGCGCCGTCGATCGCCCGACGCGTCTCGGACCCAGGCACTGCGGCCACCAGCGCGGCGGCGGAGCCGCTGGGTATCCTCAGCGTGACCGGCAACCTGCCCAACGAGGCCTCGAACGCAGTGCGGGAACGGCCCCAATGCTCCGCGAGCGAAAACTTCTCCGGGCGCCACCCAGGTTCCTCGAGCACGCGAGCCTCACGGACCCGGATCAGTCGATAGGTGCGCAGGCGGTGCCGATGCGCGGCAACGAGGTACCAGGCCTCGGTCTTGAGCACCAGACCCAGAGGGTCAAGGGTCCGGGTCACCGCCGTCGAGCCCGAGCGTGGACTCTCGTAGCGGATCCGCAGCCGACGGCCAGACCAGACAGCGCGCGCCACCTCGGTCAGCGCCACCGGGCGCTCAGGTTCGGTGAACCAACGCTCGTTGTCGACCAGGAAACGCTCCTGTACAGGCTGCACGACATCGGCCTGAAGTCGGTTGGCAGTCAGCATCTTCAATCTGGCCGTCGCGTAGTCCGACTCCAGTCCCAGCGCCCGGGAACCGGCATCACCCAAGAGCAGCGCCTGCAGCTCTGCGGCAGTCATGCCGGTGAGCGGTGACCTCCATCCGTCCACGAGACCCACGCCCCCACCGGGTCCAGTGCGCGTCCAGATCGGCACGCCGAGCTCATGCAGAGCGGCGATGTCGCGCTGGATCGTGCGCGGCGTGACTCCGTGACGTGCTGCCAGCTGCCGCACGTTCCTCTGCGGCGCCCGGCTGAGCTCCATCAGCAGAGCGAGAAGCCGAGTAGAGCGCATGAAGAGAGTCTAGATAATTGACGACACGAGATGTCGCCAATGCCTGGGAACCTGATGACCAGAGATCCCACGGCAAGGAGAACCCCATGACCGAACAAGATTCCGTGAACAACCTGCACGGTCGCATCGCCCTGGTGACCGGCGCGACCCGTGGCGCCGGACGGGCGATAGCCCGCGCACTCGCCGACGCCGGAGCCACCGTCTACTGCACCGGACGCTCCACTTCCCAGACCCCCTCCGATTATGGGCGTGCGGAGACGGTCCAGGAGACCGCCGACCTGATCACCGCAGCCGGCGGTAGAGCGATCCCGGTCATCACCGACCATCTGGACCCCGACGCCGTCCGTGCCCTGATCCAGCGCATCTCCGCGGAGCAGGACAGGCTCGACATCCTGGTCAATGACATCGGCGGGGAGGCGTACGTGAAGTTCGGGCTCCCGCTGTGGGACCACGACCTCGCCGAGGGGATGAAGCTGTTTCAGACGGGCTTCACCACGCATCTCTACACCAGCCACGCGGCGCTGCCGCTGCTGCTGAAGAACCGGGGATCCCTCGTCGTGGAGGTCACCGACGGGACCCGCAGCTATAACGCCTCACACTTCCGTGAGAGCGTGTTCCACGATCTCACCAAGACCACCGTGGATCGGCTCGCCTTCGCCCAGGGCCACGAGCTCGCCCCCCATGGCGGCACTGCCGTCTCGGTCTCCCCCGGCTGGCTTCGCTCCGAGATGATGCTCGATGCCTTCGGCGTCACTGAGCAGAACTGGCGCGAGTCGGCAGAGGCCAACCGGGGAAAACCAGACGCGCTCCCGCCGTATGAGTTCGTGATCTCAGAGACCCCGGCGCTGCTTGCTCGCGGGATCACCGCACTGGCAGCAGACCCCCGGCGCGCACGGTGGAACACACAATCCCTGAGCTCGTTCTCGCTGGCAGAGCACTACGGGCTCACCGATGTGGACGGTTCGCGGCCCGATGCATGGAGCTTCATCACCGACATGGAAACCACCCAGGTGGACCAGCTGGAAGTCCACAACTACCGCTGAATGAGCGCTCGCCCGGTGGTTCAGCCTGCCGAGGAGGACAGCGGCGCCTAGAAGTCTCGGGCCATGTCCTGGAACCGCGCGTAGTGGCCCTGGAAGGCCACGGTGATGTCCCTCGTGGGACCGTTACGGTTCTTGGCCACGATGATGTCGGCCTCACCGGCGCGCTCGGTCTCCTTGTCGTAGACCTCGGGGCGGTGCAGCAGCATGACCATATCGGCGTCCTGCTCGATGGAGCCGGATTCACGAAGATCGGAGACCTGAGGCTTCTTGTCCGGGCGGGACTCTGAACCACGGTTCAGCTGCGAGAGCGCGATGATCGGCACGTCAAGCTCCTTGGCCAGGAGCTTCAGGGTGCGGGAGAACTCGCTGACCTCCTGCTGGCGGGACTCCACGCGCTTGCCCGAGGAGAGCAGCTGCAGATAGTCCAGCACCACGAGCTTGAGGTTGTTGCGCTGCTTGAGCCGACGGCATTTCGCGCGGATCTCCATCAGCGACATGTTCGGGGAGTCATCGATGAACAGCGGCACGTCGTTGAGCCGGTCCACCGCCTCGGACATCTTCTCCCAGTCCTCGTCCCGGATGTTGCCCTTGCGCAGATCGGAGAACAGGATCCGCGACTCGGCCGAGAGCAGTCGCATGGCGATCTCGTTGCGTCCCATCTCCAGGGAGAAGAAGGCGGCGGTCATGCCGTTGGTCACCGCAGCGGCGCGCGCGAAGTCCAGCGCCAGGGTGGACTTGCCCATGGCGGGACGTGCGGCGATGATGATCATCTGCCCGCCGTGGAAGCCGTGGGTCAGGTCATCGAGATCGCGGAACCCGGTCGGGATGCCGGTGAGCCCGCCGTCGTGGGCCGAGTTCGTCTCGATCTCGTCGATGGTGGGGCCCAGCACCTCAGACAGCGAGACATAGTCCTCGCTCTGTCGGTTTTCGGCCACGTTGTAGATCTCGGACTGCGCCTGGTTGACGATGCCCTCGACCTCGCCGTCAGCGGTGTGGCCGAGCTGGACGATCTTGGTCCCGGCCTCGACCAGTCGGCGCAGGATCGCCCGTTCACGGACGATCTCGGCATAGAAGCCGGCGTTGGCGGCCGTGGGCACCGACTGAGCGAGGTTGTGCAGATACGCGGGTCCGCCGATGCGCTGGAGCTCGCCGCGCTTGGTGAGATGATCCGAGATCGTCACCACATCGGCGGGCTCCCCGCGGCCGTAGAGGTCGATGATCGCGTCATAGATGAGCTCATGCGCGGGACGGTAGAAGTCGGAGCCGCGGAGCACCTCGACGACGTCGGCGATGGCGTCCTTGGAGAGCATCATGCCGCCCAGGACCGACTGCTCCGCCACCATGTCCTGGGGAGGCGTGCGGGAGTCCGCCCCTGCCGGGGAACCGGTGTCGTAGAGCTCTGTAGTCACCCCTCCACGATACTCGGTGCACGCAGTCCCTCGACCACAGCATCGAGCCAGTTGTGCATAGTCTCTCGAGCCTGTTCGGTATCGGGGTAGCGGCAGCGCAGATGCAGTCCGGTCTCGTTGACCACGAACCAGATCATCACCCCGTCGGTCTGCACCACGGCAGAGACATGCTGGGCATTGAGCGCCTCGTCCACATTGATCGGCAGGCGCCGGTGATCGAGCCAGCTCATCGCGAACATTCCCGGTTCGGCCGGCATACCGCCGTACGGGCGCATGATCGGGGACATCGGGTGCGAGCCGAGTCTGATCGCCTCCTTCACCGCCCTATAGCTGGCGAGCAGGTCGTCGTCGTCGTTCTCCAGGACGGCGTTGGTGATGAACCAGCCCACGGAGTCGAACCAGCGCGGCTCGTCGCGGCTGTGCACCGGGAACACCGTGCGCAGCGGCTGGTCGCCCAGCTCACGGAAGAGCCGGGTCATCACCGAGACGGCGACGGCGATCAGCCGGACTCCTGCCGCCTTGGCGTGGTCCTCCAGCCGATCCAGCTCCGCAGTGTCCAGCACATCCCGAACTTCGACCTTCTCGCTGACCGGCAGTGAGATGTCACCCAGCGGCAGCGGAAAGGTGGGCATCACACCACCGCCGGCGTCGAGGATCTCCTGCCAGCGGGTGCGGATCTCCGCGGGGGGCATCGGCTTGTTCTCCCAGGCCGCCGTATGGGCGGAGAAGGGCTCAGGGATCGGAAGCTGCGCGGCGGGCGGACGTCCGGCGCGCAGATCGGCGAGCACAGCGGTGAAGTCGCGGACCAGGACCAGCAGAGACCACGCGTCGACGTGCGAATGGTCCGAACCGATGATGATCTGAGGCGAACCGGCCGTGTCCCGTACCGCCGCGGACTCGCCGTCGTCAATGACGCAGAGGCGGTGCGAGGGCCTGCCGAACGGATCGCAGACGGAATCGAAGTGGGCCCGCAGCGCCGCCTTGACCTCCGTGGCGCTGAGGTGCTCGCGCGCGGATTCCTGGCGAGAAGGGTGGGCGTCCGCGTTGAACCCGATCACCTGATACCCCGCATCGGGAGCCATCAGCTGCTCCCAGGTGCCAGGGCGAATCCCCACCTCACGGAGCAGAAGGTCGGTGTCGGGGCCTCCGGAGCGCTGATCGGAGTTCTCCGCGGACGGGTTCTCAGCGGACCGGTCCTGCGAGGACACCGCACTGGCCTCATCCCCCACGAACGCAGCGTGATCTGCACCACCATGACTCGAGCCGTCAGGCTCGCGCCAGTCGAAGACGGTGCGCAGGGTCCCGTGCCGGTGGATCACTTCGAGCCACGCCTGCGCGATCTCCTCCAGCGAGGCGGGCCCGTCGAGCTGAAAAGAGACCGCCATCCAGGACCCGGGGCGTGATCCGAAGCTGACATGGCGGTTCTGATCGAAGGAGACCGGCAGGCCGGCCGGTGGCTGGGCGGGTTGCGCAGCTGGTTCGGGCTGCGGCATGCCAAAGCCGACGCGGCGATCGGGACCCGGATCGCTCCCGGGCGTGGGCGCGGCCACGACTGAGTAGCTGGAGAGCCGTCCGGGTCGGGTGTGCATCTGCGCCACATTCGTCAACCGCATACGGCGTAGTCTAGGGGGCGTTCATCGCGCCTGAACCAAACAGGCGCAACTTGTTGTTCAGCTGAGATGCAGGAGTTCAATACCGTGGGGCTTTTCCAGACAGCCGGGGCGAAGCTTGCCTATGAGATCTCTGGGGACGGGCCCACCTTCGTGCAGCTCCATGGCCTGACCTCGTGTGCCTCCCGCGAGCAGCGCGCGGGTCTGGACATGACGCTGAGCCTGGCCGACTGTCGCGTGCTGCGCTATGACGCCCGCGGACACGGCTCCTCCATAGGGCGCGCTGTCCCGGAGGACTACCTCTGGCCGCGCCTCGCCGAGGATCTGCTCGATCTCCTGGACGAGGTGGCTCCCGGACAGAAGGTCCACGCCGCAGGGCCTTCGATGGGGGCGGCCACGCTCCTGTATGCCGCGCTGCAGGATCCACAGCGATTCAGCACGCTGACCCTGCTCGTACCGCCCACAGCCTGGGAGACTCGAGCGGGACAGGCCGACACCTATCAGCGTTCAGCCGCTCTCGTGGAGGATCAGGGGATCGGGGCCTTTGTGCGGGTGGGCCGTCAGGTGCTGCCGCCGCCGGCACTGGCGGACCGGCCCAAGGAACGGGTCCCCGCGGTGAGCCAGGAGCTTCTGCCGTCGATCTTCCGGGGCGCCGGCATCAGCGATCTTCCGACCCCCGAGCAGATCGCAGCTCTCGAGGTTCCCACACTGATCCTGGCCTGGGTGGATGACTACGCCCACCCCGTCTCCACTGCGGAGGAGCTGCATAGACTCATCCCCCGCTCGGAGCTGCAGATTGCGGAGACACCCGAGGAGCTCGACTCATGGCCTCGCAGAGTCGCCAACTTCATCGCCGCGCACCCCGCCTGAGCGTCGTCGTCTCGCGTGCTGACGTGGGGAACGGATCGCCGGGCGACGCAGCAGAATCACGTGGTGTGAACGCGTGATTCCCTTCCCTTGGCCGGTCTCCCGGCGACCCGATGTGTTGAGATCCAGCCGCTCACCCTGCTGAAGCACGTCGGCTCAGGGGGTGCGGAGCTCTGGATCTCCTCGGACTTCCCGAGTCCTCGGAAGCGGTGATCACGGGCCGACCCGCGAATCGCTTCCCGGCCCTCGCATCTCCGCTCGGGCCGCAGTCTGCGGCCCTTGTGAATGCGCGCTGAGCAGTGCCCAGCCAATATCCACATCCGAGGGACTTTCCACACTTTAGGTCCAGAGGGGAGCCGGGGCAATAGAACAAAAATCAACCCCTGTGGAAAAGGTGTGGACTACGCGGCGTGTCTTGTGCACAACATGTGCAGTAGGTTGTGGATATCGGTGGATAAGGTTCCACCAAACGGGTCTGACCAGCAGTGATGCAACGACACGCCTGTGCATCAAAATAATTACTGATCAGTTTTCCCGGCCTTCTGGCCACCTTGCCGTAACCCTGCCGTTAGGTGTATAGGCTCTGGTCCGCCTCGTTTTCCACAGATTCTCCACAACCTGGTAGGAACTCGTCCAGGAAACCCCCAGGTCAGCCGTCAGGCTCCAGGAGGTAGCGTAGGCAGACCAAGACCCCCAGGAGTATTCCAGTGCACGAATCGATCAACCGCTATCTCCACGAGGTCCTCCGCGAGTCCAGCCGGGACGTCACCGGCACGCTTGCGTCCTACATCCCTCGACTGCGCGACGCCGACGAGAACCTCCAGGCGCTGGCCCTGGCCACGACCGATGGACAGCAATGCTCGGCCGGCGATGACGAGCACCGCTTCACCATCCAGTCGATCTCCAAGCCCTTCGTCTATGCACTGGCACTGGACGACGTCGGACTGGAAAGAGTCCGCGAGATGGTGGGCATGGAACCCTCGGGTGAGGCCTTCAACGAGCTCTCTCTGGAGGGCGGCACCGGACGACCTCTGAACCCGATGATCAATGCTGGTGCCATCGCCACCCACCAGCTCGTGGACCACACCCGCCATGAGTCGCACCCCGGAGGCCGGGTGAGCGATTCCCGGACCTCTGCCGTGCGCAGTCGTACGGCTCGCATTCTGGAGGGGATGGCAGGTTTCGCCGGGCAGGAGCTCGACGTGGACTGGGACGCCGCCGAGGAGGAGTTTGCGACCACGTACCGGAATATGGCGATCGCCCACATGCTGAAGTCCCACGGCTCGCTGGACATCGAGCCGGAGGAGGCCGTGCGCGGCTACATCGACATCTGTTCGGTGCTGGTCACCGTCAAGGACATCGCCCGGATGGCCGCCACGCTCGCGAACAACGGCGTCAACCCCGAGACGGGGCAGCAGGTCGTCTCCGCCGAGGCGGCGCGGACCACGCTCGGGGTCATGGCCACCTGCGGCATGTATGACGCCTCGGGGCGCTGGCTGACCCAGATCGGCATCCCTGCAAAATCTGGCATCTCCGGAGGCATCATCGGCGTCCTGCCCGGTCAGGTCGGCATCGCGTCCTTTGCGCCGCGCCTTGATGAAGAGGGCAGCAGCGTCCAGGGGGTGGCGATGTTCCAGCACCTCTCCAACGAGCTCTCGCTGCACCTGTTGAGCAACCAGCGCATCAACGTCATCGAGGAGCTCCAGGCCCGCGCCTGAGCTGGCGCCTGCCGCCCCTGAGCTGGCGCCTGCCGCCCCTGAGGCGGCACCTGAGGTCTCACCGGAGCGGCGCCCCGGGCTGGGCGCCCGGGTGGATCAGGCGGCGTCCGCCCTGCCGCCGCCTGGCACGGGATCGAGACCCTCACGACGGCGGCGGGTCAGCGACTCGTGCGTGGGCGCCTCTGGGGTGCCAACAGGTGCCCGAGCGGCCACTTCGCGACGCAGGACCGGCACAACCTCCTCGCCCAGCATGTCGATCTGTTCCAACACGGTCTTCAGCGGCAGTCCCGCGTGATCGATCAGGAAGAGCTGGCGCTGATAATCGCCGGCGTATTCGCGGAAGCTCAGTGTGCGCTCGATGACCTGCTCGGGGGTGCCCACCGTCAGCGGAGTCTGCGCGCTGAAGTCCTCCAGCGAAGGCCCTCCACCGTACACGGGCGCCCGGTCGAAGTAGGGGCGGAACTCCCGCACGGCGTCCTGGGAGTTGTGCCGCATGAAGACCTGTCCGCCGAGTCCCACGATGGCCTGCTCCTCGGTGCCGTGTCCGTAGTGGGCGTAGCGGCTGCGGTAGAGCTCGATCATCCGCCCGGTGTGTTCCTTGTTCCAGAAGATGTTGTTGTGGAAGAAGCCGTCACCGTAATAAGCGGCCTGCTCAGCGATCTCCGGCGAACGGATCGAGCCGTGCCAGACGAAGGGCGGCACCTCGTCGAGCGGCCGTGGGGTGGAGGTGAATCCCTGCAGCGGGGTCCTGAAGCGCCCGGACCAGTCGACATCGGTCTCTCTCCACAGACGGTGCAGCAACGCGTAGTTCTCCACCGCCAGCGGGATGCCCGCGCGGATGTCTTTGCCGAACCAGGGATAGACCGGCCCGGTGTTTCCCCGACCCAGCGTGAGATCGATGCGGCCCTCGGCCAGATGCTGGGCGTAGGCGTAGTCCTCCGCGATCCGCACCGGGTCCGTGGTGGTGATCAGCGTCGTGGCGGTGGAGAGCTGGATCCTGCTGGTCTGCGCGGCGAGATGAGCCATCAGGATCGGAGGATTCGCGGGGGCCACGAACGGGGGGTTGTGGTGCTGACCCATGGCGAAGACGTCGAGTCCGACTTCTTCGGCCTTCTTCGCGATGGCCACCATGGACGTGATGCGCTCGTGCTCGGTGGGCACACGTCCTGTTGTCGGATCAGGCGTGATGTCGCCGATGCTGAAGACCCCGAACTGCATAGCTGCTCCCTGTGCTGCGCTGGATGAAACGTGTGACGAGCCGCGTGCTGCCTCTCTACAGCCTACTACTCAAAATTTGAAGTACTAAGAGCTCAACGCCCCGCCGCCGTCGGCCATTCCCGCTCGCGCACCGGGCATGACAATGCCCCGGTCCCTGAAGAGGGTGGCCGGGGCATTCTCAGCGTCAGCCGCACAGCGGCCGCAGCATCGCGCGATTACTTCGAGCCGACGACCTGAAGGTCGAGGGTTGCCGAGACATCGGCGTGCAGACGAACAGTCGCGGTGTAGTTGCCGACTGCCTTGATGCGGGTGGGGATCTCCACGGTGCGCTTGTCGATGGAGCCGAGACCCGAGGTCTCGACGGCATCGGCGATCTGCGCGGCACCGACGGTGCCGAACAGGCGACCGGAGTCGCCGGTCTTCACGGTGATCTTCACGGGGGCAGACTGCAGCGTGTTAGCCACTGCCTGTGCTTCCTCAACCGTGGCGATCTCGCGAGCCTTGCGAGCGGAGCGCAGACGCTCCACGTCCTTTTCGCCGCCCTTGGTCCAGGTCATTGCGAAGCCACGCGGCAACAGGTAGTTGCGTGCGTAGCCGCCCTTGACCTCGACGACATCGCCGGAAGCGCCGAGTCCGGTCACTTCCTGAGTCAGGATGAGCTTTGCCATTGGGTTGTTCCTTTCCTTCCCAGTCAGTCCCGGATCAGCCGCGGCCCGCGCCGGCGTACGGCAGCAGTGCGACTTCGCGAGCGTTCTTGATCGCCTGGGCGATCTTGCGCTGCTCCTGGACAGTCACGCCGGTGACACGGCGTGCGCGGATCTTGCCTCGGTCGGAAATGAACTTCCGCAGCAGGGCGGTGTCCTTGTAGTCGATGACCGTGATGTCAGCAGCCTTCAGCGGATTCGCCTTGGGCTTTGGCTTCTTGAGTTCAGCCTTTGCCATCTTGGTGCTCCTTTTCATAAGCGGAGCCCGCACCCTGTGGGATGCGGGATGGTGAATATGTACGGATGAGCCTTCAGTTCTCAGGCTGAGAGCGCCAGGCGCTCGTCAGGATCAGAACGGTGGCTCGTTGTTGTCAGGGGTGCCCCAGCTTCCGCCGCCGGAGGGCTGTCCGCCCCACGGGTCCTGCGGTGCGGAGTCGTTGCTCCACCCGCCGGACTGCGAGCCGCCGCCACCGCTTCCGCCGCCGAAGGAGTCTCCTCCTCCGCCGAAGCCGCCCGCTGGTGCGCCGCCGGCGTTTCCGCCGCCGAAGCCTCCACCGGACCCGGAACGGCCGCCTTGGCCGCCGCCCGAGCGCTGGACGCTGGCAGTGGCGAAGCGCAGCGAGGGACCGATCTCATCAACGTCGAGTTCCCAGGAGGTGCGGTTTTCGCCCTCCTTGGTCTGGAACGACCGAGCCTTCAGGCGACCCTGTGCGATGACGCGGGTGCCCTTGGTCAGGGATTCAGCGGCGTTCTCTGCGGCTTCACGCCACAGTGAACAGCGGACGAAGAGAGTCTCTCCGTCCTTCCACTCATTCGCCTGTCGGTCGAAGAACCGGGGTGTGGACGCAATGGCGAAGTTGGAGACCGCTGCACCCGAGGGGGTGAAGCGGAGCTCCGGGTCTGCCGTCAGATTGCCTACAACGGTGATGATGGTCTCGCCGGCCATGGATATGCTCCTTGGTTGCTGGTTCGCCCTGACAGGTGGATAGCTCCACCTGGAGGATTAATCGATCTTCTGTTCCTCGGGGCGAGTGATCTTGGTGCGCATGATCGTTTCGTTCAGGCGCAGCAGTCGGTCGAGCTCGGCAGCCGAGTCCGGGGTGGAGTGGAAGTTGACGACGGCGTAGACCGCTTCCGTCTTCTTCTGGATCTCGTAAGCCAACCGGCGACGTCCCCAGACGTCGACGTTGTCCACGGTGCCGCCGTCTTTCTTGACGATCTCCATGTACTTGCCGAGTGTCGGCTCCACGGTGCGCTCATCAACCTCGGGGTCGACGAGCACCATCAGTTCATAGTGACGCATGAGTGAACCCACCTCCTTCGGACTTGCGGTCACGGGATTTCCGTAACAGGAGGTTCTATTTGCATCTGTTGCTGGACTGACCCGTCGTGCCCGCAGTTTGTGGGCAGGAAGGATCGAGGTCAGACAACCTGCACCATGCTACAGGTTCTCCCCGCCGAGATGAACCCGAAGCCGGTGGACGAATCCGCCGGGGTCGATCATCCCGGGTGGGCCGGCCGCCCGATGCAGGGATTCACCCGGGCAGATCAAGGGTGAAGAAGCTTGCGACCGCGTCCCGCAGGTGGTGAAGATCTTCCACCCCGCACATCTCGCGCGCGGAGTGCATGGAGAGCAGCGCGATGCCGACGTCGACGGTGCGGATTCCGAGCCGGGTCGCGGTGATCGGTCCGATGGTGGAACCGCAGGGGAGATCGTTGTTGGAGACGAACTCCTGCGTCGGCACCCCGGCGGCTCGACAGACGGCGGCCCACATCGCGGCACCGGGTGCATCGGTGGTGTAGCGCTGATTGGCGTTGATCTTCAGCAGCGGCCCGCCGTTGGGCAGGGGACGGTTCGCCGGGTCGTGGCGTTCGGCGTAGTTCGGGTGCACGGCATGCCCAGCATCGCTGGAGAGGTGCCAGGAACCTGCGAGCGCCTGCGCACGCTGTGTGGCGGAGGCTCCGTCCTGTCCGACAGCTCGCCCCAGCCCCTCATAGATCCTGCCCAGGACCTCTTCCAGGAACGGGCCGGCAGCACCGGAGCGCGAGGCGGAACCGAGCTCCTCGTGGTCGAAGGCGGCCAGCATCGGGATGACCTGACCCTGCTCAGCCTCTGCCGCGACAGCCTCCAGGGCGGTCAGTCCAGCGTGGACGGAGGAGAGGTTGTCCAATCGACCCGAGGCGAGGAATTCCTCCTGGATCCCGAAGGTCCCCGGTGCCTGAGCATCGGCGAGGACGACGTCGTAGCCGTCCACCTGATCCGGCTCCACCCCTGCTGAGGCGGCGAGGACTGCCAGCACGTCTGCCTCGGCCGCCTGCTCGGAGGACCCGGCCAGCCCGAGCACCGGAGCGGTATGGGACTGCCTGCTCAGCGTCAGTCCCTCGTTGACCTGCCGATCAAGGTGGATGGCCAGCTGCGGGATGCGCGCCACCGGCCCGGTGGCGACGAGGTGGGTGACGCCGTCGCGTGTCACGAGTCGCCCCGCCAGGCGCAGTTCGCGATCCAGCCAGGAGTTCAGCAGCGGACCGCCATAGATCTCCACACCCGCCTGCAGCCATCCCTGCCGGAGGAGGGTGGACTTGGGCTTCAGCTTAAACCCGGGGGAATCGGTGTGCGCTCCGAGGACGCGCAGCGCGGTGGTGGGTCCAGCGCCTTCGGGCACCACCCAGGCAATCACCGCCCCGTCGCGCAGGACCACATAGCGGCCCGGTTCGATCGGCCAGTCCTGATGCTCGCCCAGCTGAGTGAAGCCGGCCTCCACCAGGCGCTCCGCGGCCTCCGCGGCCGCATGGTAGGAGGAGGGCGAGGCGGTGACGTAGTCCGACAGGTCTTCGATGTGGTCCCGAGTGCTCATGCCCGCCATCCTAATCGGCGGCCTTGCTAGCGTTGATCCATGTCAATGATGTGGACCGGCCTTGTCGTGAACCTCTTGATCTTCGCTGGGTTCCTGGTGGTGATCACCTTCGTGCTACATGCCATCATCCGGGCAGCGGTGCGCAACGGGATGCGTGATCACCAGGAATACCTCGAGAAGCGCACTCAGGAGACGCCTCCGGGAGGCCCCGGGGTGGACGGCTCAACTTGAGGGCCAGGTCCGGGGTGCGGCTGGTTCAGCCGCGGCCGGGCGAACTGGTCTAGGAGGGCCCGATCAGCCCGGTCTGGAACACGTAGACCACCACCTGCACGCGATCGCGCAGCTGCAGCTTGGTCAGGATTCTGCGCACATGGGTCTTGACCGTCGCCTCGGAGAGGAAGAACTTTGAGGCGATCTCGGCGTTCGAGAGACCCTCGGCCACCGCGAAGAGGACCTCGGTCTCGCGCTGGGTCAGCGGGTCTCGCAGGACGCCGTCGTCCATGGCCGCGGCGATCTCTTCGCCGTTCGGCAGAGACTCACCCGCCCTGTCTCGACGCGCCGCCTCGCGGCGTCCCGCTGCACCCGAGGAGCTCGGGGCCGCAGTCGCGGGCTGATCTGCGGCGGTCCCGACACTCCGCGGTTCGGCTCCGCGCAGATAGACGTCGAGCAGTCGCTGGGTGATCCGAGGTGCCACCACGGCATCACCTTCGGCCACCACGCGCACCGCATGGACCAGATCCTCAGGTGTCACGTCCTTGAGCAGGAAGGCGCTGGCTCCGGCCTGCAGCCCAGAGAAGGCGTACTCATCCAGATCGAAGGTGGTCAGGATGATGACCCGAGTCTGCGGAAACTCAGCGACCACCTTGGCCGTGGCCTCGATCCCGTCCATCCGCGGCATGCGGACATCCATGAGCAGCACATCGGGTCGCTGCTGCTCGGGCAGCCCGCGCAGAGTCTCCAGCGCCTCCACGCCATCGGCGGCCTCCGCCACAACCCGGAGGTCCTCCTCTCCCTCGAGGATGAGCCGGAAGCCCATCCGGAGCAGGTGCTGGTCATCGACCAGCATCACGTTCAGTGCTGCCCGCTCGTCGGGGTCCGCAGGCCCTGGAGCCTCAGCACGTGTGGCCGCGTCGTCATGAATGGGGTTCACCTGGTTCATCCCTTCTGCGGCGGTTCGAGATCCGCTCGCACCATCCAGCCCCGGCGAGGCGCCGGACCTGCGTAGACCGATCCGTTGTAGAAGCCTGCGCGCTCCTCCATCCCATGGATCCCCTGTCCGCTGCCCATCGATTCGCGGCGTTCGCCGTGGGCGGGGTGAAGCCCGTCGTCGGTGATGGTCAGCACCACCTGCCCGGTGGCGGGCATGCCCAGGGCGGCCTGGTCTGCGGAGCTCAGGCCTTCGGAGCGCAGTCGGCGGGCCTCCTCCGCGTCGGGGCCCGGGCGGTGCTCGATGGTCACCGTGACGTCGGTGACCTGGCGACCGTAGCGCAGCACATTGGTCAGCGACTCCTGGATGATCCGGTGCACGGTGAGTCCGAACCCGGCGTCCTCGGGCAGCTGCGGACCGGTGAGACTCACGGTGAGCGGGAGGCCCGCCTGCCGGAATCCCTCGTAGAGCTCCTCCAGGGAGTCTCCGATGGGCCGACGCGCGGCTTCGACGTCCTGGCCCTCGCGCAGCACCCCGATCACTCGGCGCATGTCTCCCAGGGCGGTGCGCCCGGTGTCGGAGAGCTCTTCGAGGACCTCCCCGGCGCGGTGGGGATCCTTGCGCGCCACGATGCGCGCGCCGTCGGCCAGGGAGATCATCACCGAGAGGGAATGGGCGATCACATCATGCATCTCTCGCGCGATCCGGTTGCGCTCGGCGACGCGGGCGTAGGACTGCGTGCGCCGGGCCCACTCCAGGACCTCCTGCTCGTGGCTGCGCCCGCGGCGCACCGCCGCACCGATTCCCGCGGAGATGCCCACACTGAAGAACAGTGTCACGGCGAGCACGCTGAAGGACTGGATCTCACTCAGGCCCATGGGCTCGTAGTAGTTCTCCATCCACCAGCTGCGCCCGTGCTCGGCGTTCCACTGATCATTGCGCAGGAAGGGCAGATATCCGAGCACGCAGGCCGGAAGCGAGATGAGCAGCCCGATGAGGAGCCCACGGTTCCGTGCCACGGCGTAGGCGGCGAAGCACAGACCGAGCATCTGGCCGCCCTGCCAGGGGTAGAGCAGCAGCATGCACCCCTCGGCGAGGGTGATCAGCGCAAGCGCCGGGATGGGGTGGGATCGCCGGAACAACAGTGCCCCGGCGATCACCCCGTAGCCGAGCAGCAGCCACCACGCGCGATCGCCCAGATCATAGAAGGCGTAGGGATAGACCCACAGGCTCAGCAAGAGGTAGACCCCGACGACGACGGCGTCCATGCACCTCGGGTGTCGGCGGAACCAGCCGCGCACGCCCCGTCGGCGCACGATGCCCAGCTCCTCGAAGCCGGGAGGCATCGACTGCCCCGCTGAGGGTTCGGGCGCGGCCTGAGTCTTCACAGCCTCGACTGTACCGAGTGGGTCTGCACGATCGGAGTCAGCCCGGTCTCGCCAGGCGTGGGGGTCAGGCATCCCGACGGCGGAAGACCAGCCAGCCCGGAATCACGGCAGCACCGGCCCACACCAGCAGCAGCAGTCCTGCCAGCGGCACCGGGAGGTCAGTGCTCATCGAGGCCGAGCCCGCAATGAACTGACGCTGCAGCGCGAAGATCTCGAAGCGCATCAGCTCGGTCACCCACCCTGCGCCGCCGCTGACGGCGAGCAGCAGGCCCAGCGCGATGGGGCCGCTGAAGAGCAGCAGGCAGTAGGTCACCACGGCCCCTGCGGTGCTGCGCAGCAGCGCACCCAGGCCGAAGCCGATCGCAGCGGTGATCACCACCACGGCCCAGCTGCTGAGCACCAGCCACCAGATCTCAGCACCCAGCAGCTCGGGCAGCACATCGTAGAAGCCGCTCAGCGGAAGCAGGACCACGAAGCTGAGCACCACCAGCACCGCTGTGAGCGCACCGATGAAGCCCAGCACCGCGAGCAGCTTCGCGAAGAAGAACATGGTCCGGTTCGGCACCGCCGCCAGCGAGGACCGGATGGAGCCCGAGGTATGTTCCGTGGTGATCGCCACGGCCGCGAGCGCCCCCATCAGCAGCGTGACCAGGGTGAAGGTGGAGAAGACGTTCTCGAAGAGGCTCAGACCGGTCTGAGGGGCATTCCCGCCGGTCAGCGACGCATCCGCCATGAGGAACCGGGTGCTGAACACGGTGGCGACCAGGGTCACGATCAGCAGCGCCACGGCGGCGGCGCAGAGCCACCAGTTCAGTCGCAGCGCGAGCAGCTTGAGCCACTCGGCGCGCAGCGCCCGGGTGAATGTCACCTCGGCGATCGCAGGTGCAGGTTGCTCAGGCTCTGCTGCGCCCGCAGTTCCGGTGGCGTGGGAGACGTGGGCGTTCATGAGAATCCTCCGGAGCGGTGTTCGACGTACTCCCCGGTCAGCTTCAGGTAGGAGTCTTCCAGGGAGGAATGCAGCGGTGTGAGCTCGTGGATCACCAGTCCCATCTCGAGGGCGCGGCGTCCGATGCTGCGGGCATCGAGCCCCCGCACCTCGAAGGTCTCCGCGTCCTGACAGACCAGTGTGACCTCCGGTCCGGCGAGTCCGTTCATCAGCTCCTGCGAGCTCTCGGTGCGCACGAGCACCCGCGTCTCCCCCGTGGCGTCGATGAAGTCACCCACCGGTTGATCAGCGATGATGCTGCCGCGACCGAGCACGATCAGGTGATCCGCGGTCTGCGCCATCTCAGACATCAGGTGTGAGGAGATGAAGACCGTGCGGCCTTGAGCGGCCAGCCGACGAACGAGCTGGCGCACCCAGCGCACGCCCTCCGGGTCCAGGCCGTTGATCGGCTCGTCGAAGATCAGCACCCCGGGGTCGCCGAGCAGCGCGGCCGCGATGCCGAGCCGCTGACTCATCCCCAGGGAGTACCCCTTGATCCGTTTGGACGCGACCGAGGTCAGGCCCGTCATCTCGATGACCTCATCCACCCGGGCATGGCTGATGTCATGGGTGGCGGCCAGGATGCGCAGCTGCTGGCGGCCGGTCCATCCCGGATGGGCCGCTCCGGCGTCGAGGACGGCGCCGACCTCACGCAGCGGCGCGCGGTGCTCGGCGAAGGCCTTGCCGTTGATCGTGATGCTGCCAGCAGTGGGGCGGTCCAGCCCCATGGCCATGCGCATGGTGGTCGACTTGCCCGCCCCGTTGGGGCCGAGGAAGCCGGTGACCTTGCCCGGGGCGAGCGCGAAGCTGATCCCGTCCACGGCAGTGGTCGCCCCGTAGGTCTTGCGCAGGCCCTTCGCTGTGATCATGCGTCCACGCTATGCCGACCCGCAGCAGGGCACATCACGCTGAAGGATGATTCCCACGCCTCGGTTCGGCGTAGGTCCACGCGCGCAGCGGAACCTCCACCGGGCCGCGGCCGAACCGACGCAGCCACATCCTCGAGAGCACGAGCTGCACCACCCACAGTCCGACGACGACGAGCCCCACCTGGCTCGCGCTCAGCTGACCCGCGAGCCCGAGGCCCAGCGGGGCCCCCAGGGCGGAGAAGAGCACCGCGAGCACCAGCGACTGGCCCAGATAGTTGCTCAGCGACATTCTTCCGGCCGGGGCCAGCGCCCGCACGAGCCAGCCGGACCGAGGCTGCCGCAGGATCAGCAGCGCCACCAGCACGTAGCCGGTGGCCTGGATCGGGCCGGCCAGGAAGATCAGCCCTCCGCTGAGCGTCTCCATGCCAAGTCCACCCGTGTCTGGCTGGCCCGGCCGATGCTGGATCCACGGGGCGCCCCAGGTCAGCCAGGCGGCGGTGACGCTCAGCAGCCCGCCCACTGCGAGCGCCGGAATCGCGAGGCGGAGCAGCCGCGCCGTCGGAATCTCGCCCGTCATGATGCGTTCCAGCACGCGTCCGCGCCCCACCACCAGGCCGAGCAGGAAGGCCGCGAAGGCCACCGGCCCCTGCACGATCAGCGTGGAGGGCGCGATGAGCGCGTAGGTGGAGAGCTGGAAGGCCAGATAGCTGCCGAGCCCTCCGGTGTAGGACTCCCGAACGTCCTGGGCCGAGGGGCTCAGTGCCGCGGCGTCGAGCGCAGCAGGATCCATCATGCCGGAGGACGCCAGCATCAGGGTCAGGCTGGCGAGGGCGAGGATCGCCAGTGCGACGATCAGCCAGAGCGCCGCGGCCAGTGTGAGCGCGGCGCGGGCGCCGATTCTGCGCAGGCCCAGCAGCGCGAATCCAAGCAGGGCATAGGCGAGCAGGATGTCACCGACGAACAGGAAGATGCCGTGGAGCAGGCCGAGGATGATCAGGCCGATGAAGCGGCGGACCGAGCGGGTGACTTCACTCGCTCCCGAGCGGTGGGCGGACCCCCACTGCAGCACGAAGGAGAGTCCGAAGAGGAAGGAGAAGACCACATAGGACTTGCCCTCAAAGAGCGCGGTGGCGGCGAACGCGACCCATTGATCCGCAGGCCCCGGGTCCACACCGGCGGAGCGGCCCGTGCCGCTGAGGTTCTCGGGGAAGGCGAAGTACCAGATGTTGACGGCCAGGATTCCCAGCAGCGCCAGGGCTCGCAGCGCGTCGACGGCATGAAGTCTCTGCATCCCTCCAAATTACGGGACACCCTCGCCTCCCTGCGCGTTTTACCTCCCCTTCCGTGGGGTACCGGGCCGACCGTGGGCCGGGTAATCCACGAAGGAGGCGGTAAAACGCTGGGCGGTAGGGTCGGGAGAGATTCGTCGAGAGTGGAGAGTGGCTGTGGAGACTGTGCTGATCATCGCGGGAATCGCCGTGATCCTGTTCGGACTGTGGGACATGTTCCACCAGCTTCTCCACCCGCGGGGACAGGGTCCGCTCAGTGGGCTGATCTTCACGGGCGTGTGGAAGATCGCCCGGGCCAGCGGCCACCGACTCGGCTTCGCTCTGGGGCCGGCCACGATGGTGGGCATCGTGATGCTCTGGGTGCTCATCCAGGGAGTGGGCTGGGCGCTGATCTACTACCCGCACGTCCCCGCCGGATTCCTCTACTCTGACGGCATCAACCCAGCAGACTATGCGCAGTTCGCCGAGGCGCTCTACATCTCACTGGTGACGCTGGCGACCCTGGGCTTCGGCGACGTGGTCGCGATCGGACCGACCCTGAGACTGGCCGCGCCGATCCAGGGCCTGACCGGGTTCGCGCTGCTCACAGGCGCGCTGACCTGGTTCATGCAGGTCTATCCGCCGCTCCTGCGTCGACGCTCCGCGGCGCTGACGCTGAAGGCACTCTCCGACGCCGGCTATGTGGAGAGGCTTTCGGAACTGGATTCGCACGCGGCCAGCGGGCAGCTCGACCTGGTTGCCGAGCAGATCTCCCAGGTCTGCGTGGACCTGGACCAGCACAGCGAGACCTACTACTTCCAGGTAGACACCCCGGAGGTCTCCTTCTCCCACCACCTGCCCTACGCGCTCGAGCTGCAACGCGCGGGTGCGGAGTCCACATCTCTGGAGGTGCGGATGACTGCAGCCAAGCTGGAGACGATGCTGGGCCAGCTGGGTGATGCCCTCAGCCCCGGATTCGTCTCGGGGGAGCAGCTCGATGAGATCTTCTCGGCCTACGCGGCCGATCATCCGCGCCGTGGCTGACCCTCTGCCCCCACCGTTTTACCGGGAGGTGCGTGAACTACCGGCCCGACCGCAGCCTAGGTAAACCACGCACGCCCCGGTAAAACGCTCAGAAGCGGGCGGGGCGAGTCCGATCAGCGCTCGACTTCACCTCGGATGAAGGCTTCGACCTTCTCGTGGGCGACGTCGTCGTGGAACTGCTCCGGCGGGGACTTCATGAAGTAGCTCGACGCCGAGAGCAGCGGGCCGCCGATTCCACGGTCCAGCCCGATCTTCGCCGCACGGATCGCATCGATGATGACACCCGCCGAGTTCGGTGAATCCCACACCTCGAGCTTGAGCTCGATCGACACCGGAGCATCGCCGAAGTTTCGACCCTCGAGGCGGATGAATGCCCACTTCCGGTCGTCGAGCCACTGGATGTAGTCGCTGGGGCCGATGTGGACATCACGGTCGGCCAGCTTTGCCGAGGTGTTCGAGGTGACGGCCTGGGTCTTGGAGACCTTCTTGGACTCCAGCCGGTCGCGCTCGAGCATGTTCTTGAAGTCCATGTTGCCGCCCACGTTCAGCTGGTACGTGCGGTCCAGGTGGACGCCGCGGTCCTCGAAGAGGTGTGCAAGCTCGCGATGGGTGATGGTGGCACCGATCTGGGATTTGATGTCGTCCCCGACGATCGGAACACCGGCGGCGGTGAACTTCTCCGCCCACTCGGGTGTGCCGGCGATGAACACTGGAAGCGCGTTGACGAAGGCGACGCCGGCGTCGATGGCTGCCTGCGCGTAGAAGCGGGCCGCGTCCTCCGAACCCACCGGGAGGTAGCAGACCAGCACCTCGACCTGCGCCTGCTTCAAGGCTGCCACGACGTCCACCGGCTCGGCGTCGGACTCTTCGATGGTCTCCCGGTAGTACTTTCCGAGCCCGTCAAGGGTCGGTCCGCGCTGCACGGTGACTCCGGTCTCGGGCACGTCGGCGATCTTGATGGTGTTGTTCTCGGAGGCGGAGATGGCCTCAGCCAGGTCCAGACCGACCTTCTTCGCGTCGACGTCGAAGGCAGCCACGAACTGCACGTCCGAGACGTGATAATCGCCGAAGCGCACGTGCATCAGACCCGGAACCTTCTGGTCATCGGGGGCGTCCTTGTAATACTCCACGCCCTGAACGAGGGATGCGGCGCAGTTTCCGACACCGACGACGGCGACCCGGATAGGTAGTTCTGCCAACTTGTTCTCCTAGTGGTTCTGGTGCTCAATGGTGATGACACCGACAGGCGCGGAAGGTGATCCCGGTCATGCCTGTGTCCCTGATCGAGAAGCCTATAGCCCCACAGAGCTCGCCGTGATCAGCCGGGGGTTATCGTTGAGCCGATGACTCCCGCTGAGAAGGACCGACCCCCGGTGGCTCCGAGCCGGGAGGATCCGCTGCTGCGGCACCTCTCGGACCGTCTCGGCGGACCCGTGGGCAGCCGGCTGCGTCCACGCTGGCGCCCTGCTCCGGTGCTGCTCGGCCTCACCGTGCTGGCGATTCTGCTCTCCGCACTGACCAGTCAATATTGCCGGATCAATGGCTGGGGCGGGGTGGAGGTCTATCACGCGGGCTGCTACTCGGACATCAGCGCCCTCTACGGACAGCGAGGACTCGCTGAGTCTCCCTGGAGCCCGTTGATCTCCCCGGGATACTTCGAGTACCCGGTGCTCACCAGCCTGGTGGCGGCCCTCGCGGCAGCGCTGACTCACGTCCTGCTCGGGCTCGAGTTCCTGGAGGGAATCGTCTGGGAGGCCGGGCGCGCGTCGCTGCTGTACTGGGATCTCAGCTTTGCGGTCGCTGCACTGGTCTGGCTGGTGCTGGTGCTCATCGTGATGAAGGCCGCCGGGGGCCGCCCTTGGGACGCCGCGATCGTGGCGACCTCTCCGGCGATCATCTTCGGCATCGGCATCAACTGGGACATCTGGGCGGTCACCGCGCTGGCGCTGGCGATCCTGGGCTTCAGCCGCGGGGCCCATGTGAGCGCCGGGGTGATGATCGGCGTCGGAGTCTCCTTCAAGCTCTTCCCACTGTTCATGCTGGGGGCGGTGCTGGTGCTGGTGCTGCGCCGAGACTCTCCCCTGGGCATCGGGGTGTTTCTGCGCACCCTGCTCGGCGCTGTGGCGAGCTGGCTGCTGCTCAACGTCCCGGCGATGCTTGTCAGTTTCAGCTCCTGGGCACAGTTCTTCGAACTCTCGGCAGAGCGCGGTGCCGGATACTCCTCCCCCTGGCATATCTGGCAGGTGATCGCCGAGGAGTCGGGAGGCAGCGGACTCACGGCGGAGACCATCTCGGCATGGTCCTTCACGCTCTTCGCCGCCAGCTGCGTCGCGATCCTGATCCTGGGACTCCTCGCCCCCGAACCGCCACGAATGGTCCAGCTGCTGTTCCTGATCCTCGCGGCGTTCCTGCTGGTCAACAAGGTCTATTCGCCGCAGTTCATGATCTGGCTGGTGCCGCTGATCGCGCTGGCCGTCCCGCGCTGGCGAGACGCACTGATCTGGCAGGGATTCCAGGTGCTGCACTTCTGGGCCATCTGGATGTACCTGGCCAGCGGGGTCGGAGACCAGGATCCGCAGCACTCCTTCGACTCGATGCTCTATGTGGCTGCGGTCCTGGGCCATATCGGCGCGACCCTGTATCTGATGATCCAAGTGGTGATGGACATCCTTCGTCCCGCGCGTGACCCGGTCGCGCGCTCCGCCATGCCGACGAAGACGCCGGCCCAGGCACAGGCACAGGTACGGGCACAGCCCGAGGCTGAGCCCCAGCCCGAATCACCCCCGGCGTCGTCTACTGCTGGGCCGCGGACCATTCCTTGAGGATCTGCACTGCCTGCTCCTGCGGCACCGGACCATGTTCCATGCGGTGCTCGAGCAGGAACCTGTAGGCCTGGCCCACCTCCGGCCCCGGCGCGATCCCCAGCACCTGCATGATCTGTTCACCGTCCAGGTGCGGACGGATCCGGTCCAGCTCCTCCCGCTCGGCAAGCTCAGCGATCCGAGCTTCGAGATCGTCGTAGGCGTGGTCCAGGCGCGCCGCCTTCTTGCGGTTCCTGGTGGTGACATCCGAGCGGGTCAGCCGGTGCAGCCGCTGGAGCTGATCCCCGGCGTCGGTGACGTAGCGCCGCACGGCCGAATCACTCCACCCCTGGTCGCCGTAGCCATAGAAGCGCATATGCAGCTCCACCAGGAGGCAGACGGCGGTGATGCTGGCCTTGTCGAACTTCAGCGCCTGCATGCGACGCCGGGTCTGCTTCGCGCCCACCACGTCGTGATGCCGGAAGCTGACCCCGCCGCCCGGCTCGAAGCGGCGGGTCTTGGGCTTGCCGACGTCGTGCATCAGCGCCGCGAAGCGCAGCACGAAGTCGGGACCGGGCACCGGGCCGTCGTCGTCGGTCTCCAATGAACAGGCCTGTTCGAGCACCTTGAGCGAATGCTGGTAGACGTCCTTGTGCCGGTGGTGCTCGTCATCGGTGAGCTTCAGTGCGGGCACCTCGGGAAGCATGATCTCCGCGAGGCCTGACTCCACCAACAGATCGATCCCGGCGCTCGGGTGGACCCCGCAGATCAGCTTCACCAGCTCCTCGCGCACCCGCTCGGCGGAGACGATCTCCACGCGGGCAGCCATCTCAATCATGGCTTCACGCACCTCAGGGGCCACTTCCATGCCCAGCTGTGAGGTGAAGCGGGCAGCGCGCATCATTCGCAGCGGGTCGTCCGAGAAGGACTCCTGAGGGGTGGCCGGGGTGCGCAGCACACGCTGGTGCAGATCCGACACGCCCGAATGCGGATCGACGAGTTCGAAGCTCGGCAGCTTCAGCGCCATGGCATTGACAGTGAAGTCTCGCCGGACGAGATCCTCACCCAGGTCGGTCCCGAAGTTGACCTGTGGCTTGCGGGAGGTCGGGTCATAGGCCTCGGCACGATAGGTCGTGACTTCGATGGTGTCCTGGCCCTTGCGCAGCCCGATGGTGCCGAAATCGCGCCCGATGTCCCAATGGGCCTCGGCCCATCCCGACACGGTGGCGATGATCTGGTCCGGGGTCGCGTCGGTGGTGAAGTCCAGGTCCGGCGAGGTGCGACCGAGGAAGAGGTCTCGCACCGGACCGCCGACCAGTGAGAGCTCGAATCCGCGCGCGGCGAAGAGTTCGCCGAGTTCGACGACGACGTCCGGCAGCCAGGCGCCGTCAGGGAAACCAGAGGGGAGGTAAGGCATAGCGAAAACAGTGTCCCATACGCCCGCAGGCCGGGCCCGCCGTGCTCAGACCGGCACTCCCATTAGAGTGTTCTGTATGAACAGACCGGAGAGCGGTGGTGAACGGCGCACCCCATTGACAGTGTCAATGGGCGCACGTCGACTGCCGAACCGGCAGTCCTCCCGGCAGCAGGGAAGCCTTCCCACGGTCGAAGAGGTCAGCGCCGGCGGGGTCATCATCCGCCCAGCGGCCACCGGATTCGATGTGGCGATCATCGCCCGCTACAACCGCGGCGGTCGGCTGGAGTGGTGCCTGCCCAAGGGTCACCCGGAAGGCGTGGAGACCCACGAGCAGGCGGCGCTGCGTGAGGTGGCCGAGGAGACTGGGGTCGAGGGTGCCATCCTGACATCGCTGGGCAGCATCGAATACTGGTTCACCGTCCCCACCCACCGGGTCCACAAGACCGTGCACCACTACCTCATGGAGGCGGTGGGCGGAGAGCTGAGCATCGAGAACGATCCAGATCATGAGGCCGTGGACGTCGCCTGGGTCAACATGGACGACCTGGACCGCACGCTCTCCTTCCCCAATGAGCGGCGCATCGTGGCGCTGGCCCGACAAGTCATCGATGAGACGGTGCAGTCGAGCTGAGCCACCCACCTGCCCCTGCCTGACGCGGCAGATCCCGGGGTGACTGGGCTATAGTCCACTGACGATGACAGCTACTTCCCCGCAGCAGACCGACACCGGACCGCCGCCACCTCCGCCCGAGGGACCCACCAGCGATCAGAGCCACCTCCCGGCACAGGGGCTGGCGCGGGCCAGTGCGATCATGGCGGCCGGCACCCTGGTCTCGCGAGTGCTGGGATTCGTCCGCACCGCCCTGCTGGCCGTGGCGATCGGCAACACCACGCTCGTGGCTGACATCTTCGAGAAGTCCAACACGATCCCCAACGTCGTCTACCTCCTGCTCGCAGGCGGCATGTTCAACGTGGTCCTGGTCCCGCAGCTGATCAAGGCTGCGCGGCGACCGGACCGCGGTGCGGACTACACCTCTCGTCTCCTGACCCTGACCATCGTGGTGCTGGCCGCCTTTGCGGTGCTGATCACCCTGGCGGCCTACCCGATCATCGCCACCCTCACCCGGGGGTGGACCGAACCGATGCTCGCCCTGGGCACCGCCTTCGCGGTGTGGACGCTGCCGCAGATCTTCTTCTACGGGCTCTATGCGGTGACCGGGCAGGTGCTCAATGCCAACGCCCGTTTCGGCTGGTACATGTGGGCTCCGGTGCTCAACAACGTGATCGCCATCGGCGTGATCATCAGCTTCATCATCACCTTCGGGCAATACTCTTCCGACGATAACCAACTCACGGAGTGGACCGCACAGCAGACCATCTGGCTCGCCGCCGGACACACCGTGGGCATCATCGCCCAGGCGGCGCTGCTGCTCTGGCCGCTGTCTCGGCTGGGCCTGCGGCTGCGCCCGAAGTTCGGGCTCAAGGGGATGGGCCTGGCCTCCACCGGCAAGATCGCCGGGTGGACGCTGGTCACCATGCTGATCGGCAACCTCGCGAATCTGGCCTATATGCGCCTGATCTCGGGGGCGACGGCGGCCCGGCAGGATCTCGGGCAGCTCAGCTCTGCGGTGCCCGGTGAGACTGCTGCCAATGTCGCCGAACTGATTGCCATCCTTCCGCACTCGGTCTTCGTGCTCTCCATCGCGACGGTGCTGTTCAACCAGCTCGCCCGCGCCATGGACCTGGGTCGCTACGGTCGCGCCCGGGAGATCATCAACGAGGGACTGCGGATCTTCGCGATACCGGTGATGTTCTGCATGGTGGCAGTGCTGGTTCTGGCAGGCCAGCTGGGAAGGATCTTCGCCGGCTCGGCTGCCGATGCGAACCTGGCGGGTGCGGCCATCGGCCAGCTCCTGGTGCTGCTCGCCCTGGGCATGCCCTTCCGGTCCGCCAGCTTCTACCTGATGCGCGTGTTCTACTCCGCCGAGGACGCCAAGACTCCCATGATGATCTACGCGATCATCGCCGTCGTGGGTCTCACCACTGCCTATGGGCTGGCCACTGTCGTCCCTGAGCAGGACATCGCCTACCTGGTGATCGGGCTCTTCTCTGCCCTGCACATCCTGCAGTACCTGATCTGTCACCTGCTGGTGGTCCGCCGCTGGGGCGGATTCGACTTTGCCTCGGTGCTCAGCGCCTATCTGCGTTCGGGCGCGTGTGCGGCAGTGGCGGGGGCCGCCGGGGCCGGAACGCTCTGGCTGCTCGGCGGATACTCCTGGGGCTTCGCCTGGGAGTCGATCTTCACCGCCGTGGTGAGCTGCGCCGTCGTCGGGGTGGTGATGGCTCTGGTCTACGTGCTGATGCTGCGCGCCCTGAAGGTGGATGAGTTCACCGCGGCGATCGCGCCGCTGGCACGGAGGATCCCTGCATTGTCCAGGCTCGCCCGGTAAGCTTGCCCCCGATGTGAACCTGACCGCTTCCAATGAGCGGACAGGATATTTCCCGGACCCAGGAGGACTTGTGGCGCAGCCTTTCGGCGTCGGCGATGTTGTTGGTGGGCGCTATCGCATCACCCATCATGTGGTGACGTCTGCCGATCAGGACATCGTCTTCCAGGCGAGCGACGAGGTCCTGGACCGCAATGTCAGCATCCTGTTGGCGTCTCGGTCCAATGCCAAGCAGGTGGCGACCTCAGCCCGCGAGCTCGCCACCGGGGCGCGCGACTCCGACGTGCAGGTCCTCGATCTCGGCCTCGCCGACGAGCGCACCTATCTGATCTCCTCCCTGGTGGACCCCAATCACCTCCTGGACCTCGTGGTGCCGGACTCCGCGCCCTACGTCGAGCCCTTCTTCACCGACTCCCTGGGCTCCGAGCTCTTCGGGCAGTCCCGCGTGATGGAGCCGGAGACCTTCGACGACGACGACGAGTACTACGCCGCCCTGCACGGGGACTCCGATCGCCCCGAGGATCCAGCGCGACGCTTCCGTCGGCGCCGCCCGGCCTTCCTCGACAAGGTCTCGGATTCGTTGAACCGCAGGCTGAACTCTGAGAACGATGCCGCGGCCCTCGCCATGGCTGCAGAGCAGGTCGATCAGGCGCGCGAAGAGGCCGCCACGTTCCTGCGCCATGACATGGAGGTGCTCCCGGCAGACGCCGCGGGTGACACCGGCGAGGACTTCTCGGCCCACCTCGAGGCCCAACCAGCCACACCGCGGGAGGCCGACCTCCGCCGTGGGACTGGCAGTGCCTCCGCCGGGGCTGCCGCGGCAGGCACCGCCGCACTGGCGTCCTCCACCGTCGCCGAGCCCTCCGCATCCGAGCAGTCCGGAACCGGGGAGTCCGCAGCCGGGGGCACAGACGATGCACTAACGAGCCCACACGGCGACGACGAGGTCCTGCCGGACGGTGAAGAGGTCGTGGACAACCCGCCCGATTCACCGGTCGACGACTTTGATGCACCGCCCACCCCGCCCACTGCAGGAGGCGGACCTCAGACCGCGCCGGCGCGCCTTCGCGATGCACTCTCCTTCACCGGATTGATCCGCCCGGTTCCCAGCCTGGAAGAAGAAGCCGCACTTCAGCCTCCCCAGTCGGCAGCTCAGCACCCGGGGGCATCGCAGCAGCAGGCATCTCCCAGCGTCACCGCCGATGCGGCATCCACCCATGGAGGGCCCGGCTCGGGGGACGATGAGGATGAGGCCCCCGATGCTGACTTCCGCGATGAGAAACCAGGTCCACGACGCTGGATCCTCGCGGTCGCGCTGGCGGCGGTCCTCGTGGTGGTCGCTGTCGTGATGTTCTTGAGCCTGCGCGGAGGCGAAGTCGAGGACGCCTCCGCCCCTGCAGAGGAGGAGCAGGACGCTGCTGAGGAACAGCCGTCCGAAGAGCCTGCTGAATCCGAAGAGGCCGCGCCGAGCGAGGAGGCCTCACCCAGCGCGGAGACTGGTCCCGAGCCGGCCATCGTCGGTGTCACCCGCGTCGTGCCTGACGCGCCGGATCTCATCGCGGACCGCGATGGACAGCTTCCCAATCTCTTCGACGGCGATACCTCCACCTCCTGGGTCACCCTGTCCTTCGCCACGGAGGACTTCGGGGGCTTCAGCTCCAATGTGGCCCTCGTTGCCGAGCTCGAAGAGCCCACCACAGTCTCCGCCGTGACTCTCACCCAGGAGGGTGAGTCCTCGGGTGGAAGCTTCGAAGTGCTGACCAATGACACAGCAAGCCTCGACGGGGCCCAAGAAGTGGGTACCGGCACCTTGAACTGGAACGAGACCACCGTCGAGCTCGAGGGCGAGACTGAGGCGTCCTACATCATCATCAACATCACCGAGCTGCCCACACAGGAGTCCCCGGATCAGGCGGGACTGCCCTACAGCGTGGAGCTCAGCGAGATCAGCGTCGACTGATGACCTGCCCGCCGCAGGGCGGGGACACCAGTGGGGGCACAGGGATGGCTCCAGTAGGCTGGCGGGTGAAGGAATAGGTTGAACATCGATGATGTTCAATATTCCAGATACCACGACCGTTGCTAAGGACATGTGATTGTGACTGAACAGACCCCTGACCAGGTACATGATGTGGTCATCGTCGGCTCCGGCCCGGCGGGCTACACCGCAGCCGTCTATATGGCCCGCGCGAACCTGAATCCCATCGTGCTGACAGGCTCCGTGACCGCCGGCGGCGAGCTGATGAACACCACGGACGTCGAGAACTTTCCAGGCTTCCCCGAGGGCATCATGGGGCCGGATCTCATGATGAACATGGAACAGCAGGCGCGACGCTTCGGCGCCGACATTCGTCACGAGGACGCCACAGAGCTGATCCTGGACCGTCCTATCAAGCAGATCACCACGGGTGCCGGGGACGTCTTGCATGCCCGCGCCGTGGTGCTGGCCACCGGGTCTGCCTACCGCGAGCTCGGTGTCCCCGGGGAGAAGGAGCTCTCGGGTCACGGAGTCAGCTGGTGCGCGACCTGCGACGGCTTCTTCTTCCGCGAACAGAACATCGCCGTGGTCGGTGGCGGTGACTCTGCCATGGAGGAAGCGCTGTTCCTGACAAAGTTCGCCTCTCAGGTCACCGTGCTGCATCGCCGCGAGGAGCTCCGTGCCTCGCAGATCATGGTGGACCGTGCCAAGGCCAATGAGAAGATCTCGTTCGTCTGGAACACCGAGGTGACCGAGGTCCAGGGAGAGGGGAAGGTCAACCGCCTGATCCTGCGCGACACCGTCACGGGAGAGCCTTCAGCTCTGGACGTGACAGGTCTGTTCGTGGCGATTGGTCATGACCCACGAACAGCTCTCTTCAAGGACCAGATCACACTCACCGAAGACGGCACAGCCTGGGTCGATGGGCGCAGCTCAAGGACCTCGCTGCCGGGTGTCTTTGCCGCCGGTGATGTGCTCGACCCGACCTACCGCCAGGCCATCACGGCCGCAGGCTCCGGCTGCGTGGCGGCCCTCGATGTGGAGCACTGGCTGGCGGACAACGTTCCTACCGACGCCGCAGAGGTCCCGGCTGATGAGACCCATAACGCCCCTGTACCTCTCTAAGGAAGGAGATCTATATGTCAGATCTCAAGAATGTCACTGACGCCAGCTTCGAGCAGGACGTCCTGCAGGCCGACAAGCCCGTGCTCGTCGACTTCTGGGCCGAGTGGTGCGGTCCCTGCCGCATGCTGACACCCATCCTCGAAGAGCTCGCCGCGGAGAACCCGGAGAAGATCCAGGTGGTGAAGGTCAACGTGGATGAGAACCCGGGGACCGCTGCGAAGTTCGGCATCACCTCGATCCCAGCGGTCTATGCCTTCAAGGACGGCGAGCACGTCCAGTCCTCCATCGGCGCCAAGCCGAAGCAGGTTCTGGAGCAGGAGTTCGCTGACCTGCTGAGCTGAACAGCTGACAAGCCGGTCTAGACGGCAAAAGAGCGGGCCCGGAACGAATCATCGTTCCGGGCCCGCTCTGTTTCACGTGAAACGTCAGCTTCGGCTGCCGATCATGTCCATCAACCGGTGCAGATCATCAATAGAGCCGAAGTCAATCGCGATGCGGCCCTTCTTTGCTCCCAGGGTGATCTTGACCTGGGTGTCGAGTCGATCCGTCAGCGCATCAGAGAACTCCTCGAGTTGTTGCACCCGGGGGCTCTTCGTCCACTCGCGCCCCAAATCCTCTGATGAGCCCTGGTCTCGCTGGGCAAGCGTCACCGCCTCTTCGGTCGCGCGCACCGAGAGTCCCTCAGCCACGATCCGGCCAGCCAGCTGCTCCATCTGCTCCGGTGACTTCAACCCGAGCAGCGCCCTGGCGTGTCCCGATGAGAGCACACCCGCAGCAACTCGCCGCTGCACCGCGGGAGGGAGCTTCATGAGTCTCAAAGTATTGCTGATCTGGGGTCGGGAGCGTCCGATGCGCTCCGCCAGTTCATCCTGCGTGCAGTTGAAGTCGTCCAGGAGCTGCCGATACGCCGCCGCCTCTTCCAACGGGTTCAGCTGAGACCGGTGGATGTTCTCCAAGAGAGCGTCCCGCAGAAGGTCGTCATCCTTGGTCGTTCTGACGATCGCAGGAACCGTCTCGAGGTTCGCAGCCTTCGAGGCACGCCAGCGTCGCTCTCCCATGACCAGCTCGTAGAGACCCTCGCCCGCCGGCCGGACAACGACCGGCTGCAGCATGCCGATCTCGCGGATCGAATGGATGAGCTCATCCATGTGCTCTTCGTCGAATTCCTGACGCGGCTGGCGTGGGTTCGGCACGATCGAATCCACAGGTATTGATCGGAATTCGGCGCCATCCACCGATCCGCCGGTTTCACGTGAAACGGAGCTGGTCCACGCACCGTCCTGTCCCAGTTTCTCAACGGATTCCGAGGATTCCACCGCCGAATGAGCGCCTTCATGAGCCTCCGGAACACCGCTCACCGAAGATGGTTGGTTCTCCACCGCCTGGGCACCACTTTGCGGAGCAGCCTGCCGCTCAGCGGCCTTAGCAGCCCCGCGCGAGAGCACGTCCGGCATCGGCGCTCGTTGTCCGGCACCTGGTCGTCGGGATGACGTCACCGATCGTTGGATGACCGTAGAATCGCGGGCTACATACGGCCCTTCGAGATCCGATTTCGCGGAAAAGAACACATCGATCGGACGGGGAGCACTCGATCGGCCTTCTGCAGTTTCACGTGAAACAGGACCGGATGATGTCTGCTTCTCAGTCTCTGAGGCCAACGAGGCAGTCTCAGCGCCCTCCTTCTGCTGCTGGTACTCCTGATCTTGGGAATCACTGTTGATCAGCGCACCTAGACCCCGTCCCAAACCGCGCCGTTTACGTTCCGCCATGCAGGGGCCTCCTAGAGACATTGACCTCAACCCGCGTGAGCTCAGCGCGGTAGGTCCCATTCTACGGAGATTTTGTCAGTGATCATGCCAGCGACAGTGATAGAAGCACGTTTCACGTGAAACGGGAGGCAATTTCGTGATGCGCTGCAAGCCCCATGGCGCACTTGCTGCCCAGGGAGAGGTCACCAAGGCTTTTCACGTGAAACTTCAGCTCACCACCCGACGGGTCTAACCTCGGTTTCACGTGAAACCGCGCCGCGATAGCGGTCGGCTCGACATGATCGATTGCGAGCATCGCGAGTCCCGGAGAGGCCGAGGGGTGCATGGCCGCCAAGCGGACACACTCAGAGAACTCATCCACAGGATGGAATACGAACTCACCGCAGTTTCACGTGAAGAGGCACACCACGCTGAAACAGAGCCCGCCATGTCGGCGTTTCACGTGAAACAGTCCTCGGGCTAGCACCGACGAATTCTGGTGTTGGCCGACCCTGGATGAGCTGACGTACCGACTGAACAGTTGGACACCGATTCGCGGCCGGCACGAAGATGATCGCGAGCGTCCGTCCAGGTCCCGTTGTTTCACGTGAAACCGAGGCGCGCAGAAGCTCAAGACTGCTGAGCCTCGTTTCACGTGAAACGCAGCCCCTTCACCACCCGCTGCGTGATGGCATGTCGCCGGTCAGGAGCGCTGAACCAGCTCTGCCGCTGCTTCAAGATAGGCGAGCGCTCCGGTGGAGGAACGGTCGTAGCTGATCACCGACTGCTGATAGGAGGGTGCCTCGGAGATGCGAACGCTGCGCGGGATCACGGCCTTCAGCACCGACTCCGGGAAATGTTCCCGAACCTCTTCGGCGACCTGCGATGCAAGGTTCGTTCGCCCGTCATACATGGTCAGCAGGATGGTGGAGACCTTGAGCGGCGGGTTCAGGTGCTTCTGAATCATCCCGATGTTGTTGAGCAGCTGGCTCAGGCCCTCCAGGGCGTAGTACTCGCACTGGATCGGTATCAACACCTCTTGCGCGGCGACAAAGGCATTGACAGTGAGGAGTCCGAGGCTTGGGGGGCAGTCGATGAACACGAAATCCAGCCGCTCCAGGCTATTGTCCTCGCGGTAGCGGTAGTACTCGGCCAGGGCACGCTGTAGCCGCTGTTCCCGAGCCACCAGGGATACCAGCTCGATCTCTGCACCGGCGAGATGGATGGTAGCGGGGACTACCTGCAGGCGAGGGATGTCTGGACAGTCAGCCACCACGTCGGCGAGGGCGAAGTCCTCAATCAGCACGTCGTACACGGAGTCGGTGTCCGCGGAGTGCTCAACTCCCAACGCGGTCGAGGCGTTGCCCTGGGGATCGATGTCGATGACCAAGACGTTGAATCCCTGATCGGCCAGGGCCGCCGAGAGATTGACCGTGCTGGTGGTCTTTCCGACTCCGCCCTTCTGGTTCGAGACGGTGATCGCACGCGTGTGCTCGGGTCGATCCAGCTCCGTGGAGACCAGCTTCTTGCGACGGCGATTCTCGTCTGCCAGCTCGGCCGCCAGGGGAGAAGAGGCCGCGAATGAATCGAGGATCGAAGACCCTTCAGCCGCACTGGCAGCGTCGCCGGCGGCCTTTGCGGTACCACTTGTTTCACGTGAAACGCGGTTCTCTTGCACGGGCCACCTCTCCTTAGTCACGAATCGTTCCTTCATGCACACGAGGACTCCTGGCGGCACGCGCCGCGCAGGCATGCACGAGTCTAGGCCACCCGAGCGGAGCGGCGACGGCAACGGACCACCGTGCTCGGCTCTTCGAGCAGACCCTCGCCCAGCAGCTCGACGGTCGGCTTCTGAAGCTTGTATCTGCTGAATGACTTGGATGCCGCCTCGATCTCGGCGCGCACGCTGCGACCCTTGAGGAGCAGCAGCTCGCCGTCGTCATCCAACAGAGGCACTGTAAGGGGCAAAAGCTTTTTGAGTGCTGTCACGGCGCGCGCAGTGACCACGTCGGCCATCACTTCATCGGTGACTTCCTCTGCTCGGGCGCGAATCAGCTGGACGTTGTCCAGGTCCAGGTCCTGCACCACGGTGCTGAGCCATTCGACTCGACGCTCCATCGGTTCGATGAGGATGAACTCCACGTCGGGGCGTGCAATCGCGAGCGCAAGTCCCGGCAGTCCCGCCCCTGAACCCACATCCGCGACGGTGGTGTCAGCGGTGAGCTCTGGCGCCAGAACGGCGCAGTTGAGCACATGACGAGACCAGATGCGGGGGACCTCGCGCGGACCGAGCAGTCCGTGATCGATACCCGTGGAGCACAGGTGCCCCACGTATCGTTCGGCGAGCTCCAACCGGTCGCCGAAAAGCGTCAAGGCCGCCGCGCGTTCCGGTTCGGTGAGCTCGGGAGTCTCCTCCACGGTCTCTGGGGTGTCTGCTGAGTCCTCTTCTGCGAAGCGAGTCTGTGCAGACTCCTCATTCACCGAGTCGTCGTCTACCCGCGGGTGCTCGCTCATGAGGCTGAGATCACGACGTGGCGACGTTTGCCTTCGCCCTCGGATTCGCTGATCAGACCGGAGTCGGCGACGAAATCGTGCACGATCTTCCGCTCGTAAGCACTCATGGGCTCCAGGTGCACGTCCTCCCTGCGATCCTGAACCTTTGCGATGGCGTCCTCAGCGAGCTGCTTGAGCTCCGACTGACGACGGTCGCGGTGACCTGAGATGTCCAGGACGAGGCGTGTCCGATCGCCCGTGGCTGTCAGCACCGCCAGACGGGTCAGCTCCTGCAGCGCGTCGAGCACCTCGCCATCGCGGCCGACTAGATCGTCAAGCTCATCTCCACCGTCTTCGGTGAGGATCGAGACATAAGTGCGTCCACCTCGGACCTCGATGTCGATGTCCCCGTCGAGGTCAGCGATGTCGAGCAGCTCCTCGAGGTAGTCAGCCGCGATGTCGCCCTCGTCCGTGGCGCCTTCTGCGGGGGCCCGATCCGTGGCTGCCTCGTCTGCACCCTCAGAGTCATCGTCGGCACCCTTGGAGTCCGGTGCCACGGGCTCGGCTGCTGCAGCTGGCGCTTCCTCGGCCTCGGCGGGGACAATACCCTGCTCCGCGCCGTCGGCCTGGGGCAACTGTGTCTCGTTCTCGCTCATGACTACTTCTTCCTCTTCTTCTTCTTCGCCGGCTGAGAGGTCTGGCCCAGGTGCTTGCCGGTCGGCTTGGGCTGCTCCACGGGCTTCGCGGCCTCATTGAATGGCGGGAGGCCGCGGGCGGAACGGCGCAGGTTGAGTTCCTTCTCTGCCAGGGAGCCCGGGGTCGGGTTGTTCCGGATGACCCACCACTGCTGGCCCATGGTCCAGAAGTTCGTCGCCGTCCAGTAGACGAGCACACCCACGGGGAAGTTCACGCCACCGATGACGAAGACCAGCGGAAGCACATAGAGCATCATCTTCTGGGTCTGTGCGAACTGCCCCGTCAGCGCAGCCTCGGACATGTTCTTGCTCATCAGCTGCTTCTGGGTGAAGAACTGGGTGGCCACCATGGTGACGATCATGATCGAGGTCAGGATGACGACGTCCCAGCGCGTAGGGTCCGCGCTGAACGAGGGCAGGAACATGTCCGACATGCTCACGCCGAAGATCGAGGACCCGTCGAAGCTCTGCACTTCATCGGCACTGAGCGCGCCGTAGCCCTGCTGCTGGTTCTGCTCCTCGCGCATCCGGTTGAGCATCCAGAAGAGCGCGAAGAAGATCGGCATCTGCGCCAGGAGCGGAAGACACGTCATGAACGGGTTCACATTGTGCTTCTTGAACAGCGCCTGCTGCTCCTGGGCCATCTGCTGGCGGGAGACGGCGTCCTTCTTGCCCTTGTACTTCGCCTGCAGCTTCTGCACCTCAGGCTGGATGACCTGCATCCCTCGCTGGGACTTGATCTGCTTGACGAACAGCGGGATCAAGATGATGCGGATCACGAGCACGAGCAGGACGATGGACAGAACCCAGTTCCATCCCGAGTCATAGGGCAGCCCGATGGCGGACAGCAGGCCATGGAAGGTGCTCAGGATGAAGGAGACGGCCCAGGTGAAGGGCCACATGATTGTGTCGAAAAAGCCCATGTATCTCTCAGATGTTGTGGCCAGGCGTCATGCCGAAGCAGCCTGCCGGCTCAAGGGTGGTGAGGACGTCAGTCATCATCACCGCGGGGAATCGGTGGGTGGTTTGTCTCTATGATCGTCGGTACTGCACCCTGCGGCCAAATCCTTGCGGTGGCTGGCACTGGGTCTACCCCGCCTCCGGTGAACGGATTGCATCGCAACACCCTCCACGCGGTGAGCGGAACCCCACGAATCACTCCGTGGGCGGTCACTGCTTCGAGCCCATAGGCGGAACAGCTGGGATAGAAGCTGCAGACCTGCCCATAGAGCGGGGAGATGACCTTTCGGTACCCCCTGATCAGCAGGGCGAGCAGCGTCGAGGGGCCGACGCGAAGCCAGCCCCAATAGCCGCGGCGCAGCTGACTCTCGTCGACGTCAGTGGTCGGCCGTCCAGGAGTTTCACCCCGCGCCACGTAGTAGCTGGAATGCCTGATCCATGTGGACTCCGGGGAGCCGGGGGGCTCCGGGAAGGCGTCGGCTTCGCGGGAGGAGTCAGCGCTCATTGCTGTCCCCGCTGTCGCGACGTCTTGCGCAGCGCCCGCTCCGCGGCACTGTGCACCGCAGAGCTCAACTCCTTGTGATCCAGGTCGACGATCTCGGGAAATGCCCGGATGACCATGTCCAGCTGGCCTCCCTCGGGTGCTGCGAGAGCATCATCTCGCATGAGGTCGAAGATGATGTGCCGCAGCCGCCGCTGCACGCGGTGCCGGACGACGGCGTTCCCCACGGCCTTGGAGACGACGAGACCGCACCGCCATGGATCGGTCCCTGCAGCTGAACGATGTGGCCCGATCCTCACGGCCACCATCACACCGCCGCCTCCGGCGCGCGAGCCCTGCCGCATGGTGTCCCGATGATCGCGCGAGGAGGTGAGCCGGTGTTCTTTGGGGAGCACGGCGCTCGGCCTCCATTCGCTGCGTCCTGGTTCCTGCGGATTGTGCCCTCGGCAGCGGCACATGCGCACACCAGATGCACGAACGGCCCGTTCCCATATTCTGCGGGACGGGCCGTGTGTAGGTCCAGGTGCGGTGCACCGGAACCATCTGACCGTGGGTCAGCGTGAATTGCTCTAGATCAGGCCGAAAGTTCCTTGCGGCCCTTGTTGCGACGCGTCGAGATGATCGACCGGCCGGCACGGGTGCGCATACGGGAACGGAAGCCGTGCTTGCGGCTGCGACGGCGGTTGCTCGGCTGGAAAGTCCGCTTGCTCACTGTGTACTCCCACTTGGATGGTTTGAAGTCATTCGGGCCCCGGACAAGTTCCTGCGTGCAGGCACGGCAGAACCGTGGGGCGACCTGTCAACACTAGGGTTTCCCCGGCGCGCCGTCAAGTCTGCCGGGGCGGCCTGTGCACCATTGGCTGCCGCGCCACCGAGATCTATCGTAGTGTCCCCGGCTGCCGCTGGGTCCGTGGAGGGAAGACTCATGACTGCCGATCACCCCGTGATTCACGTGAAAGGTCTGATCAAGTCATTTGGACGGGTGCACGCTCTGGACGGTCTGGACCTCAGCGTCGCAGCTGGTGAAGTCCATGGCTTCCTGGGACCCAACGGTGCCGGGAAATCTACGGCGCTGCGGGTGCTTCTGGGCCAGCTGCGCGCAGACTCCGGAGTCGCACGCGTGTTCGGCGGGGACCCGTGGCGTGACGCCGTGGCACTGCACCGTCGGCTCGCCTACGTGCCCGGCGACGTCGAGCTCTGGCCGAGCCTGACCGGTGGCGAAGTGATCGACCTGTTCCTGCGACTGCGCAGCCGTGATGCAGGCACCCGATACACGACACGTCGCCGGGACGATCTCATCGACCGCTTCGGTCTGGATCCACGCAAGAAGACCCGCACCTACTCGAAGGGCAACCGGCAGAAGGTCGCGCTGATCGCAGCGCTGGCCGCCGACGTCGACCTGCTGCTCCTCGATGAGCCCACCTCGGGCCTGGATCCGCTGATGGAGGTGGTCTTCCAAGAGGTCATCGCCGAGACAACGGCCCAGGGCACGTCAGTCCTGCTCTCAAGTCACATCCTGGCCCAGGTGGAGGTGCTCTCAGACCGGTTGTCGATCATTCGTGAGGGACGGATCGTGGAGTCTGGAAGCCTCACCGAGCTTCGCCACATGACTCGCACCACAGTGGAGGTGGAGACGAAGATGCTGCCGGAGAGACTGTCCCAGCTCGAGGGAGTCCATGACGTGCGCCTGGACGCGGACTCGCGCCGCGCCGTCGTCGAGATCGACGGCGAGCATCTGGGAGAGGTGATGGCGTATCTGACCTCCCTGGGAGTCCGCTCGCTGACTGCCCACCCACCGACACTGGAGCAGCTGCTGATCCGTCACTACGGGGCCGCCGCCGGACACCATCACGCGGGAACGGGTCCGAGGGGCAGGCCAGGGCACATCACCACGGAGAGATCATGAACGCCGCAGCCCGGTGGGCCCCCACGGTCACCGGGTCCTCTGTCCAGGAAAGCCTCACCGGAACCGTCCTTCTGCTGCGCTTCATGCTCCGGCAGGATCGTCTCCGGCTGAGCCTCTGGGTCCTGGGGATCGGGCTGATGAGCTTCTACGTGGCCAATGCGGTGCAGGCCATCGTCAGCGACGAGGAGGAGCTCGTGCAGATGGCCGGGGTCTTCACCGATCCGGTGGGCCGGTTGATGACAGGGCCCGCCTACGGGATGGCGGAGCCCACCTTCGAGCGGTTCTACGCCGCTGGATACGCGCTGTTCATCTATCTGCTCATCGCCCTGATGAGCCTCTTCACTGTTACTCGCCACACCCGTGGTGAAGAGGCGTCCGGGCGTGCGGAGCTGCTTCGTGCGAATGTCCTGGGACGTCACGCGACGCTCGCCGCCGCCGTCCTCTTGGTCTTCCTGAGCACCATCTGCGCAACATTCCTGGTCATGCTCGGGGCCCTCTCCGGGGGCTTCGCCGTCCCAGGTTCCCTGCTTATCGCGGGTTCAGGAGCCGCCGTCGGCCTGTTCTTCGCCGCCGTCGGTGCGGTCTCAGCCCAGTTGACCGAAGCCTCTCGCGCCGCGTCGGCCGTCGCAGGCTCGGTGCTCGGGCTGAGCTATCTGATCCGGATGGGTGGGGACGCCGCAGCCCCCGGTGGCACGACGCTCTCCTGGTTCTCACCCCTGGGCTGGTCTCAACAGACGGCCCCCTATGTCCAGGACCGCTGGTGGCCTCTGCTGCTGCCTGGTGCCCTCACCGTGGCAGGGCTGCTGTGGGCCTTTCACCTGAGCACCCGCCGGGACCTCGGCGCGGGTCTGTTCCCCGGCAGACCCGGACCCGCGCGCGCCAGGCCCTCGCTGGGGACCCCGCTGGGAATCGCGTGGGAGAGTCTGCGCGGAGGTCTGCGCGGGTGGGGTCTGGCCCTTGTCCTGTGTGGCGCGATGTTCGGCGGCTACGCCCAGACCATGGTCGAAGCGGCCGGTGATCTCCCCGAACAGTTCCAGCAGGTCTTCACCGGCGAATCCCTGATGCTCGGCTACCTGGCCTATATCGGTCTCTTTCTGGCGATCTTGGTGGCTGCGGCAGGCGTGAACGCAGTGCAACAGATCCGCGGTGAAGAATCACAGGGTCGCGCCGCGATGCTGCTCACGGCTCCGTTGGGCCGCAGAGGCTGGCTGATCGCCCACGTGGCGGTGCTTGTGCTGGGGCTGGCCCTGATCCTGCTGCTGGTGGGTCTGGCGACCGGGGGCGCGGCTGCGGCGGTGCTGCATCAGGACCGCGCGCAGCACTTCGTCGACCTCCTGCTCGCCAGCCTGCACCAGGGCCCTGCGGTGCTGGCCGTGCTCGGGCTGGTCGTCGCCGTCTTCGGCTGGGCACCGCGGTTCACCGGGGTCATCGGGTGGGCCGTGGTCGGCTATGCCGCGGTGATGACAAACTTCGGACGGCTCTTGGATCTGCCCGGCGTGATGCAGAACTTCAACGTCTTCTCGCACCTGTCCCCATACCCGGTGGAACCTGTGACATGGGCCCCGGTCCTCGTCCTGAGCGCGCTCGGCGTGGCCGGTCTCATGCTCGGTGTGCTCGGCTGGCAGCGCCGGGAGATCACCAGCGGATGAGCCGGGATGACGGGGGAGATCGGACTTTTCCCACAGCTCTCTCCACAGAAGCTGTGGAATACTATGTGCAGAATTTCGCCGATATCCACGAGGGGAGCAGCGTGCCTGCTGAGTCAGAGGTCGATGTGCCGCGGAAGTGGCAGCAGGTGCTTGCCGAGCTCCGAGAGAATCATGGCATCGCCGGCCTGCGGCTGACCGACGTCGGGCGGGCAGTGCCGCAGGGGGAACAGCTTCTGGGCGAGACTCTGCTGCTCACCGTTGCGGTGCCCCACGAACGGGTTCGCGAGCTCATGCAGTCGACCCTGGCCGCCCAGCTCGGTGACGCGATGCGCACGGTCTTCGGCAAGGACGTCCTCTGTGCCTATGTCATCGACCCGGAACTCGCGACGCGGCAGCGCGAGCTGGGAGTAGCAGCGAGCGCGAACTCGGCGCCCTCTGCGGCTTCAGCCTCCTCCACCGCAGTCGATGATCTCTACCCGGGGGAAGTCCGCACCGAGAACCCTCGACACCGCCCGGAGTCCGAGGGCTACGACCGCCCAGAACGCTCCGAGCGACCGGAACGCGTCGGGATCGGGATGAGCAGGGAACGGGACGAGTACGGTGAGCCCAGCTTCGCCCCCACGGACTATTCACAGTACGAACGCACCGCGCAGCCCCAGCGGGACGCCCGGCTGGCCGAGCGTCGTCCCCCCAGCCGACCAGCCCCACCGGCCTCCTTCACCGCGAGCGGCAGCGAGCACTACGAGACCTCACGGCTGAATCCCCGGTATACCTTTGACACCTTCGTCATCGGCTCCTCCAACCGCTTCGCCCACGCTGCGGCGAATGCGGTCGCAGAAGCTCCCGCCAAGGCCTACAACCCGCTGTTCATCTACGGCGACTCGGGACTGGGCAAGACGCATCTGCTGCACGCCATAGGCCACTATGCGCAGCGGCTCTACTCCGGGATCCGCGTCCGCTACGTGAACTCGGAGGAGTTCACCAACGACTTCATCAATTCGATCCGTGACGACGAAGGTGCCAGCTTCAAGCACCTCTACCGCAACGTCGACATCCTGCTGCTGGATGACATCCAGTTCCTCGCCGATAAAGAGCGCACCGTGGAGGAGTTCTTCCACACCTTCAACACCCTCTACAACAACAACAAGCAGGTCGTGATCACCTCGGATCTGCCTCCCAAACGTCTCTCCGGCTTCGAGGAGCGGCTGAGATCTCGGTTCGAGCTGGGCCTCATCACCGACATCCAGCCCCCCGAGCTTGAGACCCGCATCGCGATTCTGCGCAAGAAGGCCACCGCGGAGAACTTCTCCTGTCCAGATGACGTCCTTGAGTACATCGGTTCAAAGATCTCCTCGAACATCCGGGAGCTCGAGGGGGCCCTCATCCGCGTCACGGCCTACGCCGCGCTGAACAAGCAGGCGGTGGACCTCGCGCTGGCGGAGCAGGTCATGCGGGACCTGATCTCGGATGACCACGCTCAGGAGATCACGGCCGACCAGATCATCAACGCCACGGCGGACTACTTCACCTTCAGCGTCGAGGAGCTGATCTCCAAGTCACGCAACCGCAAGCTGGTCAACGCCCGGCAGATCGCGATGTACCTGCTGCGCGAACTCACGGAGATGTCCCTCCCCAAGATCGGACAGGCCCTCGGCGGGCGAGACCACACGACCGTGATGTACGCCGAGCGAAAGATCCGCGAACTCATGGCAGAGCGTCGGGCCGTGTTCAACCAGGTCACGGAGCTCACGAACAAGATCAAGCAGCAGCGGTAGCGCGCGTCGAGGTGCTCGGCGAGCCGAGAGATCGGCAGGCGACAGTTCAGGCGCCTCATATCCGCTGGCTGAACAGCTGTGGATAAGACCCTGCTCCACAACTCACAACCATGTCATTCCGCATGGACCCTGGGATCAGGGACCTCTCCGTCAGACCATCTCCACAGGTTTTCCCACATATCCACAGGCGGCCGTGGAGTTTTCCAGGTTTTAGTTAACACCTGTGGATAAAACGGTGCAGTTCGCAGTGCACAACGCGCTGACATTGGGGACTACACCGCCCTGGCTGGGGAGATGCCTCCTGGATGCTGTTGAAATCTCCACTGCTCGTGCACAGTCGAAGCGAGGATCCTCCACCTCATGGTGCACAGCCAGATCCCAGCAGACAACGGCAAGCAGCGGTTTATCCACAGTTTCCACAGCACCTGTTAACACTTCTGACCCTTAACCCTTTAAATGACAGAGAACAGTCACCGTTCCCAGTCCACGCTTCGCTCGAAATCCCAGATCTTGTGGGCGCACGCCTCATTCGAGGCTCATATGGTGCTCGTCTCAGTCCTTGCTAGCTTCTGCGGTTCGATTGCAGGTAAGCTCGACACTCGACACAACCCGCAGATGCTTGACATTCACCGACCCGGCTGTCGAAGCGCAACAAGGAAGGCAGGGATCAGTGGAGTTCACTGTTGAACGGGATGTTCTTTCCGAAGCGGTTTCCTGGGCCGCCCGTTCCCTCTCCCCTCGACCACCTGCACCGGTGCTGGCAGGTCTGCACATCACTGCAGCCGACCAGACGGTCACCATCTCAAGCTTCGATCATGAGATCTCCGCCCAGCTGCATATCGAGGCCGATGTCACGCAGCCTGGGACGATCCTGGTCTCCGGGCGTCTGCTCAACGACATCGTGAAATCTCTGCCGAACGCCCCCGTGACGGTGCAGCTGCAGGATTCGCGGGTCCAGCTGACCTGCCGGTCCTCAAAGTTCACCCTGTCCACGATGCCGGTGGACGAGTATCCAGAGCTCCCTGGCATGCCGGAGCTTGCAGGCACCGTGGATGGAGCCGCCTTCGCTCGCGCCGTCTCCCAGGTGATCACCGCTGCCTCGAAAGACGACACCCTCCCGATCCTCACCGGCGTGAAGGTGGAGATCGAGGGCGACACGATCACCTTCCTGGCCACTGACCGCTATCGCCTCGCGATGCGCGAGATCAACTGGTCCCCTGCTGCGCCGGATATCTCCACGTCAGTGCTGATCAAGGCGAAGACGCTCAACGATGTCGCGAAGTCCCTCGCCGGTGCCGGTTCGCTGCAGATCGCTCTCTCGGAGTCCGCAGAACTCGTCGGCTTCTCCTCTGGAGGACGGCGCACCACCTCGGTGCTGGTCGACGGGGACTACCCCAAGATTCGCCAGCTCTTCCCCGAGGACACCCCGATCCACGCAGTGGTCAACACCGCGGAGTTCATCGAGGCGGCCCGCCGCGTCTCGCTGGTGTCTGAGCGCAACGGCCATGTGCGGCTGCAGTTCACCCAGGACAATGAGGTCATCCTCGACGCCGGTGTGGATGATGCGGCCTCCGCCTCGGAGGTCATCCCCGCGACGCTGAGCGGCGAATCGATCACCGTGGGCTTCAACCCCGCATACCTGAACGAGGGACTCAACGTCATCGATTCGGAGTTCCTGCGCTTTTCGTTCGTCTCTGCGCCCAAGCCCGCGATGATCACGGGGCAGGCCGAAGCTGAGGGTGAGAAGTCCATTGATTTCCGGTATCTGCTGATGCCGGTGCGTCTGATCAACCAGTAGCCGCGGGCAGCCGAGGAGACCATGCGGCTGTCACAGCTCACCCTCACCGACTTCCGCAGCTACGCCCACGCGCAGCTGCAGCTGCAGCCTGGACCCAACGTCCTGCTGGGGTTCAACGGTGTGGGGAAGACCAACATCGCCGAGGCCATCGGCTACCTGTCCACCTTGAGCTCCCACCGGGTGAGTCAGGATGGCCCGCTCGTCCGGCATGGCGAGAAGCAGGCCATCATCCGTGCTGACGCCCATCGGGGCGCTCGTCAGGCCCTGCTCGAGGTCGAGATCAATCCGGGACGCAGCAATCGTGCTCGGATCAATCGTGGAAATCCGGTCCGTGCCACCGATGTGCTGGGGATACTGCGCACGGTGCTCTTCGCCCCGGAGGATCTGGAGCTGATCAAGGGCGGACCCACGCTGCGGAGGCGCCTCTTCGATGATCTGGCGGTTCAGCTGCGGCCAGCGCTGGGGCGAGTGCGCCTTGACTACGAGAAGGTGCTCAAACAGCGCAATGCGCTGCTCAAGTCCATCCGCCACGAGGGCTTCACCTCCACGCATGAAGCCACCCTCGCGGTCTGGGATCATCAGCTCTCCGAGGCTGGAGCGCATCTGCTCAAGGCGCGCCTGGAGATGCTCACCGCGCTGCGCCCCCATGTGGCCACAGCCTATGAGCAGCTCTCCGGGAGCGTGCGCACGGCGAGGGTGCAATACGTGAGCTCGCTGGAGGAAGACCTCCCCCAGGACTCGCTCTCGGCCTCCGAGACGGGCGACGGCGTTGCCAGTGACGCGTCCAGGCCGGATGTCTCGGCGCTGGAGACCCTCACCCGGCAGGAGCTGGCATCCCTGATGCTGCAGCGGCTGCAGGGTTCTCGGCGGGCCGAGCGGGACCGGGCGATGACCCTGGTGGGCCCGCATCGTGACGATGTGAACTTCAGCCTGGACCAGGTGCCGGTGAAGGGCTTCGCCTCCCATGGCGAGACCTGGTCCTTCGCACTGGCTCTGCGACTCGGTGCCTACCGGGTGATGGTCGATGACGATCCCGAGGAGGGTGCCCGGCCGGTGCTGATCCTGGACGACGTCTTCGCGGAGCTGGATGCGCGCCGTCGTCGTCGTCTTGCCGAGCTCGCCGCGGAGGCGGAACAGCTGATCGTGACGGCAGCAGTGGACGACGACGTCCCAGAGGCCCTGCTGGGCAATGCGCTGCGGGTCGAATCGGTGGACCAGATCAGCCAGGTGTCAGTCCATGAGCAGCCTTGAGGATCGGCTCCAGGATCACGAGGACGCCGCCAAGATTCTGCTTGCCCGGATGCGCGCCGCGGCGAAGGGGCGCGGCGAACATCGGCTCCGCGGCACACCCAAGGGCACCTCATTGGCGGGAGATCCGCGCAGCAGCAGCTCGGACAAGCAGAAGCGAGCCGCGGCGTCGGGCTCCCGGTCTGCTGATCGGCGGGATCCCAACCTGCTCGGCGGCGTGGTCGACGGACTGATCAAGACTCGCGGCTGGAGCTCTCCGGTGGCGGTGGGATCCGTCGTCGCTCGCTGGGAACAGCTGGTCGGCACCGCGATCGCCGAGCACTGCAAGCCGGAGAAGTTCGAGAACGGTGTGGTGGAGGTGATCTGTGATTCCTCCGCCTGGGCGACGAATCTGAAGCTGATGCAGCCACAACTCATGGACGTGTTCAACCGCGAGCTCGGACCCGGGATCGTGACGGGGCTGAGCATCCGCGGTCCGCAGGCGCCGAGCTGGAAGAAGGGCCTGTACTCGGTGCGCGGCAGGGGCCCGCGCGACACCTACGGATGAGTCCACAGCGGGTCCCGTCCGCAGCGGCCAGAGTGGTGGACGCCTGAATCGCCAGGCTGCGATATGCCGCACTGGGGGCCACAGGGTGGAACCGATCCCTACCGGGAGGCCTCCGAATTGCTTCCAGGCCCCTTCGCTGGTCTCCAGACGCAGGATCTATGCCCTCAGAGCGCCCGAAAAATGCAGATTTGGCCCCAGGGCGCGGTAGACTGGAGCAACGGCCCGAGCGCATCCGCCACTCGGGCTGGTCTGTGTCATGACAAGGTCAGCTCCCACGACCTTCCCGGCGACTCAAGGAGACGGCATAGCCCGTGACCTCGGCTAACGAGAACAAGCAGCACCAGGGTACCTACGGCGCCTCGGACATCACCGTCCTGGAGGGCCTGGAGGCAGTTCGCAAGCGTCCCGGCATGTACATCGGCTCCACCGGAGAGCGCGGCCTGCACCACCTGGTCTATGAAGTCGTCGACAACTCTGTGGATGAGGCGCTGGCCGGCTACTGCTCACACATCCAGGTCACGCTGCAGGAGGACGGCGGCGTGCGCGTCGAGGATGACGGCCGCGGCATCCCTGTGGACATGCATCCCAAGGAGGGACGCCCCACGGTCGAGGTCGTGATGACCGTGCTGCACGCGGGCGGCAAGTTCGGCGGCAGCGGCTACGCGGTCTCCGGCGGCCTGCACGGCGTGGGCATCTCCGTGGTCAACGCACTCTCCTCCAAGGTCCGCACCACCGTGCGCCGGCAGGGCTACGAGTGGAGCATCGGCTTCGGCAACGGCGGCGAGACCACCCATGAACTGACCCGCGGCGCTGAGACCGAGGCCACCGGCACCACTCAGATCTTCTTCCCGGATCCGCAGATCTTCGAGAGCACCGAGTTCGACTTCGAGACCCTGCGCGCGCGGTTCCAGCAGATGGCGTTCCTGAACAAGGGTCTGCGCATCACCCTGCGCGACGAGCGCAACATCGCCGGCAACGAGGTGGTCCACGACGAGATCCTCGAGGGACATCACGAGGATGACGCCCCCGCCGAGCTGGAGCCCACCGAGGCCGGTGGCGGCCATGACGGCATCATCGAGACCCCCAAGGGCCGGGTCGTCGTCTACCAGTACGACGCCGGACTGCTCGACTACGTCAATCACCTCAACGCCACGAAACGGGCCGAACACGTCCACGACGACGTCATCGCCTTCGAGGCCGAGGACACCGAGCGCGGGATGGCCGCCGAGCTTGCGATGCAGTGGACGCTGTCCTACTCGGAATCGGTGCACACCTACGCCAACACGATCAACACCCATGAGGGCGGCACCCACGAAGAGGGTTTCCGTGCCGCGATGACCACGTTGATCAACAAATACTCCCGCGACAAGCAGATCCTGCGCGAGAAGGACGACAACCTCACCGGTGAGGACATCCGCGAGGGACTCACCGCGGTGATCTCGGTGAAGCTGCGCGAGCCGCAGTTCGAGGGCCAGACCAAGACCAAGCTGGGCAACACCGAGGCGCGCGGATTCGTCCAGCGCGTGGTCAACGACTACCTCGGAGACTGGCTGGAGCGGAACCCGGGCCCCGCTCGAGACATCGTGCGCAAGGCCCAGTCCGCCGCCCACGCCCGCGTGGCGGCCCGCAAGGCCCGCGAGAACGCCCGGCGCAAGTCGCCCCTGGAGACCATGGGCATGCCCGGCAAGCTGGCGGACTGCTCCTCCAAGGACCCCTCCGAGTCTGAGATCTACCTGGTCGAGGGCGACTCGGCCGGTGGTTCGGCCAAGCGCGGCCGTGACCCGCGCACCCAGGCGATCCTTCCGCTGCGCGGGAAGATCCTCAACGTGGAGCGGGCCCGGCTCGACCGAGCCATGGGCAACCAAGAGGTCCAGTCGATGATCACCGCCTTCGGCACCGGCATCGGCGAGGACTTCGATCAGGCCAAGCTGCGCTATCACAAGATCGTGCTGATGGCCGATGCCGATGTGGACGGGCAGCACATCACCACGCTGATGCTGACCCTGCTCTTCCGCTACATGCGTCCGCTGATCGAGCACGGCAACGTCTTCCTGGCCCAGCCGCCGCTGTACAAGATCAAGTGGCAGTCCGGCCCCATGGACTACGTGTACACCGATGCCGAGCGGGACAAGGCCCTCTCCGAGGGTCGCGCCAAGGGGCGCAAGCTGCCCAAGGAGCTCGGCATCCAGCGCTACAAGGGCCTGGGCGAGATGGACTACTCGGAGCTGTGGGAGACCACCATGGATCCCGAGCACCGCACACTGCTTCAGGTCTCCATGGAAGACGCGGCCGCCGCTGATGAGGTGTTCTCCATCCTCATGGGTGAAGACGTCGAATCCCGCCGCGGATTCATCCAGCAGAACGCCAAGGACGTCCGCTTCCTCGACATCTGATCCGCTGCACGCCCCGCAGGCCGCAGCTCGAGCTCGGATGCCGAATTCCGCATAAGGGAGAACACCACACGTGAGTGACAACACCGAAGAACCCCAGGATCCGCAGGGCGGTCCCAGTGAGGCCGTGGAGGGCGTCGTCGTCGACGACATCGTGACCCACGACCGGATCCGGCAGATCGATCTGCAGACCGAGATGAAGCGGTCTTACCTGGACTACGCGATGGCCGTGATCGTCGGCCGCGCGCTGCCCGATGTCCGCGACGGGCTCAAGCCCGTGCACCGTCGCGTGCTCTACGCGATGTACGACGGCGGCTACCGCCCGGACCGCTCCTTCAACAAGTGCGCCCGCGTGGTCGGCGATGTGATGGGCAATTATCACCCGCACGGCGACTCGGCGATCTACGACGCCCTGTCCCGGCTGATCCAGGACTGGGTCATGCGCTACCCGCTGGCCACCGGTCAGGGGAACTTCGGCAACCCCGGCGACGACGGCCCGGCCGCCCCGCGTTATACCGAGACCAAGATGGCGCAGCTGGCCATGGAGATGGTCCGGGACATCAACGAGAACACCGTCGATTTCCAGGACAACTACGACGGCAAGCAGCAGGAGCCTGTGGTCCTGCCGTCCCGCTTCCCGAACCTGCTGGTCAACGGCTCCTCCGGCATCGCCGTGGGCATGGCCACCAACATTCCTCCACACAACCTGCGCGAGGTCGCCGATGGTGTGAAGTGGTACCTGCAGAACCCGCAGGCCTCCCGCGAGGAGCTCCTCGAGGCGCTGCTGCAGCGGATCAAGGGACCCGACTTCCCCACCGGAGCCCAGATCCTGGGCACCCGCGGGATCGAAGAGGCCTACCGCACCGGCCGCGGCTCGATCACCATGCGCGCAGTGGTCAACGTCGAAGAGATCCAGGGGCGCACCTGCCTGGTCGTCACCGAGCTGCCGTACCACGCGAACCCCGACAACCTGGCGCGGAAGATCGCGCTGCTGGTCAAGGACGGCAAGGTCTCCGGCATCGCGGATCTGCGCGACGAGTCCTCCGGACGCACCGGTCAGCGCCTCGTCGTCGTGCTCAAGCGCGACGCCGTGGCCAAGGTGGTGCTGAACAACCTCTATAAGCACACCCAGCTGCAGGAGAACTTCTCCGCGAACATGCTGGCCCTGGTGGACGGGATTCCGCGCACGCTGAGCCTGGACGCCTTCGTGCACCACTGGGTCACCCACCAGATCGACGTCATCGTCCGGCGCACCCAGTTCCGCCTCGACAAGGCCCAGCGCGAGGCGCACATCAAGGTGGGTCTGCTCAAGGCGCTCGATGACCTGGACCGCGTGATCTCCACGATCCGCGCCTCCTCCACCGTCGAAGAGGCCCGGCAGAACCTCAAGGCGCTGCTGGACATCGACGACGATCAGGCCCAGGCCATCCTCGACATGCAGCTGCGCAAGCTCGCCGCGCTGGAGCGACAGCGCCTGCAGGATGAGTACGACGAGTTGATGACCATGATCGCGGACTTCCAGGACATCCTGGCCTCCGAGGACCGGCAGCGCCGGATCATCAGCGCCGAGCTGGACACGATCGTGGACAAGCACGGAGACGACCGGCGCACGCACATCCAGCTCGGCTACGACGGCGACATGTCCATGGAGGATCTGATCCCCCAGGAGGACGTCGTGGTCTCGATCACCCGCGACGGCTACGTCAAGCGGACCAAGATCGACAACTACCGGGCCCAGCACCGCGGCGGCAAGGGTGTCCGCGGCGCGCAGCTGCGTGCCGATGACATCGTGGAGCATTTCTTCGTCACCACCACGCACCACTGGATCCTGTTCTTCACCAATCTCGGTCGGGTCTACCGGACCAAGTGCTATGACCTGATGGAGTCCGGACGCGATTCCAAGGGCCAGCATGTCGCGAACATCGTGGCCTTCCAGCCCGATGAGTACATCGCCGGAGTCCTTCCGCTGCGCACCTACGAGGACGCGCCGTACCTGGTGCTCGCCACCAAGCGCGGCCTGGTGAAGAAGACGGTGCTCACCGACTACGACACCCCGCGTCAGGCGGGTGTGATCGCCATCAACCTGCGCGAGGATGACGAGCTGGTCTCCTCCAAGCTGGTCTCCGCAGAGGATGACCTGATGCTGGTCTCCCGCAAGGGTCAGTCCCTGCGCTTCACCGCCACCGACGAGGCGCTGCGTCCCATGGGACGCGCCACCTCCGGTGTGACCGGCATGAAGTTCCGCGAGGAGGACGAGCTGCTCGCCGCCGATGTGATCACCGAGAACTCCTATGTCTTCGTGGTGACCGAGGCCGGCTACGCCAAGCGCTCCGACGTCAGCGAGTACCGGGTGCAGGGCCGCGGAGGCCTGGGCATCAAGGTCGGCAAGCTGGTGGAAGATCGCGGCGACCTGGTCGGTGCGATGGTCGTGGAGGACGACGACGAGGTGCTCGTCGTCATGGAATCCGGCATGGTGGTGCGTTCACCCGTCTCAGGCGTACCCTCCAAGGGACGCGACACGATGGGGGTCATCTTCGCGAAGCCGCGCAAGAAGGATCGGATCCTGAAGGTGGCGCGCAGCTCGGGAGTGGCCCTGGCCGCGACCGGCGAGGCTGAGGCAGCAGAATCCGAGACACCGGAACCCGATTCAGCCTCGGCTGACAGTCCAGACTCCGCCGATGCAGTAGCGTTGGTCCCTGATGAAGCGGACCGAGATGAAGCGGACCGAGAGAACGCCTGATGGAGGTCTTCAGTGAGCGCAAGCAACGGCGCAGGTAATTCAGGGAGCCAGTCAGGCTCTTCCGCGGCGCGACCGGCCAACCGGTTCCCCGCGCCGCGGCCTCGCGCCCAGGCAGCCGGGGGCGCCACCACGGCGAATCGACCGCAGAATGCGCAGCCGGGAAGCGCAGAGGCTCGTCCCAGCGCAGGCTCGCGTCCGCCGCAGGGTCGTCCCGTGGCGGGTCAGCGCCCTGCCGGATCTCGTCCCCAGCCGGGGCTCGTGCGTCCCACGCCCAAGGCCAAGGTGCGCAAGGCTCGACTGCTGATCTCCAAGGTCGACCCCTGGTCGGTGCTGAAGATGAGCTTCCTGCTCTCGGTGGCGCTGGGAATCATGACCGTCGTCGCTGCGGTCACCCTGTGGTCGGTCATGGATGTGACCGGCATCTTCAACCGGGTCAATGAGCTGCTGGGTCAGATCCTCGGCACTGAGGGCGGCGGCGGCACCTTCCGGGTGGAGGAGCTGGTGACCATCGGACAGGTCGCGTCCTTCGCCACGATCATCGCGGTGATCAACGTGGTGCTGCTGACGGTCCTCTCCATGCTGGCAGCTGTGCTCTACAACCTCTCCGCCTCCCTGGTGGGCGGCGTGGGGGTCACGCTGACCGACGACTGAGTCCGACTCCGGGACTGGGCGCTGCCTCATGCCCGCTGGCACGCCGCCGATTTGGTTCGGCCGACGTCAGCGATGTAATGTGTAGTGGTCGTCCTGATGAGGATGACGCACCTTTTATGAGGTGTCGGGGGCGTATAGCTCAGGCGGTTAGAGCGCATCGCTGATAACGATGAGGTCGGAGGTTCAAGTCCTCCTACGCCCACCCCGGACTCCAGGAGGAAGCAATGAAGCGCATTGTGCTGATGGCTTTCTCCGTGGCGGGAATCCTCGGTTATCGCCAGTGGCGACGGGCCGAGGATGCTCGGAAAGTCTGGTCTCGGGCCACAGATTCGGTCTGATAGCCTGAGAAAAATCTGGGGGCATGGCGCAATTGGTAGCGCACCTGCTTTGCAAGCAGGGGGTTAGGGGTTCGAGTCCCCTTGCCTCCACCAGATGGGATCAAGCTGAAGAAGACGGCTCCTCACACCTGCGGGTGGGAGGAGCCGTTTTTCTATCCGCACCCGCAGAGCCGGTTCTCGGCGCTGTGCAGACCATCTGTCTCCGAACCCCGTTCGGCTATAGTTTTCATTGACCAGCTGTTCACACGACTGAAGAGGTGCCTGACACAGGTGTACGACTTACCACGCGCAGTACTTGATCGCCGACGACACTGTCCCCCGAGTACTGCGAATGAAGGTCCTCTCGACCGCCGCAGCGCCACACTGGTGGTCGCCCGGTGATCGCCCTCCTGCTCCTGCTCCTCGGCATTGTGCTGATCCTGCTGATCATCGCCGCGAACGGCTACTTCGTGGCCCAAGAGTTCGCGTACATGTCGGTGGACCGCAACCGCCTGCGCTCCATGGCCGCCGGAGGCGACAAGTCCGCCCAGCGCGCACTCGACGTCACCGGACGCACCTCGTTCATGCTCTCCGGCGCTCAGCTGGGCATCACCGTCACCGGCCTGATGGTCGGCTATGTCGCTGAACCGCTGGTGGGTGAGGGACTCGGCGAGCTGCTCGGAGGCGTCGGCATCCCCGCAGCCCTGGGCATCACGATCGGCACGATCTTTGCCCTCGCAGCCTCCACAGTGGTGCAGATGATCTTCGGTGAGCTCTTCCCCAAGAACTACGCGATCGCCAACCCCACTCCGCTGGCCCTCGGCCTTGCGCGCTCCACCAAGTTCTACCTCGGTGCGTTCGGCTGGCTCATCTCCATCTTCGACATCGCCGCGAACGCGCTGCTGAAGCTGCTGCGCATCGAGCCCGTCCACGACGTCGAGTCCAGTGCAACCGCGAAGGATCTGGAACACATCGTCTCCAGCTCGCACGAGAGCGGCGACCTGGCGGAGGAGATGTACCTGACGCTGGATCGCATCCTGGACTTCCCGGAGCACGACGTCGAGCACGCGATGGTTCCGCGCTCGCGCACCGGTCTGATCCACCCTGACACCACCCTTGGGGAGATCCGTACCCTGATGGCGGAGGAGCACACTCGCTACCCGGTGGTGGACACCCACGATGAGCCCGTCGGCGTCGTGCATATGGTGGACCTGCTCGGCAGCGACCTCTCCGATGACCTGCCGGCCTCCGAGCTCATGCGCACCCCGGTCATCGTGCCCACACTGATGCCGCTCCCCGACGCTGTGCGGACGCTGCGCGACGCCAACGCCAAGCTCGCCTGCGTCATCGACGAATACGGTGGCTTCACCGGCGTCGTGACCATGGAGGACCTGGCCGAGGAGATCCTCGGCGACATCACCGACGAGCACGACGACGAGGCGCCCAGCGGGATCGAACCCGTGGAAGAGAACTTCTGGCGCGTCGACGGCGATCTGCACCTCGACGAGGTCGAGCGCGTCATCGGACGCAGTTTCCCCGAAGGTGACTACGAGACCCTCTCCGGTCTGCTGATGGCTCAGGAGGGCTCACTGCTCACCCAGGGACAGGAGGTCCGCGTGGAGCTGCCTGCAGATCCGGCGGACTACGCTGAATCCTCACCACCGCGCCGCTGGCTCGATGTGACGGTGCTCAGCGTCGACCGCCATGTCCCTGAATCCGTCCACCTTCGCCTCGGCGAAGAGTCCGAGGAGGAACGATGAACGACTGGCTGATTCCACTGGTGGCCACTGTCGTCATCATCATCATCTCTGCCTTCTTCGTGATCCTCGAGTTCGCGCTGCTGGCCGCCCGGCGGCACCGGCTGGAGGAGTCCGCAGAGCACAGCCGCTCCTCACGGGCGGCGCTTCGCGGGCTCAACGAGCTCACCGTCATGCTCGCCGGCGCCCAGCTTGGCATCACTGCCTGCACCTTCGCGCTCGGCGCGGTCAGCAAGCCGGCGGTGCACTATGCGCTGACGCCGATCTTCGAGTCCTGGAGCCTGCCCTATTGGGCTGCCGACGCCCTGGCCTTCGCGCTGGCGCTGCTGCTGATGACCTTCCTGCATCTGGTGGTCGGAGAGATGGCTCCCAAGTCCTGGGCCATCGCTCACCCCGAGCGCGCGGCGAAGCTCGTGGCCATGCCAGCTCAGGTCGTTCTCTGGGGCTTCCGTCCCCTGCTGCTGTGGATCAACGGCATCGCCAACCGGCTCGTCTCGGCCACCGGGATCACCCCGGTGGACCGCGCGGCGGCCGGAGGGTACGACTCCGAGACGATCAGGCATCTGGTGGAACACTCCACGCAGACAGGAGCCCTCGATGAGGCCTCTGCCTCGCAGATCTCCCGGGTCATCGACCTGGAGACCCTCACCGTGGACGATGTGATCGCTGGACGCACCCGGCAGGAGACCACGACGGTGCCCGCCGGCGCCACAGCTGCAGACGTTCAGGCGGCCGCGCGCAGGACGGGACACCTCCGGGTGCTGATCATCCCGGAGACGGGCTCGGACCCGCTGGTGGTCCACGTGCGCGACACCCTGACCGTGGAACCGACGCACCCGGTCAGCGAGCTGGCGCGTCCAGCGCTGGTGGTCCCCACGGGCGCCTCGGTCTACGAGGCCTTCCAGACCATGCGTGAGGCCGGTGAGCAGCTCGCGGTCGTGTACTCCGACACCGGTCTCGCCGGAGCGATCACCTGGAACGACATTCTCAAGCGCATGTGGCCCACTATGGAGGAGCAGTGGAGCGGATCAACCGCTGCACAGGTCCGCCAGGCGGGCGCCGACGCACGCCAGTAGCAGAGCACAGGCTCACCCAGAGCTGGAGATGCCGGATCCACCGAAGGGTGGGTCCGGCATCTTTTTTGCCTCAGCACAACCGGGAGACGGTCTTGTCCACAGGGTTTATCCACAGTGTGTATAAGTTACATGGATGTGTTTCACCAGGTCAGAACGTTATCCATAGGTTTATGTGAACTTCGAATAAAACTGTGGAATAGTTTTGCACAGCCTGAGGGTGGGGACACGCGGAAGGTCAGGCGTAGGGGTTCACGAATTGCATGCCCACGGCCGTCAGCGCGATCAGCAGGATGGCGACGCCGAGAAGACCGAGTCCCTGCCACAGCGACCGACGGCGAGCGTTCTTCTGCGCGTCCGGGGAGCGACCGCCGGGGACCTTGGAGAGCAACAGCGCGCAGATCGCTCCGGTGACCAGGCCGCCGAAGTGGCCCTGCCAGGAGATCCCAGGGATGACGAAGCTGATCACCACGTTGATCGCGATCAGGGTGAGAATCCCGCCGGTCTGTGACCCGGTGGCGCGCATCAGGATGAACAGAGCGCCGAAGAGGCCGAAGACGGCACCGGAGGCACCGAGGGTGGGTGTCATCGCGGGAGTCAGGAACAGCACGGCGACGGAGCCGCCCAATGCGGAGAGCAGCAGCAGGGCGCCATAGCGGGCTCGTCCCAGAGCCGGTTCGAGGGCACGGCCGACGAACCAGATGGCGAACATGTTGAACAGCAGATGCATGGCGTTCGACGGTGAATGCACCAGCGCCGAGGTGAGCATTCTCCAGGGCTCGAAGGCCCAGGCTGAGGTCTGCAGCGGGGCGTACCAGAGAGACGCGGTGACAGCGTCGCTGAACAGCTGCAGGGCATAGACGGCGATGCACAGCCCGATCACGGTGAAGGTGACGACGGGGCGCTGCCCCGGTCGGATCACCGCCCCGAACTGCGAGCGAGGGGTGGGGCGGCGGCGCTGCCAGTCGGTGCGTGCGCGCTCGAGGCAGTCCACGCATTGGAACCCGACGGGGGCCTCCCGCAGACACTCCGGACAGGCCGGCCGGCCGCAGCGCTGACACTGCACAGAGGCTGGCCTGTCCGGATGCCGCGGACAGAATGTTGCGGTGATTCTAGGCTCCTCAGAGCTTCTCGACGTCGATCTTCTCGATGACGACGTCTTCCTTCGGGCGATCCCGGTTGTCGGTGGGCACGGTGTTGAGCGCATCGACGACCTTCTGCGACTCTGCGTCGCTGACCTCGCCGAAGATGGTGTGCTTGCCCTGGAGCCAGTTCGTCGCCACCGAGGTGATGAAGAACTGTGAACCATTGGTGCCCGGGCCGGCGTTGGCCATGGCCAGCTTGTACGGTGCGGTGAAGTCCAGCTCGGGGTGGATCTCATCGCCGAACTTGTAGCCGGGTCCACCGACGCCGAGGCCGAGCGGGTCTCCGCCCTGGATCATGAAGTCGGAGATGATGCGGTGGAACACGGTGCCGCTGTAGAGCGGGGTGTCGACCATCTTCTCGCCCGACTCGGGGTGGGTCCACTCCTGCTCGCCGGTGGCCAGTCCTACGAAGTTGTCCACAGTCTTGGGCGCGTGGTTGCCGAAGAGCTCGACCACGATCTCGCCCTTGGAAGTACGGATAGTTGCCTGATGTGTTGCGATAGCACTCATGGGCCCCATTGTCTCACTATTGGTGGCGCGAGGTGCCAGCTCGGGGGATGATGGGGGAGATGGGCCGTGCCATAGCAGGTCACCGGCAGACCACGTAAGCTGATGTGAGCAACCGATCCGGATTCGGAGGACATGCATGTTCGGCAAGAAGAAGAAGCGGAACCACTCCTGGGAGCACGTCGTGCTCGCGGGAGTCGAGACCGCACGTGATTGGACCGCCCCCAAACTGGGCGCGGCCGCAGATTGGGCCGAAGGCACCTACCGCAAGAGCGCCCCGAAGGTGCAGGACGCCTCCGGGCGTGCACTGACGGCAGTCAACGACGGCGCCTCAGTGGCGGGCCAGAAGATCAAGCAGTACTCCTCGGTCGCTGGTGGGGGAATCGCCTCGCAGTACGACAGGCTCCCCCCGCAGGCCCGCGCCGAGGTGGCCAAGGTCCTCGCCAAGTACGACACGGCCAAGACCCAGTTCACCTCGGAATATGTTCCGGCGACGTCGGCGCGTCTGGGGGGCTACGCGGACAAGACCGCGAAGCTCATCCACCGGGCTGAGCTGGATCCGCGTGTGGAGAAGGCGCTGATCAAGGCGACTGGCGACAAGAAGATCGTCAAGAAGCTGCGCAAGAGCTCTGAGCGCTATGCCAAGGGCACAGCCAAGGCTCTGAAGAAGCAGCAGCGCTCCAACAGCCGCAAGAAGGGCCTGCTGATCTTCGGGCTCGTGGCGGCCACCGTCACGGCAGGTGTCGCCGCATGGCGCGCCAGCCAGCCTGTGGAAGACCCGTGGAAGAAGCCGGAGCCGGTCACTCGTCCCGCCACCTCTTCGACGGCGGCGCCCAAGCCGGTGACCTCCGCTGAGAAGCCAGCCGTGCAGGGAACCCCGGCGGCGCCCGCGAAGCCGGCCAGCTCGGCTCCGCAGACGACGTCCGCGGCACCCAAGCCCTCCGGTTCCCCGGAGACCAAGGCTGGGCCCTCGGGTGAGACCAACGTCAACGCCCAGGACGCCAGCGAGGCCAAGGGCAACAACGTTCCTTCACCGAAGCCGGCCACCTGAGTCGAGCACGTTGTAGGACGAATCTGACGTAGTACCCGGGCGGTGCAGGAGGCAGAACTGCTGCAGCCGCCCAGCACACGAAGCGGACCTGGCGATCACGCCAGGTCCGCTTCGTGTGTCTGCTTCGGAATTGTTGTGGAGGTGGCGGCTGAGCGCGGGAGCCTCAGTGGCCTCGATCCACAGTGTCCTGGATCCTCAGCGGATCGGGTTCAGCTGGGCGGCCTTCTCGGCCGCGCCATGCTGGCCCATGGACTCCAGCCAGTTGCCCAGCATCCGGTAGCCGCCCTCGGTGAGCACCGATTCTGGGTGGTACTGCATTCCCCACAGCGGTGCCGTGCGGTGGGCCAGCCCCATGATCACTCCGTCCGCGGTGGAAGCGGTGACCTCGAGGATCTCAGGAATGGTCTCCGGCGCCACCGTCAACGAGTGGTACCGCGTGGCCACAAAGGTCTCTGGGAGACCCGCGAAGGAGGCATGGCCGGTGTGAGTCACCGGCGAGGTCTTGCCGTGCATGAGCTGCTCGGCGTGGGTCACCGTCGCACCGAAGGCCTCGCCGAGGCCCTGATGGCCCAGGCAGACTCCGAGCATCGGCTCCTGTGCCTCCGCGCACCAGCGAATGAGCTCCACCGAGACGCCAGCCTCACCGGGGGTGCCCGGGCCGGGGGAGATGAGCACGCCGTCGTACTCGGCGGCGAGCTTCTTCGCCTCGGCCACCGTCAGGTCGTCGTTGCGGATCACCGTCGCCTCGGCGCCGAGCTCACGGAGGTACCCGACCAGCGTGTAGACGAAGCTGTCGTAGTTGTCGACCACGAGGATCCGGGCTGCGGAGGAGGTCTCACTCATGGGGGGTCCCTTCGCCTCGGCCGTACGCCGAGGAGGTCATCGTTTCGAGCGTGGAATCGTTGAGCGGGCTGTACTGACTCAGCCACGGGAAGACGAACTGCATCAGGACAAACACGATACCGGCCAGAATGACCAGGCTGAGCAGGATCTGCACAGCCAGCGGCCCGGGGAGCTGACGGAAGAGCCAGGCATACATCTCAGGAACCTCCCTGGGCGACGGCGGCCGGCGCCTCTGAGGACAGTGGAGACCAGTCCACGAGTTCAGCGTGGGTGATCAGCCGTTCGCGATTCGAGAACAGCGGGTGACAGGTGGTCAGGGTCAGCAGAGAGCGATCCGCCTGCGCCTCGGGCTCGCCCGGGACCGGCAGGATCACCTCGGACTGCTCAGGAAGCACCACATAGCTCTCGGTGACCTCATAGGTGTAGTAGCCGTCCGGGGACTCCACGTAGATCTCGTCGCCTGCGGCAAGCTGATCCTGGTCTCGGAGCACGTCGCCATAGGTCAGTCGATGCCCCGCCACGGCGAAGTTTCCTGCCTCACCGGGAAGCTGCGTCTCGGGATAGTGGCCCACACCGCCGCTGTTCAGCGTTGCGTCGTCGACCCCGGAGCGCACCGGGGCAGACCAGTCGGATCCGAGAGCCGGCGCATAGAGCACCGCCATGGCTCCGCTGTCCACCGTGGCCATCTGCTCCGGGCACGCCGCAGCTCCGCCGTCGGGCAGCTCCTGGCAGTCCGGCGAGACGGGGCCGGGGTCTGCATCAGGGTCGACCTGTTCGATCCGGCTGTGAAACTCCTCTTCGAGCGCCTGCGCGTCGCGGTTTGCGTCCAGTCCGGTCCACCAGACCTCCCACACCACGAAGAGCAGTCCCAGCACGCCCAGGGTGATCAGCAGCTCGCCGGTGACACCCAGCACGCGGGCGCCTGCGCCGCCGCGGCGGTGTCCCGACATGAGTCCTCCGAACGGCAGGGTGCGGCGAGCATCACAGTTCAACGGATAGAATGGCGCGCAGACCAGGGCCGGCGCCACGGGTGCTCGGTTGTGGGACCAGGATACCGAACCGAGGTCCGTGCGAGAGCCAGAGGAGCCGATACGACGTGGCAGAGTCCAAGCAGCGCAGGAATCGCAGGAAGAACGAGAAGACCGCAGCCAAGAAGTCTCCGCTCAACGACGCCGAGCCCATGGAGCTGAAGGATCTCGAGCTCGAGGACGAGTCGCTGCCCATGTGGTACCGCGCCACCATGATCGGCCTGATGATCATCGGTCTGCTCTGGCTGATCGTCTGGTACATCACTCAGGGAGCGTTCCCGATCCAGTCCGTGGGCGGCTGGAACGTCGTCATCGGCTTCGGCATCATCATGATCGGCTTCTTCATGACCATGCGGTGGAAGTGACGAGCAGTCCCGCCTAGCGCGGCCGCCTGGTGGCGTGCATCCGCGCCTGACGGGTCAGCTCATCGATGGGCTGCGCCGAGCCCGCGGGCTCGATGGCGGGGTGGACTTCCTCCCCGTAGCGGTTCTGCACGGCGGTCGCGATCAGGAAGTCGGCGATCGCCGGATTCTTGGGCAGCAGCGAACCATGCAGGTAGCTTCCGAGGACATTCTTGTAGCGCGCACCCTCATGGGAGTCCCGGGCATTGTTGCCCTCCCCCTTCGTGACGCGCGCCAGCGGCTGCACGCCCTCGCCGAGGTAGGTCTGGCCAGAGTGGTTCTCATAGCCGAGGATCTCCCCGAACTGGCTGGACTCGGCGACCACGTTGCCGATCAGCCGGGTGTCGGTTCCCTCGGTGTGCAGGTCCAGGACACCGATCCCTTGGATCTCACGGCCTTCCCGGGTGCGGAAGGAATGTCCGAAGAGCTGGTAGAGCCCGCAGATCATCAGCATCGGAGTGTTTTGCTCGGTCAGCGCATGGAGCGTGTCACCGATGCGCAGCAGATCCTGCTGGATCTTGTCCTGACCACTGTCCTGGCCTCCTCCACCGATGACCAGATCGACCTCCTCGGGAAACTCGTCCTCCGGGTCGTAGCTGTGCAGGATCGGCTCGTAGCCGCGCCACTGCAGACGTCGTGAGAGCACCAGCGCATTGCCGAAGTCTCCGTAGATGTTCATGTCCCGGGGGTAGAGCTGGAGCACGTGGATGGGTCTGGCTGCGGCTGTCATCAGAAGGCCTCCACTTCGGTGTAGGCGCTGAGCTGCTTCCGGAGTCCCAGCATCGCCGTATAGGTGCAGAAGATGCGGGCCGGCTGGTCGGGGTTCTCGTCGAGGAACCGCGTCAGCGCCGCCTGGAGGTCAGTCTCCACGGCATCGAAGGCGACGTCGTCGTACTTCAGACGAAGCGCCATGTCGTAGGCGCGCACTCCGGAGATCATCCGCACGCCTTCTTCAGCGAGCGAGTCGAACTCCACGTCCCAGAGCCAGCTCATGTCGCGGCCATCGGCATAGTTGTCATTGATGGCGATCATGGTGGCCACGCCGCTGGATGCGAAGGAGCTCAGCCCGAGCCGGAAGCCGGACGGGTTCTTCACCAGCACCAGATCCAGCGGCCGGCCCTGCACTGTGAGGCTCTCCCCGCGGCCGAACGCAGGAGAGACCTTGGCCAGGGAGGCGATCAGCGCCGCCGAGTCCACGGTCTCATCCAGGGCCTGGCGGACCACTGCCAGGGCGGCTGCAGCGTTGAAGGTGTTGTAGGCGCCGTTGACCGTGAGTGCTGTGCTGATGGTCTCACCGTCGAGCGTGAATCGACCGCCTGCCTCGGTGAGCTCCTCGAGGACCACGTCCGCCTCGGGGCGATCGGCCGCCGCGGCAGGACCGGAATGGAAGTCATCGTCACTGGGGAAGTGGCTGCGCAGCGATTCGCTGAGCCCGAAGTAGTCCACGCGCTGGTCCCCGAGATTGTGCGCGATCGCGCGGACCCGCGGATCTTCGCGGTTGAGCACCACGCCCTGATCCGTGTGCTGGGCGATCGCACGGAGCATGCCCGCCGTGGTGTCGATTTCCCCAAATCGGTCGAGCTGGTCGCGCATGACGTTGAGCAGCAGGCTGTGGTCCGGTCGGACAGCTTTGACGAAATGCACCGCATGCGCCTCGTCCAGCTCCAGCACCGCGATGTCAGCATCGAGCCGACCGTTGAGCCGGACTTCGCCCAGAATGGAGGCGACGACGCCGCGGGTGAAGTTCGAGCCGCTGCGGTTGGTGAAGACCTTCAGGCCCTGGCCGCGGAGAAGCTCCACGACCATCTTGGTGGTGGTGGTCTTTCCGTTGGTCCCGGAGACCACGATGACGCCTCGCGGGAGCCGGTGCAGCGTCCTGGCGAGGAAATGGGGGTCGACCTTCTCCACGACCAGTCCGGGAAACGCCGAGCCGCCAGATCCGCGGAGCTTCGACACGGCGCGGGCCGACCGTCCCAGCAGCACCGAGCCGACCGAGCTCAGCGCAGAGACTGCGGAGCCCAGGGGCCCGGGCCGGGAGGGCGTCGGTGAGCTTCGGAGGTCACTGCTCATCGCCAGCACCTCCCCCGTTGCCGCCATTGCCATTGTTCCCGCCGTTGCCGCCGCCGTTGTTCTGCTGATCGTCGCTGTTTCCCGCGCCCTCGCCGTTGGTGCCCCCATTGCCGTTGTCGTTGCCGCCTTCGTCTGACGGTTCGTCCTCGGGAGCGTCGTCTCCCTCGCCGTTCGAGGGGTCCTCTGACGGCTCCGGGTCCTCGCTGGGCTCCTCGCTGGGGTCTTCGGACGGTTCCTCATCCTCGGGCTCATCCTCGGAGGGAGTGGGGTCCGGCTCGGGAGCCACGGCCACCACGAGGGTCACCTGGGAGCCCTGTGGGATGTCGTCTCCGGCGCGGACCGACTGACCGTTCACGCGCTGACCCACCACGGTGCCTGCGGAGTAGTCCGTGCGTTCGTCCTCGATGGCGTTGACGCTCAGCCCGAGATCCTCGAGGATCGCCTGGGCCTCGGTGCGGCTGCGGTTGAACACTCCGGGCATCTCCACCTGACCGGTGGACAGGATCAGGTCGACCTCGGACCCCGGGCTGACCGAGCTGCCCTCGTCGGGGTCGGTGCTGATCAGCATGTCAGCTTCGACTTCCGGATCGTTCTCCCGGCTGACCTCGCCGACCTCCAGGCCTGCCTCTTCCAGAGCCTCGCGGACCTCGTCTTCAGAGGAGCCGCGCAGATCCTCGGGGACTCGGACGCTCTCGGGCCCTGCCGAGAGGTAGAGCACCACTGCGCTGTCTGCGGGGACCGTGGTGCCGGAGGCAGGATCGGTGCGGACCGCGCGGTCCTCCTCGATCTCAGGGTGCGGCTCGCTCTCCAGGGTGTAGGTCAGATTCGCGTCCTCGAGCTCGGCGATGGCCTCCTCGCGCGCTACGTCCTCCACCTCGGGGATCGAGACCTCGGAAGTCTCCAGCATGTTCATCAGGGCATAGGTGCCGCCCCCGACCAGCGCCAGGATGAGCAGCGTCCAGACCAGTATCAGGCCGCCGCGTCGTCGTCGGGGACGCGGAGCCGGCTCGGGATAGCTCTGATAGAGGGCAGGGTCCTCGGGTGTGCGGGCCGAGAGGCGCGTGGCCATGGGCGCGGCACCCGCGGCGAGCACCTGGTTGAAGTCCTGCCGTCCGCCGACTGCCCCCAGCGCGGCGGTCGGGTGGTCCTCATCGTCGACGCCGATCCCGATCAGCGCCTTCTGGAGCGCTAGGTTGAACTCCTCGGCGGTCTGGAACCGTCGCGCCGGGTCCTTGGTCAGCGCCTTGCCCACGACAGACTCCATGGCCGGGCTCACCCGTGGGTTGAAGTCACTGACCTGGGGCGGTGCTTCGCGCACGTGCTGGTAGGCCACGGAGACCGGAGATTCGCCCTGGAACGGTGGCCGATTGGCGAGCAGCTCGAAGAGCACACACCCCGCGGAGTAGAGGTCCGAGCGGTGATCCACCACCTCACCGCGCGCCTGCTCGGGGGAGAGATACTGTGCGGTGCCCACCACGGCGGAGGTCTGGGTCATCGTGGAGGCGGAATCTGCCAGCGCTCGGGCGATGCCGAAGTCCATGACCTTGATCTGACCGGTCTGCGACACCATCACGTTGGAGGGTTTGATGTCCCGGTGGACGATGCCCTTCTCGTGGCTGTAGCCCAGCGCGCCCAGGATGCCGTGCATGTACCCGGCCGTCTCGTGCTCCGAGAGGGGCTTGTTCAGCGCGTGATCGATCTTCGACTGGAGCTGTGAACCGACCTGGTGTGCGGGCAGGTGGTCCTCGCCGGCATGCACCCGACCGGTGTCTCCGAGCGAGAGGACATCCTCCTCCTGCTCGGGAGGCGGGGGCGGAGAAGAGCCTGCGGCGACCCGGGTCTCCTCCTCGTCGACGTCGGAGGTGTCGGTGATCTTCGGAGTCCCATGCAGGATGTGGCGCAGGGTCACGCCATCCACGTACTCCATGACGATATAGGGGGTCTTGACCTCGTGATGGGTCTGATCCTCGACCTCTTCACGCCCGGAGTCGTAGACGGCGACGATGTTGGGGTGGTTCAGCGAGGCAGAGGACTGGCCCTCGCGGCGGAACCGACCCTGGAACTGGGGATCGCGGGCCAGATCTGGGCGCAGCATCTTGACGGCGACCTTGCGATCCAGGGACAGGTCATGGCCCAGATAGACATCGGCCATCCCACCGCGACCGATCAGCGAGCTGATGCGGTAACGGCCGTTGAGGATACGCTCAGCAGGCTCAGTCATAGTTCAGTTCCTGTCTCCGATCCTGGACCATCCTGGTCTGCAACGCCAGCCCGGGCCGGGTCGCTGGAGGGTCGGGCGCCCGGTTCCGGGCTCTCAGCATCAGCGTCGCGTTCGGCGCTGGAGTCGGAGTCGGAGTCGCTGGGGTCTGCCTCTGCGGCGTCGGCCTCCGGGTCCTCGCCGGATCCGGCATCGGTCTCCGCCTCGGAGGGATCCTCGGTGGTGGGCTCCTCGGCCGGCGCTTCCGCGGGGGTCTCCGGCTCCTGCTGCTCAGCGCTGTTCTGCTGATCCCCGGGGGACTCCTGCTCGCCGTTCTGGCCGTTGTTCTGCTCGGAGCCCTGTTCAGCGTCCTGCTCCATGTCCTGCGGACCGGAGGAGTAGAGCACAGTGATGGTCGAATCCACCGGTACCTCGCCCTCGGGAGAGACTCCGGTGACCACGCCGGCAGGCTGGCTGGACACCACGGGCTCGGCCTGAACCTGCATTCCTGCCTGCTGCAGCGCGACTGTCGCCTCGTCCAGCGAGAGACCCAGGTAGTTGCCCTCCAGGATGTCGACCAGCTCGGTCCCCGGCGTGATGGTCTCGGTGACCGTCGGACTGGGCTCGGACTCCTCGGACGGATCGCCTGCGCCTCCCTGCGGGAAGAAGTAGGAGGCCACCAGCGCGAGCAGAACCAGGGCGAGCAGACCCATGAGCGGCCAGTACCAGCGCCGGCCTCCGTGCGGCCTGGGCTGCTCGGAGCCGGGGGCAGAGGCTCGCGAGCCCGACTCACCTGCCCGAGGGCGAGATGCGGCAGCCCCCGGGGTGGTCCCGTATTGGGCCGTGTGCTCGTCGGCGGCGGGCTGCTCAGGCGTGCGCGCCGAGGCCGCGCCAGCACCTGCAGCGCCCGCGCTCGCCGCTGGGACCACGGCGGTGGGCTGGGTGTCATGACGCGGTATCGCCTGTGTCACGTCCTGCGCATCGGCTCCGTCCATATGCGCCGCCATGCCCGGTACGGCCTTCACCGCAGACTCCGGGTCATGGCGCAGCAGCGCATCCGCGGCCTCCGCGAGCTTGGTCGCGGTCATCGGACGCTGGGAGGGATCCTTCTCCAACATCGACATGATCAGCGCGCGCACCGGTTCGGGCACGGTCTCTGGCAGGGCAGGCGGCGGCTCATTGACCTGTTTCAGCGCAATGGCGATCTGCGATTCACCCGTGAAGGGACGGTGGCCCGCGATCGCCTCGTAGCCGATGATGCCCAGCGCGTAGATGTCAGAGGACCCCGTCGCGTGCTGTCCCGTGGCCTGCTCCGGGGAGAGGTACTGCACGGTGCCCATGACCTGGCCGGTGGCGGTCAGCGGCACCTGGTCCGCCAGTCGGGCGATGCCGAAGTCGGTGATCTTCACCCGCCGCGTGGGGGTGATGAGCAGGTTGCCCGGCTTCACGTCGCGGTGGACCAGACCCTGATCGTGGGCCACCTGCAGGGCGCGCCCCGTCTGCGCGATGATCGAGAGAGTCTTCTCCCAGGACAGCGTCTTGTCCGTCTCCAGCAGGACTGAGAGCGGCCGTCCTGGAACCAGCTCCATGACCAGATAGCCGGAGCCCGACTGCTCGCCGTAGTCGTAGATGTCAGCGATGCCGGGGTGGTTCAACAGGGCGGTGTGGCGCGCCTCCGCGCGGAATCGGCGCAGGAACGCCTCATCCCCGGTGTACTCCTCCTTGAGGATCTTGATCGCCACAGTGCGCCCCAGCACCTGGTCAGAGGCCTTCCAGACCTCGCCCATCCCGCCGATGGCGATGCGTTCGGTGAGCTGGTAGCGCTCACCCATCAGGATGCCGACAACTGGCCTCATTCGATCGCCGCCTCGAGCATGGTCAGCAGCCCGGGGGCCGTGAGCGAGGAGCCGGTGTCATAGTCGATGCGCTCATACGCCACGGTCACGGCGTACTGCGGGTCGTCGGCCGGAGCAAAGCCGGTGATCCAGGAGTTCACCTCTCCGGTGTCGCCGATCTCTGCGGTGCCGGTCTTGGCCGCGACGTCGAAGCTGCCGGTCTGGGCGCGGGTTGCGGTGCCCGTCTCCACAACCTCGACCATCATCTCGGTGATCTCGTCCGCCACGTCCTCGCTGGTCACATCCGAGAGCACCTCGGGTTCGGTGGTCGAGAGCAGCTGGAGGTCCGAGCCGCGGATCGCATCCACCAGGGTGGGCTGCATGAGCGTGCCGCCGTTGGCAATGGCGGAGGCGACCATGTTCATCTGCAGCGGCGTGGCGGTGACGCTCTCCTGACCGACGGCGGAGCGGGCCAGCTCGGCGTCGGCGAGATCCTCCGGGAATGCCGATGTGGCGACCTCCAGCGGGATCCCGAGGTCTTCGGAGTTCCAGCCGAAGGCCTCAGCGCTCTCCCGGATGGGGTCCTCGCCGAGCTCCAGGGCGGCCTCGGCGAAAGGCGTGTTGCAGGACTGCGCGACGATCCAGGAGAGTTCGGCCTGTGGACGCTGATCACAGATTCCTCGATCGAAGTTCGGTAGCTCTGTGTTTGTGTTGGGAAGCGTGATCGAGTTCGGGTTCTCCAGCACCGTGTCGGGCTCATAGTCCCCGGATTCGAGCATCGCGACGAGGTCGACCAGCTTGAAGCTCGAGCCGGGCGCGATGGTGGTGGAGATCGCGCGGGAGGTGTAGCGCAGGTCCTCGTCCGCCTCCAGCTGTTCCTGGTTTCGCACCAGTTCGCTGGAGTCCTGCACCGCAAGCAGGTTGTTGTCATAGCTGGGCTTCGAGGCCATGGCCTTGATGTCCCCTGTGGCGATCTCGCTGACGATGATGCTCCCGCGGGTTCCGTCGGGGATCTGGTCGTAGGCAAGCTGCTGGAGATCGCCGTCCAGGGTCAGCTCCACCTGACCACCGTCCATGGTGTCACCGGTGAACACCGAGGCGATCCGATCGAAGAACTGGCTGTCGGACTGCCCGGAGAGGTACTCGTTGAGCGTCCGTTCGAGACCTGTGGCGTTGGCGATCGAATAGGTCCCGGTGATGCCCGAGTACAGCTCGGGCGCGTTGTAGACCCGCTGGTAGTCGAAGCTGGAGTTGTCTGAGGGCACCGATTCGGCGATGGCAGTGCCATCGACGGTGATCGCACCGCGCGGGGCACCGCGGTCCTCATAGAGCTGGCGCACGTTGTTGGGGTTGGCATTGAGCTCGTCGGTCACGCCCACCTGAATGATGGACAGCGCGGCGAAGAGCGTGATGAACAGGCCCACGGAGACGACCCAGGTATGGCGAATGGCGTTGTTCACTGGGCTCCTCCTCGCGGTGCGTGATCCAGACGGGTGTGGTCCTCATCGGTGGTGGACGGAGCCGGCGGGGCGCTGTGCCGGCGCACGGCGGTCTCACGGGCGCCCGGCCCTTCCGACTGCAGCCGAGATTCGGTCCCGGAGGAGGCCTCCCCGGTCGCATTGACCATCGGGCCTACCACCACGGGCTGACGTGCAGCATGGGAGATCAGCAGCACCAGCGCGACGATCAGCCAGTTCGCCAGCAGGGCAGAGCCGCCTGCCGCCAGGAACGGAGTGGCGAGACCGGTCAGCGGAATGACCCGGGTGATACCGCCGACGACCACGAAGACCTGCAGCACGAGCACCACTGCCAGACCCACTGCGAGCAGCTTGCCGAAGGTGTCGCGGGTGCCCAGTCCGGCGCGCATATAGCGGCTGAACAGCAGCAGGTAGAGCAGCAGCATGGCGGAGAGGCCGATGAAGCCCAGCTCCTCGCCGAAGGCGGTGATGATCATGTCCGAATTGGCCAGCGAGACCATGTTCGGATTCCCCGAACCCAGCCCGGTGCCGGCCAGACCGCCGTGCGCGAGTCCGAACAGCCCCTGCACCACCTGGTGGGAGCCGCCGAAGGCCCGGTTGTAGATCTCGGGATCAAAGGCATTGAGCCAGATCTCCACCCGATCCCGGAAATGTCCGACGAACTGATAGGCCAGGGCCGCACCGAAGAGCATGAACACGGCGCCGATGGCGATCCACGAGAACCGCGAGGTGGCCACGTAGATCACAGCCACGAAGAGGCCGAAGAACATCAGCGCGTTGCCCAGATCGTTCTGCACGACCAGCACGCCGATGGCCACGATCCAGGCGATGAACATCGGCGCGAGATCGCGGAGCCGGGGGAAGGTGACGGGCCCGACCTTGCGTCCTGCGAGGAGGATCAGGTCGCGGTTGTTGGCCAGGAAGCCCGCGAAGAACACTGCCAGCGTGATCTTGGCGATCTCGCTGGGCTGGAAGGAGGCGAAGCCGAGATCCACCCAGATGCGGGCGCCGTTCTCCTCGGAGCCGAGTCCCGGGAGGATCGGCATGAACAGCAGCAGCACGCTGACCGCCAGGGAGATATAGGTCAGCTGTCGCAGCCTTCGGTGGTCCTTGAGCAGCCAGAGCAGCACGATGGCGGCGATGATCGAGACGCCGGTCCAGAGCAGCTGCCGGTCCGCGACGCCGGAGTAGCTCGCGGTGAAGTCGAGCCGGTGGATCATCGCGATCCCGAGCCCGTTCAGCGTCACCACGATCGGCAGGATGAAGGGATCCGCGTACTTGGCGCGCAGCCGCAGGACCACGTGGAAGGCGAGGACCAGACCCGCGAAGACGGATCCTTCGATGAAGTAGTCGGTGGTGATGGGCTCATCCAGGGCGAAGGCGACCAGCATCTGGGCGCCGATCGCCACGGTCAGTGCCATCAGCAGCAGCACGAGCTCGAGGTTCCGTCGGGGCTTGTACACCTGGTGGGTCTGAGTGCTCAATTCTCGCCTCCTTCGTCCTGCTCGGCGTTTGCCTCGGCCATGGCGGTGAGCTGGCTGACGATGTGCTCGGCATGGTCGCGATCATCGGCGGCGATTCCGCGCTCCACACGCTGGCGGTGATACTGGGTCAGGTCCTCCACCGCGATGCCGGCGTGTTCATCCACCTCGGAGAGCCGGATCGGTCCCAGTGACTGGGAGACGCCGCTGTAGATCGCGACCTCGCCGTTGTCATCGCCCACGTAGTACTGGGTCTGGGTCCAGACGTAGCCGAGGAAGGTGACGACGGCGACCAGGACCGCCAGCAGCGCGACGAAGGTGGGCAGGAACCAGGAGCTGCGTCGTCGGGCGGTCCCCAGGGCGTCCAGCTCGTCCTCATCGAGGACCAGCTCCTCCTCCTGCAGGCTCTCCGGGTCCTCGGCCAGTCCGGCTTCTGCACGATGCGGGCTGGGCTCGGAGGCGTCGTCGATCTGCTGTTCGCCGGTGCCTTCGGTGGGCTCGCTGCGCTCGGCCGCCACAGAGGCTTCAGCGGACGCGGTGTCGGTCTCGGTGGTCTGCGCGGGCTCCGTGGAGTCCGTCGCCTCGGGAGCCGCGGAGCCTGATTCGCTGGGGGGATGATGCTCGTCGAGCAGCTCGGAGTATGTGTGGCGGACCGGTCGCAGGGGCTGTCCGGTGAGCAGCGAGGCCATGGGGTGTTCATCGACGTTGCGTCCGACGACGGGAACGGTGCCGGTGTCAGCTGCCTTGTTGGCGGCACCGACGAGCAGGTGCGGGCGTGCGCCGAGCTTCTTGCGCACCATCGCGGCGGAGAGCGGGGAGAGGGTCTCGTGGTCGTCGTGGGCGGAGAAGGCCTCGGTGTTGACCACCGGGACCACGTCCATCTCCATGGTCTCGTCGGGCCCGGCGTAGTCGTAGGAGGCCGCCGCGACGGCAGCCTCGCTCAGCGGGAGGTCATCGCTGGGGGCCAGTGCGGCGTCGTCAGCTTCGACGACCTCCAGGCAGACCACGGTGACGTTGTCCGGTGCGCCTCCGCCCAGGGTGAGATCGACGAGGTCATCGACGATGGTCTCCAGGGACTGCGTGGACCGGAGCTTCTGTTCGATCAGTCGGTCGGAGACGACGGCGTTGAGTCCATCCGAGCACAGCATCCAGCGTTCGCCGGCCTCCAGCGGGAAGGAGGTGATGTCGAGTTCCGGGGAGGCGTCGACGTCGCCGAGCACGCGCATCAGGACGTTCTTGTGCGGGTGGTATTCGGCCTGGTCAGGCTCCAGCCGACCTTCGTCCACGAGTCGCTGGACGAAGGTGTGGTCCTTGCTGACCTGGCGGAAGCGGCCGCGCTTGAGCCGGTAGGCGCGGGAATCGCCGATATGGGCGAACTGCAGCCGGTCCCGGGTGATCAGCAGCGAGGTGATGGTGGTGCCCATCCCTGAGAGCTTGGGATTGGCCTTGACCAGCTTGTTCAGGAAGGAGTTCGCCGTCTGGATCTCATCCGGCAGGACCGTCTCCGGGTCAGCGAATCCCCGCGTGTCCAGATGCGCCAGGTCCAGCACCGTGGAGGCAGACGCGACGTCGCCGCCGGCGTGACCGCCCATGCCATCGGCGACCACTGCGAAATAGCGCCCCGCGTAGCCGGAGTCGTCGTTCTTGGAGCGCACGGCACCGGTGTCGGAGCGCGCTGCAAAGCGAAATACCAGGGGCACGGGCTAGGTCCTCAGCTCCAGGACGGTCTTGCCGATCCGGATCCGGTCCCCGGGCTCCACTGTGGAGGCGCGGGTGAGCTGCTCGTCGCCCAGCCAGGTGCCGTTGGTGGATCCGAGGTCTTCGAGGAACCAGCGCGATCCCTGTGGGAAGAGCCGGGCGTGCTTTCCGGAGGCGTAGTCATCATCGAGCACCAGGGTGCACTCCTGGGCGCGGCCCATCATGATCGATGCCGATCCTAGCGGCAGCTCGGTTCCGGCCAGCGGGCCCTCGCTCACCAGCAGCCGACGAGGTCGCGGGCGCGGCGTCGGACCGCTGTGGCTCGCGGCGGCGGGCGCCGGGGGGCCGGTGCGCGGACCCGGCGCTGTGCTGGGTCCTGATGCGGCGGCGCGGGCGCGTGAGCGCTTGGAGATGGTCATGTCCCGGCCCTGGGCTCCGATGATGGAGAGGATCAGGATCCAGAGCAGCAGCAGCAGACCGAACTGCAGCACGGTGACAGCGAGTTCACTCATATCTCAGCGTCCTTCAGCTCAGTCGGAAGCGCAGGCGCGCATTGCCGAGCGAGATGAGGGCGCCATCGGTGAGCTGAACCTTGGAGTGATCCCCGGTGAGCTGTTCACCGTCCACATAGGACCCGTTGGTGGAGCCGAGGTCGCGGGCGTACCAGTTCCCGGCTGTGCGGAACAGCTCGACGTGCTTGCGGGAGACGCCGGTGTCGGGGACGGTGACGTCCGCGGAGGTGGAGCGACCGATCACCGTGGAATCGGGGCGCAGCGGGTAGGTGCGCTCCTCGTACTCCAGGCTCGCCGCGCGCTCAGGGGCTGGCGCTGGTGCTGGCGCGGGGCGCGAGGGGACGGTGGGCTGAGCCATCGTGGAGGGCAGCGGCGCTCCGGCGGACGGGCCGGCAGCGGGGGAGGAGGCCTGCGGCGCGACCGGGCTGGACTGGGCGTCCTGGTCCGTGCGCGACTCGATGCTGAGCTGACCGCGCTTGAGCTCGGTGTTCTTCACGAAGGTCGCCCGGACCGGTCCCAACAGGGTGTAGCCCTGGGACTCGGCATGGCGCAGGATCTCCTCGCAGAGCTCCTCGGCGAGTGTCACGCCGTACTTCTTGGCCTCGGCGAAGTCCTCCTCGGCAAGGCGGATCTTGTAGAGGTTCGGTGCCAGGCTGTGACCTTCTGCGACGGTCTTGGACTCTCGGTCCATATGACGGCGTACGGCGGTGGCGATCTCCACGGGTCCGAGACTCCCTCCTCGTCCTGAGAAGGCACCGCGGACGGCCTTTTCGATGCCGCGTTCGAGGTTGTCAAGCAGTCCCACCGGCACCTCCTTCTGCTGATGAATGTCTGCCCTGTCCCGGGATCGCTACGTCCACGGGCGGGCGCTAAATGCTGAGTCTACTGTCTCACCCTGGGGCTGTGCCGCTCATCAGCCCTGGGGAGAAGCTAACGATCGGGTGAACCTGACTGTGACGCTTGCCACATTGAGGAGATGGTGTTACCTTCATCTCACCGTGAGAGCGCTCTCATAAGAGGCTATGAGGAATCGCTCGCACCTCACATCGAAGGAGATATCCGTGATGAGGACAACTGATCACAACCAGGAGGACCACAGCTCCTCCGCGCGAGCTGGGTCCCAGCTCGCACCGGCGCGAGCTGGTGGCGGCTCCCGCCGTCGCTCCCGTGTGCTGCAGGGGGTCGCGCTCACCTCGGTGATGACGCTGGCGCTGACAGCCTGCGGCGGGTCCGCCGAGGGCGACGACTCCTCAGGGGGTGGAGCCGAGGGTGAGGACGTGACCCTCAGCGTCACCACGTTCAACGAGTTCGGCTACGAGGACCTCTTTGAAGAATACGAGGAGCTCAACGACAACATCACCATTGAGCACAACAAGATCGACACGGCGGAGAACGCCCGCGACTCCCTGCGCAACAGCCTCGGTGCTGGCCAGGGCGCCTCGGACATCGAACCCATCGAAGTCGACTGGCTCGCAGAGTTCCAGCAGTATCCCGACCGCTTCGAGGATCTCACCGATCCTGAGCTCGAGGACCGCTGGCTCGACTGGAAGAACGAGGACGCGGTCCTCGAAGACGGCCGCCTGATCGGCTACGGCACCGACAGCGGTCCACAGGCGGTCTGCTACCGGGCCGACCTCTTCGAAGAGGCGGGCCTGCCCACCGACCGCGAGGAGGTGGCCGAATTCCTCGGAGACAGCTGGGAGGACTACTTCGCCGCGGGTCGCGAGTTCGTCGCTGAATCGGACTCCGCCTGGTACTCCGGCTCGGACAACATCTGGCAGGGCATGATCAACCAGGTCGAGGTGCCGTACCAGAATGAAGAGGGCGAGATCATCGCCGATACGAACACCGAGGTCAAGGATCTCTACGACCAGCTGCTCGAGGCCTCCGTGGAGGACGAGCTCTCCGCAGGGCTGGCCCAGTGGAGCGGTGACTGGTCCGATGCCTTCCAGCGCGAGGAGACCTTCGCGACCATGATGTGCCCGGGCTGGATGCTCGGCATCATCGAAGGCAACGCCGCAGAGGTCGAGGGCTGGGACATCGCCAACACCTTCCCAGGCGGTGGCGGAAACTGGGGCGGGTCCTACCTGACCGTCCCCTCACAGGGCGAGAACATCGAAGAGGCCAAGGAGCTGGCAGCCTGGCTGACCGCTCCGGAGCAGCAGCTCAAGGCCTTCGACGTCGTGGGAGCCTTCCCGTCGACCACCGAGGCGCTCGAGTCTGATGAGCTGCTCTCGGCGACCAATGAGTTCTTCAACGACGCTCCCACCGGTGAGATCCTCGCCGAACGGGCGGAGGCGGTGGAGACCCAGCCGCTGAAGGGCACCGAGTACCTGACCATCAACGTGGCGATCCAGGACGCGATCAACCGGGTGGATGTCGACGGGATCGATGACCCCGACGCCTCCTGGGAGAAGTTCGTCAACGACATGGAAGCCCTGCGCTGATCATGTCCGCCCCTGCTGCGCACGCACCAGTCACCACCGCACGCAGCGGCGGGTCGGCGCCAGAGCCGAGGACCGGTCGCCGGAAGCCGAAAGTGAGCTTCCGGCACCGGGCCTCGACCTGGGACCGCCGGTACTCGCCGTACCTCTACATCAGTCCGTTCTTCCTCCTCTTCGCCGTGGTCGGGCTCTTCCCGCTGATCTACACCGGCTGGGTCGCCACCCATGACTGGGATCTGATCATGGGTCAGGGTGAGTTCATCGGCGCCGAGAACTTCATGGCGGTGCTGGGGGAGCGGGCGTTCTGGATCTCGCTGCGCAATACCCTCTCGATCTTCATCCTGTCCTCAGCGCCCCAGGTGGTGGCCGCGATCCTGATTGCGTACCTGCTGGACTACAACCTTCGCGCCAAGACGTTCTGGCGCATGGGGGTGCTGGTCCCCTACGTGGTCACACCCGTCGCGGTGGCGCTGATCTTCTCGAACCTCTTCGGCGACCGCTTCGGTCTGGTCAACTCCATCCTGGAAACCGTGGGCATCGACGCCATTGGCTGGCACTCGGGCACGCTGCCCAGCCACCTGGCCATCGCCACCATGGTGAACTTCCGCTGGACCGGCTACAACGCGCTGATCTTCCTCGCGGCCATGCAGGCAGTGCCGCGCGACCTCTATGAGGCGGCAGAGATCGACGGCGCGGGCAAGGTCCGGCAGTTCATCTCCGTGACCATCCCCAACCTGCGGCCCACCATCATCTTCGTGATCATCACCTCCACCATCGGCGGGCTGCAGATCTTCGACGAGCCGCGGATGTTCGATCAGTACGGCCGCGGAGGCACTGACGGGCAGTGGCAGACCATGACCATGTATCTCTACGAACTCGGCTGGACCCGTTCGGACTTCGGGCAGGCCTCGGCGGTGGCGGTGCTGCTCTTCCTGCTGATCGTGGCCATCGGGCTGGTCAACTTCATCATCACTCGCCGCATATCTAGCTCGGAGGTCAAGCGATGAGCGCGCTCGAAGAGAAGCCGCTGCCGATCATCCCTCGCACGGGTCCGGCGACAGCCCCTAAGGACGACGGCGACCCCAGCCGGCGCAGAGGGTCCGGATCCGGGGCAGGATCTCGATCCGGCGGACGCAAGAGGCGTCCGGGAAGCTCCCGGGGACCCGGTCGCGGACCGGGGTGGATCGTCTACGGGTGCCTCGCCGCGGTCATCCTCGGCGGGATGTTCCCGCTCTGGTGGTCCATCCTGATCGGCAGCCACGATTCCACCATCCTGTCCCGGGACTCGTTCCCGCTGATCCCCGGTGGGAACTTCTTCTCCAACGCCGCCGCGGTGATCGACACGGTGCCGTTCTGGCAGGCCACGATGAACTCGGTGATCGTCTCCACCGTCACCGCGGTCTCGGTCGTGTTCTTCTCCACGCTGGCCGGCTACGCCTTCGCCAAGCTGCGGTTCAAGGGTGCAGTGCCCCTGCTGGTCTTCGTCATCGCCACGATGGCGGTGCCCACGCAGCTCGGTGTGGTGCCGCTCTATCAGGTGATGGCCCGCCTCGGCTGGACCGGTGAGCTGCAGGCGGTCATCGTGCCCGGTCTGGTCACCGCGTTCGGAGTCTTCTGGATGACGCAGTATCTGCGCCAGGCGATCCCCGATGAGCTCATCGAGGCCGCCACCGTGGATGGCTGTTCCATGATCCGCACCTTCTGGCACGTGGCTCTGCCCGCGGCCAAACCAGCAGCCGCGATGTTGTTCCTCTTCACCTTCGTCCTGAACTGGACGAACTTCTTCTGGCCGTTCATCGTGCTGGGCCCACAGAATCCCACCCTTCCGGTGGCCCTGCAGCAGCTGCAGGCGGCCCATTTCGTGGACTATTCGCTCGTGCTGGCCGGCGCCACGATGGCGACCGTTCCGCTGCTCATCCTGTTCATCTTCACGGGCCGTCAGCTCGTATCCGGAATCATGCAAGGAGCCGTCAAACAATGAACCCCTCAGTCGCCGCAGAAGTGGCAAGCTCACCGAGCACGGTGGCGTTCCCCGCCGATTTCCTCTTCGGCTCGGCCACCGCCGCGTATCAGGTGGAGGGCGCCGTGGCAGAGGGCGGACGCGGCCCCTCGGTGTGGGACACCTTCTCCCACACTCCTGGCAAGGTGCATGAGGGGGAGACCGGTGATGTCGCCTGTGACCACTTCCATCGCTTCCGCGAGGACGTGGCGCTGATGAAGCGGCTGAACCTCAAGGTCTACCGCTTCTCGGTGAGCTGGTCCCGCGTCATGCCCGACGGAGAGACGGTGAATCCAGAAGGCCTGAAGTTCTACTCCGACCTGGTGGACGAGCTTCTGGCGGCGGGAATCCTCCCCTGGTTGACGCAGTATCACTGGGATCTGCCCCAGGCCCTGGAGGATCAGGGCGGCTGGGCGAACCGGCGGACCGCGGAGCTCTTCGCGGACTATGCCGTGGTGCTGCACCAGGCGCTGGGAGACCGGGTCCGGCACTGGACCACGCTGAACGAACCCTGGTGTGCGGCCTTCCTGGGCTATGCCAACGGGCACCACGCCCCGGGGCGGACCTCGCCGGAGGATTCCCTGGCTGCGGCGCATCACCTGCTGCTCGGGCACGGGCTCGCGGTGGCTGAGCTGCGTCGTCGTGATCCGGAGCTGGAGCTGGGGCTGACGTTGAACTTCACCGACTACCGTCCGGCCGATTCGGAGGCACCGGGGGACGTGGATGCCGCGCGTCGACTCGACGGCAGCTTCAACCGCTTCTTCGCCTCGGCGATCTTCCACGGCGCCTACCCGGGGGACGTGCTGGAGGACCAGCGCGGCCTCTGGCGGGAGGGGCTGGTGCAGCCCGGCGACCTGGAGGTCATCTCCACACCCATCGACGTGCTGGGTGTGAACTTCTACACCGGGGAGCTGCTGACCGGGGTGGATCCCGAGCAGGCCCCTGCGGCGGCCGCCGCGGCGCGCGCCGACGGTGCGCCGAACCCGAATGTCGGCTCGGAGCACGTGTCCTCGGTGCCCCGCGGTCTTCCAGCGACCTCCATGGGCTGGGAGGTGTTTCCGCAGGGGCTGCAGGATCTGCTGCTGCGGCTGCATCGCGAGTACACCGGCCCGGCTTCCGTGGCGCTCTATGTCACCGAGAACGGGGCCGCCTATCCGGACCAGCCCGATGCCGAGGACTTCGTCCAGGACGACGAGCGACTCAGCTATATCCGTGACCACCTGCGCGCGGTGCGGGAAGCGATGGATGCCGGTGCCGATGTCCGCGGGTACTTCGTCTGGTCCCTGCTGGACAATTTCGAGTGGGCGTTCGGCTATGACCGCCGCTTCGGGATCGTGCGGGTGGATTACGATACGCTTCAGCGCACGCCCAAGGCCTCTGCACACTGGTACGCCCAGGTCGCCGCGACAGGCGTGGTGGACTGAGCCCTCCGGCGTCGCGATGGTGTGGGTGTGTGGTGTGGGTATGAGGTGATGAGGCCGGACGACCAAGGAGGAGACCATGCCTGCTCGGCGACTGCCGACTCTGGAGGATGTGGCAGCCAGAGCAGGAGTTTCCCGCGCGACGGCCTCGCGTGCGGTCAATCTTGATCCGCGGGTGCGTCAAGAGTCTCGGGTTGCGGTGGAGGCCGCGGTCTCTGAGCTGGGGTATCGGCCCAACCGGGCGGCGCGCTCGCTGGTGAACCGGGAGGCGGACTCGATCGCCGTCGTCGTGCCGGAGGCGGAGGACCGGGTCTTCGCGGATCCCTTCTTCGCGGCGATGCTGGCTTCCATCACGCAGCGGCTCGCTGACTCCCCGGTGCAGGTGCTGCTCGCGATGGGCCAGCCGGGTGACGGGCGGGAGAAGATTGAACGCTATTTGCGCGGCGGGTACACCGACGGCGCGATCATCGTCTCCCACCACCGCGACGACGACCTCTCCGATGTGCTGCATGAGACGAAGCTGCCGGCTGTCTACGTGGGCCGCCCCTATGCCGGGGACGTGGGCATTCCCTGGGTGGATGTGGACAACGTCTCCGGGGCGGCACTGGCCGCGGAACATCTCATCGCTCAAGGACGACGCCGACTGGCCACCATTGCCGGCCCCCAGGATATGGCGGCGGGCGCCGACCGTCTTGCGGGATGGTCCGCCGCCCTGCGTGCCGCCGGCCTGGACGCGGGACTGGTCGAATACGGCGACTTCTCCTCCTCCTCTGGAGCGGTCGCCATGGAAAGACTCCTGGAGACGGCGCCGGATCTGGACGCGGTCTTCGTCGCTTCGGACCTGATGGCGGTGGCCGCGATGCATGAGGTGCAGTCCCGGGGGATCGCGGTGCCGGAACAGATCGCCATCGTGGGCTTCGATGACACCCACGCGGCACAGCTCACCAGGCCTCCGCTGACCACAGTGATCAACCCGGTGGGCGAGCTCGCGGGCAGGGCTGTGGACCTGCTGATGGAGATGATGAACGGCGAGAGCGTGGATCCTGTGGTGCTTCAGACAGAGTTGGTTCGGCGCACCTCTGGATGACCATCAGGTTAACTTGCTTCAGTTTTGAAATAAATTGGGGCAGACTGCTGTTGAGCACGTTGTCACATACCGTAGCTCTGCGCGGACCGCGCAGCACCGCAACACTTAGGAGACCTATTCATGGCACATCTGACCACCGGTACCTGGAACCTTGACGCTTCGCACTCCGAGATCGGCATGACCGTGCGCCACGCCGGCATCTCCAAGGTCCGCGCGATCTTCGAGGAGGCCGATGCCACCCTCACCGTCTCCGAGAACGACGTGGCGACCCTTGAGGCCAGCGTCAAGGCAAACTCCTTCAACTCGAAGAACGCCGACCGCGACGGTCACGTCCGCGGCGAAGACTTCCTCGATGCAGAGAACCACCCCGAGCTGACCTTCAAGGCAGACAGCATCACCGCCAGCGGTGAAGAGTTCGAGATCACCGGCGACCTGACCATCCGCGGCGTCACCAAGACCGTGACCTTCGAGACCGAGTTCGGCGGCCAGGCCGTGGATCCCTTCGGCATGACTCGCGCGGGCTTCTCCGCCAACACCGTCATCTCCCGCAAAGAGTTCGGCCTGACCTGGAACGCCAGCCTTGAAGCAGGCGGCGTCCTGGTCGGCGACAAGGTCTCGATCGACCTTGAGGCAGCCTTCGTGCTTGCCCAGTAATAGCTGTCTCTGAGGGCCTCAGGCTCTCTGCAGAAAGGCCCGGCTCCGCGCTGGTGGGAAATCCACCGTGTGGGGCCGGGTCTTTCTGTGTCGTTGGGCCCGTTCGTCGGCCCCCTCTGCTGAGCTGGAGAGCCGATGTGGATAGCCCCCGTTGCGGTGGTCAGCGGGGCGGTCGCGACTCCGAGGTTCCCTGTGGACCCTCGATGATCCTGGGAGCCGTCGGCGCAGTCGCCCTGCTCTGGTGACCGCGGTGCGGCCCACTGGAAACGGATGCCCGTTGGCGCTCAAGGGTATGTGGGTCGTCACTTCGATGGGTGCTTCATGAGGAGGATCGAGATGCGACAAACCTGGTGATAGTCACTAGGGTCTTTAGTCCATAGAGGACCTTTGATTTTTTTCTGGCCCGAGACGGGCATTTTCGGCATGCCCGCACTTCAGAGGAACCCTGGTGACTATTACGAGTTGACGCGCGACATTGTGGCTTGTGGATTCTGGAGGCGCCCCGTAATGTCAGCAATAAGTGACCCAGATCGCCCGTTTCTTCTCGGGTGCAGAATCTGTTGGGCCAAGTGCGAACGACAAGGTTCGATCGGCGCCAATAGTATTCCTTTCTGGGGGAATAATGAATAACACGTCCGTCTCAGCACGAGCTGCGTCTGCAGGTCAGAGGCATCATTTCACCACGCGCTTGAAGCTCGGGCTGAGCGCTCTGCTTGTCGCTTTCATCGCCATGGCAGTCGCACTGTCCTTCTCCTCAGCAGCTTCTGCCGCGACCACGCCCCCAGGCCTTGGAACGACAGAGTCCTATTCGGTATTGGGCGGGCAGACCGTCACTAACACAGGCCCCACCACATTGAGCGGCGACCTCGGTGTCAATCCGGGAGAAGCCGTCACCGGTTTTCCGCCGGGACTCGTCAGTGGGACGGTCAATGCGGGGAACGCTGCAGCGGGTCAGGCCCAATCGGATCTGGCCATTGCCTACAACGATCTTGCCGGACGGGCGCCTACCGCGAGCGTCAGCGGTGACCTCGCCGGACAGACCTACGTGGACGGCGTGTACAACTCCAGCGGACCCCTCGGCCTCACTGGAACAGTGACCCTCGATGGTCAGGGGGACCCGAATTCGGTGTTCATCTTCCAGGTGGCCTCGACTCTGATCACGGACACTGGCAGCAACGTGGCCCTGATCAACGGCGCCCAGTCCTGCAACGTCTACTGGCAGGTGGGCCGCTCGGCCACCCTGGGCACCGAATCGAACTTCGCTGGATCCATCCTGGCGCTGACTTCGATCACCGCTACCACCGGGGCAATAGTCCAGGGCCGGGCACTCGCACGCAATGGGGCCGTGACGCTCGACAGCAACGTGTTCACCACTGCCAGTTGCAACGCCGTCGAGCCCTCGGACGACCCCACGGTTCCTCCTACCGATGAGCCCACCGACGTCCCGACCGATGAGCCCACTGACGTCCCGACGGACACGGACGCTCCTACGGAGAACCCCAGCGAATCGGATACGCCGAGCGAGAGCCCGACAGAATCAGAGGCCCCCTCGGAATCGGGATCGCCCAGCTCTTCTGAGTCGGGCGCATCCTCAGACGAGGCTTCCGACTCGGACGCCCCGAGTGATGAGGCCTCTGAGTCGGATACCCCCACTGCGGAGTCCTCTGAATCGGACGCCCCGAGTGACGAGTCGTCTGAATCAGACACCCCGTCCGACGAGGCTTCCGAGTCGCAGGCCGCAGCTGCTGCTGACGAAGAGCGTTCAGCGTCCGATTCGGCCGATCTGCCGGCAACCGGTCCCGGACCCCTGCTCAGCGCGCTGATCGGACTGAGCGCTCTGCTGATCATCACGGGCAGCGCCCTGCTGATTACCAAGCGCCACCGCTCCGGATCCTCGGACTAGCAGCCGAGCACGACACGGGAGGCCCCCCGGGCGATGATTCGCCGGGGGCCTCCCGTGTTCTGCATCAATGGCGGTCGGCATCCTCCGCTGACTCGTGCCGACTGCGCCGTCGAACGATAATCCACTGGGACACCATGATCAGCAGCGCCACCACGGCGGTGACCACCAAGGTGAAGGGATCCGATGTTCCCTTGAGAATGATGAAGGGCACCAGAACTGCGACGTCGAGGACGATGGCCACCCAGGGGATCCAGACCTTGGGGTCCACCTCCTCCTTGAGGTGGCGCACGATTCCGTAGTGGATCGCGATGTCCATGCAGAGGTAGAGGATGGCCCCGAATGAAGCGATCTGGGAGACGTCGAACAGGGCCGCCATCACGATCGCCAGCCCGGCGGTGATGAACAGGGACTGGTGCTCGCGCCGGCCCGGCAGCCCGGGGACCTGCCCCATGTCGCGGAGCATGTCGTAGAGTTTGGAGACCGCGAACAGGCTCGCAATGAGTCCCGAGACGGTGGCCACCACCGCGACGAGCACCGTCAGCCCCACACCCCAGGAGCCGAACAGTGGTTCCGCGGCCTCGGCCAGCGCGTAGTCCCGGGCCTCGATGATCTCGGAGACGCTCAGGCTGCTGGTGACGGCCACCGTGATCAGCAGATACAACACCGTGCACAGCACGATGGAGATGACGATGGATCGCCCGAGATTGCGCTTCGGGGCTTTCAGATCGACACCCTGATTGGTGAGCGTGGTGAAACCCTTATAGGCCAGGATGCACAGAGTGATCCCGGCGAGGAAGCCCATCCACCCCTGCTCAGGAGCGGCACTCTGCGAGGTGGAGACCAGCTGGCCCAGCGAGGAGGCCCCTGCGGCCAGCAGACCCGCGATCGCCAGCGCCGCGATGCCGATGATCTTGATTGCGGCCGTGGCGGTGGCAGAACGTTCCACCCACCTGTTGCCCACGAGGTTCACCAGCGCCGCCGCCGCGATGACGGCCACGGCCAACACCGGGACTAGGAGCGCAGAGCCCTGCATCCCGAAGGGGCGCAGCAGGTAGGTGCCGAAGGTGCGTCCGAGCTGAACCCGACGACGACGGCGCCGGCGAGGAGTGCCCAGGGGACCCACCCGCCGGCCAGCTCGGCGACCTGGCCGATCAGGGCGAAGCTTCCCACCCCGATCATCACCCCGGTGCCCAGCGCGACAGAACCTGTCAGTGAGATCTTCTTCTCGGTCTCCTCATGATGGTCCATGTACCGGACTCTTGCTCATCTGCCGCGCAGCTGCACGTCCCCGCCTCAGTCAGGAGTGAGAGGAGAAGGCGGCGTCGAACGCTGCCTCAGACGGGTCGAACGCGTTGGCCCGGACGAACTCGAGGGCCTGAGGTGCGCCGATGAGCCGGTCCATGCCGGCGTCCTCCCACTCCACGGAGAGCGGACCGGTGTACCCGATGGCGTTGAGCATCCGGAAGGCGTCCTCCCAGGGCACGTCTCCGCGCCCGGTGGAGATGAAGTCCCAGCCTCGCCGCGGATCGGCCCACGCCAGGTGGGATCCCATCCGCCCGTTGCGTCCGTTGTTGAGCCGCTTCTTCGTGTCCTTGCAGTGCACGTGATAGATCCGGTCCTGGTAGTCCCAGAGGAAGCCCACCGGGTCGAGATCCTGCCAGACCATATGCGAGGGGTCCCAGTTTAGGCCGAAGGCCTCGCGGTGCCCAATGGCCTCTAGGGTGCGCTGGGTCGTCCAGTAGTCGTAGGCGATCTCAGAGGGATGCACCTCGTGAGCAAACCGCACCCCGACCTCGTCGAAGACGTCGAGGATCGGATTCCAGCGGTCGGCGAAGTCCCGATAGCCGGCCTCCACCAGCTCTTCGGAGACCGGAGGGAACATCGCCACGTACTTCCAGATGGCGGAGCCGGTGAAGCCCGTGACGGTCTTGACTCCCAGCCGTGCCGCAGCGCGGGCGGTCAGCTTCAACTCCTCGGCCGCGCGCTGGCGCACGCCTTCAGCATCACCGTCGCCCCAGATGTGGTCCGGCAGGATGTCACGGTGTCTGGCGTCGATGGGATCGTCACAGACGGCCTGGCCCTTGAGGTGATTCGCGATGGTGTAGACCTTCAGGCCGTTCTTCTCCATGATGTCCAGACGGTTCTGGACATAGGCGTCATCCTCCGCGGCCCGGGCGGGGTCCAGGTGGTCTCCCCAGCAGGCGATCTCCAATCCGTCGTAGCCCCATTCTCCGGCGAGACGGGCGACTTCTTCGAAGGGCAGGTCGGCCCACTGTCCGGTGAACAGCGTGACTGGTCGTGTCATGTTCTCAACTCCGCTCGAATTCGTGGACTACGGTCCACTGATTGGCTGCGCCGCTGGAGCGCGTGATGGCATCCAGCACACGCTGGACATGGAGGCCGTCCTCGAAGGATGGCCGCGGGTCCTCGTCGGCCGCGATCGCCCGCACCAGGTCGACGATCTGATGGGTGAACCCATGCTCGTAGCCGAGGCCGTGGCCGGGCGGCCACCAGGCGTCCACGAAGGGGTGGTCCGGTTCGGTGGCAAGGATTCGGGTGAAGCCCGCTGTGCGAGCCGAGGTGGTGGCGTCGTAGTGGTGAAGGACGTTCATCTCCTCGAAGTCGAAGCAGAGGGCTCCCCGGGATCCGGAGATCTCGATGCGCATCGCGTTCTTGCGACCCCAGGCGAAGCGGGACGCTTCGAGGATCACCGGGGCACCTGATTCGAGCCGACCGGTGACCAGCGCCGCGTCGTCGACGGTCACCGGGCCCCGCTCTGCTCCGGCGACGCCATTGGAGAGTCCGGCACCTGCCTGCTCGGCCACCGGGCGCTCGGCCACGATCGTGTCGAGCAGTCCGGAGACCCCGGCGAAGCGCTGGCCGGTGAGGAAGTACGTCAGATCCACGATGTGCGCCCCGATATCGCCCAGGGCGCCCGACCCGGCACGTTCCTTGTCCAGCCTCCAGGACAGTGGGACCGCGTCATCCGCGAGCCAGTCCTGCAGGTACTGGGCGCGAACCTGCCGGACCTCACCAATCCTGCCTTCGAGGATGAGTTCGCGTGCCAGCTGCAGGGCCGGCACGCGGCGGTAAGTGAAGCCGACCATGGCGTGGACACCTTGCGGCCGTGCGCGCTGGGCCGCGGCGTGCATCCGTTCGGCCTCCGCGACCGAGTTCGCCATCGGTTTCTCGACCAGGACGTGCTTTCCTGCGTCGAGGGCTGCCTCGGCGATCTCGGCATGGGTGTCTCCCGGAGTGCAGATGTCGATCAGGTGCACGTCCTCCCGCTCGAGCACCGCTCGCCAGTCCGTGGAGACCTCCGCCCAGCCCAGCGTCGAGGCCGCGGCCTCGGCCCTGGGCTGGTCACGCCCCACCAGGACTTTCATCTCCGGCTCCAGCGGGAGGTCGAAGAACCGTGGTGCAGACCGCCAGGCGTGGGAGTGGGTGCGTCCCATGAAGGCGTGGCCGATCATGGCCACGCCGAGGCGCGGCTTCGCTCGCTCTGCCATGATGGCCCCTCTCAGGACTCGAACGCGTTGGGCAGATACTGGTCGACGTTGTCGGCGGTCACGACCGGGGCGAAGAGTTGGATCTCCCGAGGAACCTCGATCTGGACCAGGTCTCCCATGGCCCGGTCCTGCGCGAGCAGACGAGCCAGTCGCACGCCGTCGGCGGCCTGCGTCGCCGGGTAGACGACGGTGGCCTCGACCACGGAGTCACCGGATTCGATCTCGCGCATCATATTTGCCGAACCGGCCCCTCCGACCATGAAGAACTCGTCGCGGCCGGCATTCTCGATGGCGGCGAGGACTCCGACGCCCTGATCGTCATCGTGGTTCCAGATGGCATCGATCTCCGGGGCTGCCTGCAGCAGGTTGGCTGCGGCACTCTCACCGCCGGCGACCGTGAAGTCGGCGGCGACCCGGTTGTCGACGTCGAGCCCGCAGTCGCTGAGGGCTTCTTCGAACCCGTCGCTGCGGTCCTGAGTCAGCGGCAGCGAGTCGATGCCCGCGATCTCCGCGACCACGGCGTCGGGATCGTCACCGAGCTGCTCACAGATGTATTCGCCGGCTGAGACGCCCATGCCGTAGTTGTCTCCGAGGATGGTCGTGCGGGCGGCGAACGGGCTGGAGAATTCGCGGTCGACGTTGACCACGGGAATGCCGGCCTCCATCGCCTCGATGGCGATCTCGGTCAGCGCCGCGCCGTCGAAGGGCAGGACCACGATGGCGTCGACTTCATCATTGATGAACTGTTCGATCTGGCTGATCTGCTGGTTGACGTCATCGGTGCCTTCGGAGACACGCAGATCCACGTCCTCGAACTCGTCGCCCTGGGCCTGGGCGCCTTCGGTGATGGCACCGATCCAGCCGTGTCCGGCGGCGGGTCCGGAGAATCCGATGACGACGTCTTCGCCTGGCTCGGAGTTCTCACCGGCAGGCACGGCGGCGGCAGCCCCGCCGTCGTCCTCGGACTCCACCTCCTCGGGATCGTTCGAGAGGCAGCCGCTGATCAGCAGCGTGACGGAGACGAGTGCGGCGGCCGAGAGGTAGCGCGGGGTGATGCGAGACATGATTCCTCCTGATGAGTGGTGATTCAGCTGTGCGAGTGGGTTGATTTGGGAGATCTGGTGAGTCGTCAGGTTCGGCTGTGGCTGGAGAAGCGCTGCTGCAGCAGCACGGCTCCGACGATGATGGCTCCCTTGACCACCGCCTGGACCGAGGAGTCGAGGTTGTTGATGACGAAGACGTTGGTCAGGACCTGGAAGACCAGCACGCCCAGGACGGTGCCGAAGATGGTGCCGCGGCCGCCGGCCAGCAGCGTGCCACCGACGACGACGGCGGCGATCGCGTCCAGCTCGTAGAGGTAGCCGTGGGCCGAGGAGCCGGAGGTGGTCCGGCTCAGCATCATCACGGCCGCGATGCCTGCGCAGAGTCCGGCGAGGCTGTACACCAGCACCAGGTGTCGCTTCACCTTGATGCCGGCCAGCCGGGCGGCCTCTGGGTTGCCGCCGACAGCGATGGTGCGGCGGCCGAAGGTCGTGCGGTTCAGCAGGAACCAGCCTGCCGCGGCGACGAGCAGGAACATCCAGACGATGACGGGCATCCCGAGGATGTCCCTGCGGAAGAAGCTCAGGAAGCCCGGGACGTCGACGATCTGGGTCTGGCGGTCCGAGATGAGCTCGGCGAACCCGCGGGCGGCGACGAGCATGGCGAGCGTCGCGATGAAGGGCACGACGCGTCCGTAGGCGATGACGAGGCCGTTCAACAGCCCTGCGGCAGCACCGACACCCATGGCGGTGAAGACCATGATGATCCAGTGGACATCCGTGGCAATGGCCTGAGTGCCCAGCGTCGACGCCCAAATGGTGGCGAGCCCCATGACGGAGCCCACCGAGAGATCGATGCCCCCGGAGGTGATCACGAAGGTCACACCGATGCTGATGACTCCGATCACCGCCGCCTGTTGCAGGATGACCATGAGATTGTCCACGCTCAGGAAGCGGTCCCCGCCGGTGATGACGCCCAGGACCACCAGGGCCCCCAGAGCGAGGATCAGACCGAGGCTGTGCCCGAGGCTGAGGTTCGATCCCGGGACGGCCTTCTTGGGCTTGCTCTTCTCAGGTCTCGGATCGCGGTCCGGGGTGTCGGCACCGGTGTGGGCCCCTGTAGCTGTTGTCTCACTCATGTGTGAGCTCCTTCCATGACCAGATCAAGCACCCGGTGTTCGTCGATGTCTTTGGAGGGGCCGGTGTGGACGACGCGGCCATCGGCGACGACGAGGACCCGGTCGGCGAGCCCCAGGACCTCCTCGATCTCGCTCGAGACCATCAGCACGGCGGTTCCCTGCCGGCTCAGTTCCCGCACCAGGCTGTAGATCTCTGCCCGAGCGCCGACGTCGACGCCGCGGGTCGGTTCATCCAGCAGCAGCACGTCGCACCCATGGACCAGCCAGCGCGCCAGCATCGCCTTCTGCTGGTTGCCTCCGGAGAGTGTGCGGATGTTCGGCGCCACGTCAGCAGGGGAGAGGTGCAGCGACTCGGCCTGCTTCTTGGCCGCCGCGCGCTCGGCCTTTTCGTTGAGCAGCCCGGATCTGGCGAAGCGAGCGAAGGTGGAGAGCGTGATGTTGCGATAGATGGGCTGGTCCAGCAGCAGGCCCTGGCTCTTGCGCTCTTCAGGTGCCAGGCCCACCCCGTGGTCCACGGCACTTGCGATGGAGCCTCGGCGCAGCTTCTTGCCCTTGATCCGCACCTCGCCAGCGGTGGCCCGGCGAGCTCCGTAGACTGTCTCGAGAATCTCCGACCGACCGGCGCCGACGAGTCCGGCGAGTCCGACGATCTCGCCGGGACGGACGTCGAAGGAGACCGGTTCGAAGAGGCCGTCGATGGCGAGCCCGCCGACTTCCAGCAGCGGCTCGGAACTGATCGGTCCGCTGGCGACGCCACCGAAGTCCGTGGTCACCTCGTGCCCGGTCATCAGCGAGATGAGTTCTCTTGTGGGCGTATCCGTGACGGTGAGACTGGTGGCCACCGTGCGTCCATCTTTGAGCACCGTGATGCGGTCGCCGATCTGCCGGATCTCGTCGAGTCGATGCGAGATGTAGACGACCGCCACCCCCTGGTCTCGCAGCGAGCGGACGACCCTGAACAGGTTCTCGACCTCTTCGGGGTCAAGCACTGCCGAGGGTTCGTCCATGATGATCAGCTGCGCCTCATGAGAGAGTGCACGAGCCATCGAGACGATCTGCTTTCCCGCCGCAGAGAGGCGTCCCACCTCGCGCTGCGGCGGAATCTCGGGGTGACCGAGCCGTTTCAGCAGCTCACGCGTCTGTTCGAGGGCGGTGGAGCGGTGCAGCACCCCGGCGGAACTGAGCTCATGGCCGAGGAAGATGTTCTCCGCGACGCTGAGGCCGTCGACGACGTCGAGCTCCTGGTACATCGTGGCGATGCCCATTTGCAGCGCCGCCATCGTGGTGGGAATGGTGACCGGCTCGCCCTTCCAGCTGATCTCCCCGGAAGTGGGCTGGTGTGCTCCGGCGAGGACCTTGATCAGAGTCGACTTGCCGGCGCCGTTCTGGCCCAGCAGGCAGTGGACCTCGCCGGCACGGATATCGAGGTCGACGCCGTCCAGGGCCTTGGCGCCGGGAAAGTGCTTGACGATGTCTCGCATGCTCAAAAGCTGGTTACCACTGCTTTGTGTGACCATGCTCACAATCTAGAAGCACTTCTGTCGATAGTCAATCAAAAGTCGCAGAAACTTTGAAAACTTCTGATATTCCACATACAGAAGTCAGGGTGGTTTACTTGGGCCATGGTGTACGTGTCCGTGATTGAAGAGCAGAACAGCGCAACTGCGGCATCCGCAGGAAACAACCTGCCGAACAGTGCAGGGGCGCTGTTCCAGCTTCTGCGCGACGGTGTTCCGCGTACACGCGCTGATCTGGCAGAGATGACTGGCTTCGCGCGCTCGACCATCTCCGCTCGGGTCGAAGAGCTGCTGGCCTCGTCGCTGATCGCCCCCGCGGGAGAGACCACATCCACCGGGGGCCGTCCGCCGAGCACCTTTGCCTTCAACCCGGAGGCTCGTTCAGTGCTGGCTGTGGACCTCGGCGGAACACACGCGCGGATCGCCGTCACGGACCTGTCTACGCGCGTGATCGCTGAGCGGGAGCAGGAGCTCGACATCACCCAGGGGCCGGTGGCAGTGCTGGATGCCGTCGGCAGAATCGCTTCGGAGCTGCTCAGCGAGGCGGGGCGCACGCCCGCCGATCTGCTGGGGGTCGGAGTCGGCGTACCGGGTCCGGTGGAATTCGCCACCGGGCGACTGACCAGTCCGCCGATCATGCCGGGATGGGATCACTTCGACATCCCGGGACATCTGCGTCAGTGGTTTCCCGTGCCGATTCTGGTGGACAACGATGTCAACGCCATGGCGCTGGGTGAACACGCCGTCAAGTATCCCGATGTCTCGAACATGATGTTCGTCAAGGTCGCCACCGGCATCGGTGCCGGGATCATCAGCGATGGCCGGCTGCAGCACGGCGCCCAGGGAGCGGCCGGGGACCTGGGTCATATCGCCATCCCGGACGGCAATGAGACGCCGTGCACCTGCGGCAACACCGGCTGCCTTGAGGCTGTGGCCTCCGGTCCGGCGGTGGCCGCGCAGCTTCGGGCCAGCGGATTCGACGTCCCACATCATGCAGCCCTGCTCGAGCTCGTCCGCTCCGGTGACCTGGAGGCGCTGCGCACGGTGCGTCAGGCCGGTCGCGACGTCGGGTCAGTGCTGGCCAGCTGCGTGAACCTGCTGAATCCGTCGGTCATCGTGATCGGCGGTGTCGTCTCCACGGCGGGGGAGCACTTCCTGGCGGGGATCCGAGAGGCGGTGTATTCACGGTCCCTTCCGCTGGCCACGCAGCATCTGCGCATCCTCGGCACGCAGACCCGTGGTCAGGCAGGCATCCTCGGGGCCTCGGCGCTGGTGACCGGCCACGGGCTTTCGATCGAGAACGTCAACCGACTCATCGGCTGAGATCCTCGGCCGCGGCGCTTGGCTCGGAGGTCGGAGCAGCGGTTTGTTCGAGGTCGACAGCGTCACCTGGTTCGGCTTCTGCCTCCGCCGCAGCATCTGCGCGGCGCCCACGCAGCGCGAGGAGCAGCGCCGCCAGAAGCATGCCCAGGGTGAGTGCCCATCCGAGCACCGGCGCGAAATCGGGAGCCTGTGGGATGGCCGAGAGCACGACCCCGATGGGGGCGAAGAACAGCAGGGCGTTGACGGCATTGCGGTGTCGGCTCATCCCTTCAACCTAGCTGACCGTGCAGCCGACCAGGTGGTTGTGGTGCGGCGCCGATTCGTTAGAGTCGGGACATGAGTGAACAGACCCCACACCAGAACACCACCTTCGCGATCAACCCCTCCGCCGAGGGTCCGAGCACGGGCCACGGCTACCTGGCGGTCCCCGAGAGCGGCTCCGGGCCAGGCGTCATCGTCATCCAGGAGTGGTGGGGGCTCACCGACCACATCAAGGACATCGCCGATCGACTCTCCGCAGCCGGTTTCGTGGCGCTGGCCCCGGACCTCTATGGGGGTCGGATCACCCACGACGGCGAAGAGGCCGGCGAGATGATGTCTCAGCTTCCCGCCGAGAAGGGCGCGCAGCTGCTGGCGGGAGCCACCGACTACCTGCTGGGCCTGGACTCGGTGACCTCCAAGACCGTGGGCGCCATCGGATTCTGCATGGGTGGCGGATTCGTGCTCGCCATGGCCGCTCAGCAGGGCGACAAGGTCTCCGCTGCAGTGCCGTTCTACGGCGTGGGCCAGGGTATTCCCTCCAGCTTCACCGGTCTCACCGCGGCAGTGCAGGGACACTATGCCGAACAGGATCAGAACTACCCCGTGGAGAAGGCCCGCGAGCAGGAGGAGCAGATCCGCGCGGAGTCCGGCGCTGAGGTCACCTACTTCTACTACGACGCCGGCCATGCCTTCCACAACGACGAGAACCTCATCGGGACCTACGATCCAGAGAAGGCCCAGCTGGCCTGGGACCGCGCGGTGACGTTCCTGCGGGACACCGTTGTCTGAGACCTCTGCTCCGGCAGACTCGGCAGAGCCCGAACCGGCGCGCAGCCTGCGACTGGGTGCCATCCCCGGGGCGACTCCGGATAAGTGGGTGGGCCGCTGGCGGGAGCGCTATCCGGACTTCGCGCTGAGCGTGGACCTCTTCGATGAGGCAGGTCAGCTGGAGCGGCTGCGTGCCAGGACGATCGACGTCGGCTACATCCGCTTTCCCGCCGAGGAGGAGGCGAACACCGGAGATGACCTGCACCGCGTGTGGCTCTACCGCGAGGACCCTGTGGTGTGCGCCGCCCGAGACCACTGGGTCGCGGCCGCCGAAGAGTCTGTGAACTGGGAGGAGATCGCTGCCGAGCCGTTCTTCGACGCGAAGGAGATGCTGGAAGAGGCCGCAGCTCTCGACGCCGGCAGCGCTGATGGGGCTGAAAGGCCCGCTGGTGCTGACGCCGGCGACTCAACCGGCAGGGAAGACGTTCACACCCCGAAGCTGGGCCCTGACCTGGCCGCGGGGGAGCGCATGGCGCTGGAAGTCGTGGCCTCCGGAGCGGGACTGCTGATCCTGCCGCACTCGGTGGCGCGGATGCTCTCGCGCCGCGATGTGGTCATCCGCCAGGTCGAGGACCTTCCGGGCTACGACGTCGGGCTGGCCTGGCTGCGTGACGCAGACGGCCCGGTGATTCAGGAGTTCATCGGCGTGGCCCGCGGCCGCAAGGCGGGCAGCGGCCGCAGTGAGATCACCACGGCCGCTGAGCCCAAGACCAGTGCGAAGAAGACGAACCCCAAGGACCCTAGGCGGGGAGCTGCTCGCGCAGCGCCCGGGCGCTCGCGGCAGGGTCAGAAGCCTGGGTCACGGCGCGGACAACCACCACGCGGTCGGCGCCGGCCGCGGTGACCTCGGCGATGTTGGTCTGGTCGATCCCACCGATCGCGAAGAAGGCCTTCGCGCTCTCCAGAGCCGCAGCCTGTGTCGGCAGCTCGAGACCGACGGCGGCGCGTCCGGGTTTGGTCGGGGTCTCCCAGATCGGACCGGTGCAGAAATAGTCCAGCCCGATGTCTGAATCTGCTTCGCGCACCTGCTCGATGGTCTGGCAGGACCGCCCGATGACGACGTCGTCGCCCAGCACCAGCCGCGCCTCCTCCGTGGAGAGATCGTCCTGTCCCACATGGAAGACGTCGACCCCGGTGATCGCAGCGACGTCGGCGCGATCATTGGCTGCGGAGAGTCCGCCAAACTCGTCGGCGACCTGACGCAGCAGGACCAGCGCGGCGATCTCGGTCTGAACTGTCACGTGCTTGTCGCGGACCTGGATGATGTCCACACCCCCGGTGTAGGACGCCACGAAGAACTCGCGCAGTGCGTCGAAGTCCAGCTCATCCACAGGCCCGGCCTCGGGGCGAGTGATGAATCGCTGCAGGTCGGTGCATACGTAGAGACGGGAGGCGATCAGCCGCTCCCGCCGCATACGCCCGAGGTGCTTGGGGTGCGGAGTCTCAGCCATGGGCTCATTGTCAGTCATGACTCCAGATTAGGGCACCTCCACCAACCTCGCCGCGCCTGGTGACGCAGAAGCGGCCAGGACCCGTTGCAGGTCCTGGCCGCTTCTCGTCGAGGCGCGGGGTATCAGCCCTGGGCGACCAGCGTGAGGAACGCGTGGTTGAAGTCGTCCAGATCATCCGGAGTCCGGGAGGTGACCAGTCCGTCGCTGACCACGGCGGACTCGTCGACCCACTCGGCGCCGGAGTTGCGCAGATCGGTCTTCAGGGAGGGGAAGCTCGTCACGCGACGGCCCTTGACCTGATCCACCTCGGTGAGGATCCACAGGCCGTGGCAGATGGCCGCGACCGGCTTCTTCGCCGCGAAGAACGCAGAGACGAACTTCTGCGCATCCTCGTTGATGCGAATGCTGTCCGCGTTGAGCGTGCCGCCGGGAAGGACCAGTCCGTCGTAGTCGCTCGCCGCAGCCGAGCTCAGCTGCACGTCGACGTCGAAGTGATCAGAGTGCTTCCAATCGCCTTCCATGGCCTGCAGCGACTTCTCGTTGGGGGACACGATCGTGGCGGTGCCGCCCGCTGCCGTGATGGCCGCGATCGGCTCGGTGAGCTCTGGAAGCTCCACGCCGTCGGTGACCAGGAGTGCGATGGTCTTGCCGGTGATCTGTGGTGAGTTCTCGGTCATCATGATGCTCCTTCTTGCTCAGTACTTCGTCGTTGCCGCTGATGTCACGTTCTCACGCCCCCAGCGACCTGTCGAATCTCGGGATCTCAGAGAACCTGGGCGGCCTCGTTGAAATCAAAGCGCGGACCGCGTGGGTACTGCGCATTCTCGTCCTCGCTGGGTCCGTGGCCGACGTTGAGCACCATCAGCGTCTTCCATCCGGTCTCGGTGTGCACCTCGGAGTCAACGCCGGGTGCGTCCAGGCCAGCCATGGGGCCGACGTCGAGCCCGTGGGCGCGCAGCGCCAGGATGAAGTATCCGGCCTGGAGAAAGGCGTTGTCGCGGCCCATCTTCTCGCGGAACTCGAGCCGTTCGGCGAACTTCTCGCGCAACCCCTCCACGTGGGGAAAGAGTGTCGGCATGTGCTCGTGCCAGTTCGGGTCGAAGGCCACCACCACGGTCATCGGTGCAGCAGACGTCTTCTGCCCGTTGTCGCCTTTGAAGTGTTCGACGACGGCGTCACGCCGGGGGCCGGGCTTGAGCACGGTCAGGCGCAGCGGCTGGCAGTTCATCGAGGTCGGCGCCCAGCGCGCGTCCGCGTACGCCCGCTCGATGAGATCCAGATCGACCTCGCCTTCGGAGAAGAGGTTCGTCGTGCGCCGACCCTCGAAGAGTTGATGCATCGTCTCGCGATCCACGGTAGCGGTAGCCGTCGGCATAGGTGCTCCTCGTGCTGGTTGGTTCGGCGCCGGCAGGCGCATCATGGCCAGTGGTCAACGGCGCCCGATGTGGCACCGACATGTTCAACGCTGAGACCGGCGCTGATCTTCCCGCAGCCCTGTGTACGATGAGCCCATGTCACGCCAGGCCGCCGGCGACGCGGCCCCCCCGCCAGGTGCCGATGAGGTCACCCTTGTTGCACGTGCCCAGGATGGTGATCTTGCCGCCTTCGAGCAGCTGGTCGACCGCTACGAATCCCGACTCCTCGGTCTGTGCATCCGCATGCTCCACCAAAACGCCGACGCCGAGGACATCGTCCAGGACACGTTCCTGACCACGTGGCGCAGACTAGACTCCCTCCAGGACCCCGCCGCATTCAAAGCCTGGATCTTCCGCCTGGCCAGCAACGGCTGTCTGGACTTCCTCCGTCGGAAACAGGTCCGCCGAACTGACACTGTTGATCCGGCAGACATGGTGGAACAATCAGCAACGGGTGCCTCGGTCGAGCATCGCGCTGAGGCCTCGGCGGCGGTCGACGAGCTCGACCGGGTCCTTGCCACCCTGCCGCCTGAACAGCGACTCGTCTGGCTGCTCTATGAGGTGGAGGGGCAGTCCTACGCGGAGATCGCCGAGGTCCTTCGACTGACCGAGGGAAGTGTTCGGGGACGCATCCATCGTGCACGCATCGCCATCGTGGAGGGAATGAAAGCATGGGCATGACACCGCCGCCTTCAGGCCCGCAACAGGATCCCGTGGAAGATGACGTCTTCAGCGATCTCAGCGAGGCGGAGACGCTGGAGAGCTATAACCGGCTGCGCAGCGTCGTCGATGACTATCGGCGCACCGAGGCCAGCCAGGAGCGCGAGGTCAGTGGACTCAAGGCCCGCATCATGAACATCGTGGAAGACGAGGCAGCGCGGGGTCCCAGCACGGCGCTGTTCTCCTCTGCCGGTCTTCCCTACTCCATGACGACCTCCTCGCTGCGGGCCCAGGTTCGGGCCGCCGTGGATGAGGAGCCTGGGCTGCGCGCTCGGCGCGTGAGGATCACCTCCGAAAGCGCGCCCGGTCGACCGTTGGACCTCCAGGTCACGCTGACCATGGCCGCCGGGAGCTCCCCGAGAGAATTCTCCTCGCGCCTGCGCGAACGAATAGCCCGACGCATGCAGCTCATCGTCGGTGTGAAGGCGGGCAGCGTGGATCTGATGGTGGAGGATGTTCACGATGAATGAGAATCAGCTGCCGCAGCAGCGGGAGGAGCTTGAGATCTCCGTGGTGGACCTGGTCTCCGATCTCCCGGGGGTGGCTCGACTGGTGCCGAGTTTCCGCCAGGTCCTCACCGCCACGGCCCAGCGCCTCTTCGGTGGCGAGTCCAGGACGGCCACTGGAGTTGACATCGTGACCGAGGGATCAGCAATCAGCGTCTACGTGGATCTCTACACGGACGGTTCCCGACCCGCAGGGGATGTCGTCGATGATGTCCACGCAGGAGTCACCTCCCTGTTCCGGGAGCGGACGGGTGCAGCCGCGGATATCAAGGTGCGGGTCATCGGAGTCGCACTGGATCGCTGAGGCCCCGCTCCGCTGTCGCTCTGATGCGCGGCGCGTCTGAGCTGCGCTGCCTCCGGTGCTCGAAGGCTCAGAGCACCGGTCGGAAGGGGATCAGTGCGAACTCGGTCACCCGCGCCATGGGGTTGCGATCACGCCAGGCGTGGGGGTCCACAACCTCACAGTGCTCGGCGTCGCTGTGGAAGACCTTCTCCATCTCAGCGGCGAACCCGGGATCAATGATCTCCACATTGGATTCGTAGTTGAAAGACAGCGAGAGTCTGTCGATATTGGCTGTGCCCACAGTGGACCACTGACCATCGATCGTGGCGGTCTTGGAGTGCATCATAGATGTGGCGTAGAGCAGGATCGTGATTCCAGAGTCCAGCATCGCTCCGTAGAATCCTCGCGAGACCCAGTCGCCGAGCACGTGGTTCGAGGCCTTCGGCACCATCACGCGCACATCCACGCCCCGCTCCGCTGCCCGCTTCAGAGCCCGCAGGATCTGCTGGTCGGGAATGAAGTACGGGGTAGAGATCCAGACGTGGTGCTGGGACCGCTCGATCGCCTTGAGGTACATGTTCCGAATGGGATACACCAGGTCCACGGGCAGGTTCGCCGCCACTCGGACGGTGGGGTCCCAGCTGGTCGGCGGAATCCAGGGGACCTGCTCCTCGGCTGGCCGGTCCTCATTCCACTTCCGTGCGATCGTCTGGCGCAGACCCCAGGCTGCCGGGCCCACCTCGCGCAGATGGGTGTCTCGCCACTCGCGGGCGAAGAGGGAGCCGATGTTGTATCCACCCACGAACCCGGTCGTGTCATCGACCACCAGGACCTTGGAGTGATTCATTCCGGTATAGCGCAGCGGTCCCTTCCAGACCTTCCTGCCCACTGCCGGCAGCCGGAAGACATGGACGGAATCCTCCAGCTGGCGATAGAAGGCGCTGGGCACCACGAGGTTCGCGAAGCCGTCGTAGATCACATAGGTATCGACCCCGCGACGGGCCGCCGCATTGAATGCGTCGATGAAGCGCTGTCCGACCTCGTCGTTCTTCCAGATGTAGGTCTCCATGAAGATGGAGTGCTCGGCCGAATCGATGGCTGCGATCATGTCGTCATACAGCGAGGCGCCATCGGTGTAGATGCTCAGCTGCGATTCCTCGGCCTGGGCCTGGAAGGTCCCTGGCCGTGGAGCCCTGCGCTGTTTACGACCTCTGCGCTTGACGAGGTCCACTGCCACGACCGAGGCGGCGGCGAGAGTGGGCACCGCGGCGGCGGTGGCCGCCAGGGTCCGCAGGGTGATGGGAAAGACGCGGGTGTGGCCGGGGCGGCGTGTGGACCGGGGATGCCTCATGGCCCTACTTTAGCTTTCCGGCAGTACCGGACTGGAGCAGCAACCACGTTCAGCCCGTCGAGGTCTCCCTGCTGCAGCGCACCTGGTAATCTCGAGTCAGGTCATTGAGCCCTGTGCTCACGACCGACATGCGGGCGTAGCTTAATGGCAAAGCTTCTGCTTCCCAAGCAGACGACGCGGGTTCGATTCCCGTCGCCCGCTCTGTGAACACCAGAGCTGATTGAGACCCAGCATAAGCCCAGAAGAACAGCAAAACTGCTGATCAGAGTCCCTCTCCCATTCTGGAGAGGGGCTCTTTTTGCTCTGAGGCGCGATAGCCGGCCCGGGTGCCAGGGTAGTAAAGTGGCGAATATTGGTAGTAGTACGTAGTGGGTCAGGTGCGCCTTGTGTGCCCCGCAATTCCGGGGATTCTGCGTCGGCGGCTCTCCGCGTGCGCCCCGGTGCGCCCTGGGTTCGTCGTTCGAACTGAAGTCCTGGGACGCACGAAGAGCTCCTCATCGTGCCCGAGAAGGGGCGGTCCGCGCCTTAGATTGCAGTACCAAGTTCACTGCACGTGTGGCCAATCGCAGTCTGTAAACACCTGGACGGGCAGCGACGGATAGACGACGTCACTTCCTCGAACGACGAACTACCCATCGAAACTGCAGCGTAGCGAGCGGTGACGCAAGCGGTTCCCTGACCCTGAAGAGTTCGGGCGCGACGACAACAGACCAGTGGCATATACCAGTTGACTCCCGGGCAGGCCTGAGAGGCCGCCTCTCGATGCTCATGCACTCCAGCATGACTGGCTCAGCCGGGCTGGGACTGATCTTCCCGGCACTTCAGGCGGAGTCCTACGTCTTATGCTCGCGGAGAGTTTAAGGGTTCTGTCCAGCATGGGGCGAAGGAGCAGTGGAGACTTTTCAGCCTCCGAAGTACAGAATGGAACCATGATTGCACCGGAGAACCCGGGTCAATTGAACGTTCGGGAGATTGTCCGTCAGCTCCGGAGCTCTCTTGGGCCAACTTTGGTTGCTGTACTGGCAGGAAACCGCGATAGAACGATCAGCTCCTCGTGGGCGCGCACCGACGGGGTCGTCCCCACAGCAGAAGCCCAGGAACGCCTGGAACTCGCGCATCGGGCCTGGACGACAGTTTCACAATCCGAAGGTGAGCACACCGCCCGCCTGTGGTTCATCGGGGCTCACCCATGGCTCGGGGACATCTCGCCGATCGAGGCGATCAGCCATATGCGGGAGAAAGAAGTCATGGTCGCGGCGGTAGCGATAGTTGAAGACACCTTCGCCGGATGAGGGGTCTTCGCAGTTTGCACGAGAATTAGTCTGGGCGCTCGACTAGACCGAGTGATCGCCGAGGGAGTGGGGAGAGCCCGTGCCGCAGCGAGAATGCGGCTGACGACGTTTGAGGCCTTAGTCAAAGGTGCCGCACCGAGGAGCTCGGTTACGGTGCGACCTAGCGGGTCGAATATGAGCGGCATCGTCGGGGATGGGGAGCTCTCCGCCCCCGAGCGCGAGAAGGGTTTGGCGGATCGTCGCTCTTCGCGGCATATGGGGTGGTTCAGAGCTTCGACCGGGAATAGTACAAGCGGCCCTCACCGTCGAGAGGACTGTATGGCGCCAGGTTAGATATCGGCCAAGCTTCCTGCGGCTTTGGTGAGGAAGTCAGGGTCGTCGGCACGATCTGCGGGGATCGCCCCGCCGAAGCGGGGACACGAATTGGCCGCCCACATGGCGAACGATCGGCCCGTCAACTCCGCCTCCTTCAGCAGCCCGATCATGGCCGGGACCCATTCCCGCGGCTCGCGACGCACTGGATCAATCTGGAACGCAGGGTAGAAGGTCTTCCCCTCGTGGCGGACTGCGATGAGCCGGTGCTTCCGAACTGACTCAGACGGCCAGGCTGCCTCCCTTTGGGCATACTCGGCCATCTCGGCTTCCAGGAGCAGGCGAGTCCGAGGGTCCTCATCGAGACGGTCCAACAGCTCTTGCGAGGCCTCTCTAGCCGCAGCGAGGGCCGGTGACAGCGTCGCCCCTGCTGAGGCTGCGTTCGGCTCGCTTTCCATAACCGAATCCTACTTTCGACGTCACCGCCGGTACAGAGCTCGGGGCGCTCCGCCAAGCTACCGTCAGATTCGCGAAGGCAAAGCGAGGTCCGCGTCAGGGTGCTCGGGGGCGCGGAGTTCCGTGAGACCAAGACCAGCCCGATTGATTCCAATACGCCAGCGCTGGTCTCCATTGCGGAGCTCTACAAACTGCGAGTCTTCTAGCTCGTAGTGGTGCATGGGACTCAGGCCTCAGCTGTCTCTTCAAAGGCTGGGCCGCGGTGTGCTGAGAGTAGCCGGATACGCCTGAGAGCATTGCGCGGGGGAGTGGTGCCGATGCATTAGAAGCCCCACTTCAGTGCTGCATCCAACGCTTCGTCCAGTGAATTGGCGTCGAGCTTCTGGTAGAGACTGCGTATCTGGGCCTTCACCGTGTTCTCGGAGCGGTGCTCGAGTGCAGCGATGTCTCGGCGGGTTTTGCCGAGTCTGAGTAAGTGGAGGATCTCGAGTTCTCTGGTGGTGAGTGGTGGGCGAGCGGCTCGTTGCAGAGTAATACGAGGGAGCTGGGCTAGCCGTTGTTGTTGTTCCGTGGAGAGCAGGTTGATGTCCCCGGACTCCTCGAGTGCCCCGGTGAGATAGGGGATGACCACGTCGAGGAGCTCCGCGGAGTCCTCCGAGACTTCTTTCGCCAATGAGGCGGGTTGCGGTATCGGGGGATGCAGGTCGAACAACGGGTAGAGGCTTCCGGTGATGTTGCGCCAGCGAGGTCCTAGCTCGGTGAGTGGAATCGCTTGCAGGAGCGTCTGTGCGCTGTCGAAATCTCCGAGAAGAAGCTTGTGCAGAACTTCGAAGAACCTGCTTTGGTGAGCCCCCACGCTTTCGCGCGGCGAGACTGCACCTTGCGTAGTGGGGGAGTGCAGGAGCGCGAGGTGGTCCGCGAGACTGAGGAGTTGTTCTGCCAGTGCCGACTGGGACGCGTAGGGACGGTCTTTGCGCATGCGCGTTGTCGTGTTTACGGCCTCGTGGGCTCTGCCGGCGAGGATGTTCCTGAGGGCGATGGCGTAGGCGTGTGCGGGCCATAGCTCGTCGGTATCGGGCTGAGAGGGCAAAGTGTTGAGCATGTCGTCCGCCGTGGGGAGGTCCAGCTCGGTCAGAGCGATCAACACTCGTGCGAGGTCAGCGCCTCGGGCCACCATATTCTTGCCCCATCCGACATGGATGATCGTTTCATCGTGCTGGTGCAGCCACTGACGGGCATCTGCGGTGTACCCGCCTTGGGCGGCAAGCAGTGCGAGATTTGCTGTGGCGTTGGCGTGCTGGAAGAAGCTCTCGGCGCCACCCGCCCAATAGAGAGCGGCCTCGTAGGCATGTTTGGCCTTAAGATAGCTGCCCCCTATATGGAGGGACATGCCGGCCTGGAGTTCGACCACGCTGGCCATCAGCGGCCTGACTGGACGCAGGCTCATGGCCTGGTCCAGGGTCTGGCGCAGACGTCCGGCGGCTTCATCGGAGTGCGCGTAGAGACCGACGAGCCGTAGGTGTCCTGTCTCGAGCAGACCTACCGTCAGTGCCTGGACGTCTGGATCGGCGGCGAGTCTCTCGCTTTTTTCCCGCAATCGACGGGCCACGGGGTCAGAGGGGTAGTGGGGCTCGGTGCTGGGAAGGAGGAAGGTCATGCGATCTCTGCCGGCGCCCATGGCCATTCGTAGAGCGACCCCGGCCACATCTCCAAAGGCGGACACCACGACGCGGCGTGGCAGCAGCGAGATCAGCTGATTGATCTTGCGTGCATCAGAGGTGAACAAGTCAGGCCAGCGTTCCCCGAGGATGTGGGTAAAGGCCTGCCACTTGCGCCTTCTATGTGCTTGTTCCAGAACGAGTTCCACACCCGCTGACCTGGTTGTGGTTTTCATCGCCGCGACGGTGAGTTCTTCCGCAGCAACCGGATCATCTTGGCGGATAAGCCGTTGCAAAGCACCACGGATCATCTCGGGAAGGAAATACTCACCCTCCGAGTCCTCCCGCAGGATGCCAGCGGTCGTCATCGCCTCGATGGTGGTTGCCTCGTCGGAAACTTCAGAGAAAAGAGCGTCGAGGGACGCCGCGGTAATCGTCGGCAGGTAGGACGCCATAGCGATCGCTTGGCCTGCCTCGACGCGCTCTACCCAGCGCGCGACGAACGGAAGCACCATCTCTTGGGCTTGCACGGTGTGGGCCGGGTCATTGATCAACACCAGCGAAGGCTCCAGCCACCCACCTGTCGCGCGATAAATGCGGTGGGCCTGTTCAAGTGCAGAGGTCTCGCTGATTGCAGCGTAGTCCTGAAGTGCGTGAATCCTGGAGACGAGCTCGGCGATCTCCGCAGGACTGAGGAGCAGGTCCTCTGCGCTGGCCATTCGCCATTGGGTTTCTGCGAGAAGTTCCCACCGGAAACGAGCGGATTCCAACAGAAGAACAGTGGCCGACGCGGTCTCTGTGCCGGACTGTGATTCAGGCAGCTGCAGCTGCGAGGCCGTCTGCGGATACGAATCCGCGGGGACGTGGGTCGTTCTTCTGTCTTCGCCCGGGCGCCACGAGTTGGTAAACCATGATGCCCCAATGCCGTCGGGCGCATGAACCATCAGCACGGAGACATCGTCATCCATCGTGGTAGCGAAGCGTTCCCACGTCGGATGCTGAGCATTCTTCGCCAACTCCTCGAGCATGCGTGAATACGGCAAGAAGATGACCTCCAGATGTGCCGTTGTATGCCTGTGAGACATCACGACTGAGAACGGATAAGCATGTCGTAAAGACCTTCAAACGGTCCTCGAAAAACAACACGAGTGGTTGATAGAAGACTGTGCACGAACACTAGACGACACAGTACTGAGGGGGGAAATGGCATCACGAATGTGTCGCATGCTGGAACATTTGAGCCCAGAATTCTGCATTTTATGCTCGATGTCAGTGGCAAATATGACGAGGTTGCTGACTTACTCAGTTGACGTGTCCAGTGGATGTCCAACCGTGCGACACGACAGAGTCCAAGGACTCCCTCTTCGATACCCCCAGCCAAAGACGCTAGGTCGTCGTCACAGTCGGAGGATGCGTGGGTAGGCCTCTGGGCGTCGGCACGCGGCCTTCGAACAACCAGAGAAGCGCCCATCCTATTCAGGCCTGCCCGCGATTCGAGGTGTCGACAAGTTTCTTGGTGGACCTAGCACAGCGTTAGTTCGAGAGTTACCGATTTTCTTGCATCACCCGGTTAATAACCCTCAAAATAACCCAAAAATTGTGGAATATTAAGCAGGCATATTTGGTCGAAGTAATCTGTGCGGAAACTATTTAAAAGCTGTCTTTATCCTGATAATGTCGCTGTCGGACGGCCGCCCTGTCCACTTGGCTTTGTTCTATGAACGAGTCAATGGAGGTGAGTTCACCCTTGCAGAGCTCACACCAATTCAGGACGCGGTCGTCGTCATGTGTTGGTCAATCTCGAGGAATACTTCTATGTCTGAACGCGTCCACGCACGGTCTCGTGCCTCAGGTGACGGTCTGTCCATGGTGAGCACTGTGCAACGGTGGTCTCGCAGGATCGTGACGTTCGTCGTTGCCGCCACGTTGGCTCTAGGTACTGCGTTGCTCGGCGCCGCGCCGGCGACGGCGGTGCCTTCGACGGTGCCGGCCGCTCCGAACCCTGAGTTCCCCCAGCAGTGTGAACAGCTGAACCTTGCACTGAGCGTGGACCTGTCCAACTCCGTCGGGGACGGACAGCTGGACCAGTTGAAGTCTCAGCTCAACAACTTGATCGACGGTCTCGCGGAGTACCCGGTGAGCATCGCGGTGCACACGTTCGCCTCAGAAGGACCAGCAGCGGGCGCTAACAATGCGACACTCGGCCTGACCAACACAGACGCAGGTGGCAGTCAGGTCCTGAAGGACAAGATCAACGGACTCTCGCTGCCAGGCGGGAACGCCGGCGGAACAAACTGGGATCAAGCGTTCGCTGACCTGCGTGACGCCCCAGAGTTCTACGACTCCGTACTGTTTCTCACTGACGGCAGCCCGACGTTCTATGGCCCCGACCGATCCGGACTTGGTAACTCCACCAATCAGGCAACCATCGACGCCGCGGTCACCAGCGCGAACTCTCTGAAAGCCCAGGGAACGCGTATCGTCGGCGTCGGGCTGATCGATAACCTCCAGGGCGCTGGTCTGGATGAGTTCTACGAGAACATCCCCCAGGTCACCGGTACCCAGCTGGATCAGGACTACTACCCGACTGACTTTGCCGCGCTGCAGGGAACGCTGATCAATCTGATCAATGAGAACTGCGCCACCATCGACGTCACCAAGACTGGGTCCCTGCAGGATGGGGCGCTCGGCGTTGCCGGTGAAGAGATCACCTATGACTTCGAGGTGACCAACACCGGTGCCGTGACGCTGACCGTCATCTCCCTGACCGATGAGCTCCCAGGGGTCTCCGAGATCTCCTACGGCGAATGGCCCAGTGAAGAGTTCGTGCTGCGTGAAGGAGAATCCGTCTCCGCAACTGCGACCTACACGGTGACCGAGGACGATGTCGCCCGCGGCTACGTCGATAACCTTGGCCTCGTGACCGGCACGCCCCCTGCCGGTGATCCAGTCAACGATGAAGACCCCGACCGTGTTGAGCTGCCTGAGTACACTCCAGCGATCAGCCTCACCAAGACCGGGGCCCTGTCTGAGGGCGCGGCAGGTATCGCGGGCGATCAGATGACCTACACCTTCGAGGTCGAGAACACCGGCAACGTCGACCTCACCGATGTCACGATCAGCGATGACCTCGAAGGACTATCCGAGATCACTTTCGGTGAATGGCCGGCAGAAGCAGGACAGCTCGCTGTAGGTGAGAGTGTCACTGCGACCGCCACCTATTCGCTGACTCAGACCGATGTGGACAACGGGTTCGTCTATAACAACGCCGGCACCACCGGTAACCCGCCCAACGGGCCACCGGTCACGGACGAAGACGAAAACACTCTCCCCATCGACGGTGTCCCCAGCATCGCCCTGACGAAGTCCGGCCAGCTCCCCGACGACGCTGACGGCGTCCCGGGAGAGACGGTTGCCTATGACTTTGAGATCACCAACGACGGAAACGTCACCCTTTACGACGTCGCGCTCAGCGATGTGCTTGAGGGTCTTTCCGAGATTAGCTTCGATGAGTGGCCAGCCGAGGAATTCGTGCTCGCCCCCGGCGAGTCTGTTACCGCCAGCGCCAGCTATGAGCTGACCCAGGCCGACATCAACGCCGGCCAGGTCAACAACACGGCCACCACCTACGGGGTATCTCAGAATGGTGGCGAAGCCACCGACACAGCCGAGGACACCGTCCCGGTGGATCAGAACCCCGCCATCATCCTCGAGAAACAGGGCGGCCTCACCGACGAATCAGAAGGACTCGTCGGTGACACCGTTGGGTACGAATTCACCATCACCAACGACGGCAACGTCAGCCTCACCGACCTCCGCCTGACGGACGAGCTGCTCGGCGAAGACGCCGAGTTCACCTTCGGTGAATGGCCCGGCGAGCCCGGATCGCTGGCGCCGGGTGAGTCAGTCACGGCAACTGCTCCTTACACGCTGACCCAGGCTGATGTGGATGCCGGCCAGGTGTACAACGAAGCCTCCGTCGCTGGCACCCCGCCCAATGGCGAGGACGTCACCGACACCGATGATCACATCGTGCCCACCACCGGGGCCCCGAACATCAACCTCACCAAGGTCGCTCTGCTCGACGACGACACGGAGGGCGAGGTCGGGGACGAGTTCACCTACCAGTTCACCATTACCAACAATGGCGACGTCACGCTGAACAGCATCGCTCTCAGTGACGACATGCTCGATGGCGTCTCCGAGATCACCTACGGCGAATGGCCTGGAGAAGAATTCGTCCTTGCTCCGGGTGAGCAGGTCGTCGCGACAGCTGACTACGAAATCACTCAGGCCGATGTCGATAATCAGGTCATCGAAAACACCGCCACCGTCGAAGGGACAACCCCCAGCGGCGAGAACACGGTGACCGATGAAGACGAAGAGGACATCACCGTTCCCTTCGAACCCAGCATCGGGCTGGCCAAGATCGGCGCCCTGGACCCCGAAGGCACCAACGCCGCAGGTGATCTGGTCGACTACACGTTCCTGATCACCAACAACGGCAACACGACCCTGAACAGCATCGAACTCAGCGATGACATGCTCGACGGTGTCGCCGAGATCAACTTCGATGAATGGCCCAACGAGGCCGGCGTGCTCGCCCCAGGGGAGAGCGTCTCCGCGACGGCGTCTTATCCGTTGACTCAAGCAGACGTGGACCTCGGTGAGGTCACCAACACTGCCGACGTCACCGGGACCCCGCCGGGTGAGGAAGACCCCGTCACCGACGAGGACACTGCCACCGTCACGGTTCCGCCGACCACCGGGATCAGCCTGGTCAAGACCGTCTCCGATGACGTCGCTGCTGCTGCTGCAGGAGACGAGGTCACCTACACCTTCGAGGTGACCAACACCGGTACCGTGACACTGAATGACGTGGTCCTCACCGATGACATGGAAGGCCTCTCCGAGGTCACCTTCGGCGAATGGCCGACAGAGGCCGGTGTGCTTGCCCCAGGTGAGACCGTCACCGCGACGGCGACCTACACGCTGACCCAGGCTGACGTGAATGCTGGTGAGATCACCAACGATGCCACCACCACCGGCACCCCTCCCGGGGATAACGTCAATGACCCGGAGCCACCCGTGGATGAGGACGAGGTCACCTACCCGGTGGAACCCGATGCCTCAATCGCAGTGGTCAAGGACGGTCAGCTGCCGGAGGACGCTGCCGGCGCGCCGGGTGATGTCGTGGATTACACCTTCGAGATCACCAACGACGGCAACGTCACACTCACCGACGTCACGCTGACCGATGAGCTCGATGGGCTCTCGGAGATCACCTTCGAAGAGTGGCCGAACGAGAAGTTCACCCTCGCTCCCGGCGAGACGGTGTCAGCCTCGGCCAGCTACGAGCTGAGCCAGTCCGACATCGATCGTGGCCAGGTGGACAACACCGCGACTACCACCGGCACCCCACCGGCGGGAGATCCCGTTGATGACCAGGATGACCACACCCAGCAGGTGCCGCAGGAACCGGGCATCACTATGGAGAAGTCCGGCGCCCTGGACCGTGACGCCACTGGTGTTGCTGGTGACACGATGAACTACGACTTCATCATCGCCAACAGCGGCAACACCACACTGACTGAGGTCACTGTGATCGATGAGCTCGATGGGCTCTCTGAGGTCAGCTTCGGTGAGTGGCCGAACGAGGAGTTCACTCTCGCTCCCGGCGAGACGGTCTCAGCCTCGGCCAGCTATGAGCTGACCCAGGCCGACATCGACGCCGGGTCCATCGAGAACACCGCCACCGCGGAAGGCACGCCGCCTTCCGGGGAGCCGGTCACCGACGAGGGCACTCACGAGGAGCCGCTGCCTGAACTGGGCATGATCGAACTGAGTAAGACCGGTCAGCTCAACGAAGGTGTTGAAGGTGCCGCCGGTGACACGGTGGCCTACTCCTTCACTGCCACCAACACTGGCAACGTCACCCTCAGTGGCGTGACTATTGACGATGAGCTCGAGGGGCTCTCCGAGGTCAGCTTCGGCGAGTGGCCGAACGAGGAGAACACGCTGGCTCCGGGTGAGTCGGTAGACGCCACGGCGACCTACCAGCTGACCCAGGACGACGTGGACGCCGCAGAGGTGGAGAACACTGCCACCGTGACCGGTACCACCCCGTCTGAGGAGCCGGTCCAGGACGAAGACGATGTCACCGTGCCCCTGATTCCGGGGGCCGGTATCTCTCTGGACAAGACCGGTGAACTCGACCGCGGCGCAGTCTCGGCCGCGGGGGATCAGATGCTGTACACGTTCATCGTGACCAACACTGGCAGCGTCTCCCTGGGCGAGGTGTCCATCACCGATGAGATGGAGGGCCTCTCTGAGGTCACCTACGGCGGATGGCCCAACGAAGAGTTCGTGCTGGCACCAGGTGAATCGGTGACCGCCACGGCGGTCTACGACCTCACCGCGGCGGACCTGGCTACCGGTCAGATCGACAACCAGGCCAGCGTCACGGGCACCCCGCCCGAGGGTGAGGACCCCGTGGTCGACGAGGATGAGCATCAGCAGCCCATTCCCGGGACTCCTGGTATCGCCCTGGTGAAGTCAGGGACGCTCCAGGACACCGACTCCGCGTCCGAAGGTGATGAAGCGACCTACCAGTTCGAGGTCACCAACACCGGTGACACCACACTGCGCGAGGTGTTCATCACCGACGAGCTCGAAGGACTCTCCGAGATCACCTACGGTGAATGGCCCTCCGAGGCAGGCGTACTCGCCCCAGGTGAGACAGTGACTGCCGAAGCCAGCTACGCGCTGACCGACGGTGACCTGGGTGCAGGGTTCGTGGATAACACCGCCACGGCCACCGGCACACCACCGGCGGGAGAGCCCGTGAGTAGCGGAGATGATCACCGACTGGAGCTGCCGGAGGCAGAACAGTCGGATCAAGGACCTCTGGCGACCACCGGTACCACCATGGCTGGGATCCTTGCCCTTGCCCTGTTGGTCTTGACTGTCGGGATCGTTGCCCTCATGCGATCACGACGCAGGACGGTGGACGCAGGGGAGTAGTTCTCACCACGCGACCCGGGTTGATCGGCAGCCCGGGTCGGTGAGGACTGACTGGCGCTGGATCCAGGGGGATCCAGCGCCAGTCGCGTCTCAAGACCGAAAAGAGCATCATCTGGTGGTCTGCCCAGAACGAGGTGCCCCCACCGGGCCTTCAGTTTCAAAGTCGCACCCGCTGGGAAGCTCGCAGCGGTCGAACCGAAGAAGGGGAGCATCTCGAGATCTGGTGTCATAGTTGAAGCATCAGAGGCGCGCCAGTAATTCGTGGGCACAAACAAGCGGCCCTGGAACAGAAGCTCTGTTCCAGGGCCGCCGCGTTGACTAGAGGGTTATCTAGTTAGCGCTTCTTGGCGTTGCGGTAGGCCTCAACAATGTCGCGGTGCAGACGCCCTCTGGCGGAGACCTTGTGACCGTTCTTCACGGCCCACTCGCGAATTTGGCGGGCCTCGTTCTGTGGGGAAGGTGGAGCGGTCGCGCGTCCCTTTCGGACGTACTTCTTCAGTGTCTCGCGCAGTTCTTTGGCGTGTTCTTCACTGAGGTCGATCTCATAGAACCGAGCATCCAGACCAAAGGCGACGGTCTCTTTCGCCTCACTGCCGTCGAGATCATCTACTAGAACCACTTCTACCTTCTGAGCCATTTTCAACCACCTCACTGCGTGATGGAAGTCGAGACATCGTCTGTCTCATCCCCCAGATCAACTTCTACCGGCGAGCCGTCCCATAGAAGATATAGCTACTCATCACTACTACCGGGAATCATAATCGACGAGAGTATGAGCAATGGTCAGGTTTACCTCAGCTGAAAATATGCTTCTGATCGGCAGGTTCTAGCGGGTTAAGGGAGCAGCGAAGCAAGGTGCGGTGAGTCCGTTCTCCTCATGGGGAGATCGATCGCGCACGCAGAGTGTGAGTTCCGCGCGCCGGGTGAAGGAAGCATCAGGTCAAGGAGTTTGGCTCAAGCGACTTTCGCGGCCTTAGGCGGTCACGGAACTCGTCCCGCGGGATGAGGTGGGGATCATCCTCTGCTCCGATGTCACCGCAGGCACTGATCTCTAGGGTTGAGCGTGATGAAACCACTGAACAGCCCAAACCCTGTCCACGAAGCCGTGCGCGCCGAATCGCTGACCAAGGTCTATGGTGACGGTGACACCGCCGTGAAACCTTTGCAGGAGCTGAGCGTCAGTTTCCCCGCTGGGTGCTTCACCGCAGTCATGGGGCCCTCGGGTTCGGGCAAGTCGACGTTGATGCACGTGCTGGCGGGGCTCGATGTCCCGGATTCAGGCACGATCACGTTGGCCACGGAAAGTGGACCAGTGAGTCTCGCGGGGCTTTCCGAGAAGCAGCTCACGCTGGTGCGTCGAGCTAACATCGGCTTCATCTTCCAGGCGTACAACCTGGTCCCGGCCATGACTGCTGAAGAGAATATTCTGCTGCCCACTTCTCTGAGCGGTGGCCGCAATGTCGACAGCGAGTTCTTCGATCAGGTGGTGGATCGGCTGGGGCTCGCAGATCGGCTCGGTCACCGTCCCTTTGAGCTCTCCGGTGGTCAGCAGCAACGGGTCGCGGTCGCACGAGCGTTGGTCTCACGCCCCGCAGTGGTCTTCGCCGATGAACCTACCGGGAACCTGGATCAGACTGCCGGAGCCGAAGTGCTGGACCTGCTGCGTACTGCGGTCGATGAATTCGGCCAGACCGTGATCATGGTGACCCACGATGCGACCGCCGCAGCCCAGGCAGACAGCACCGTGCTGCTCTCCGACGGCCGCGTGGTGGAGACACTGCACCACCCGTCCGCCCCGCAGCTGGCCGCAGCGATGCTCCAGGCGGCGTCGTCGGGATCGGCCGGGTCTGCCTCAGGCCATGACCGGGTTACCGAGGCGGGGCCGCAGCGATGAGCCGGGTTCCTGTGTTGCGGGCTAATCTACGTTCCGGTGGGAAGCGCCTATGGGCCGCTGGTATTGCCGTGGTGATCTCCGTGGCCTTCGTCGTCAGCGCGGTGATTCTGCTCGGGTCCTTCAACCGCACGATGGAAACCCAGGCTGAGGCCGACGCCGCTGGCGCCGACCTGGTGATCAACGCCGGCGCGCTCACCTGGGGTGACCGAGCCGCAAGCGGCCAACAAGGTGCCGATGCCGCCTTGGGTCAGCGGCCGGATCAGATAATCGCCGAGGCGATCAACGGACTCGATGCCGTCGCGGAGGCGGAAGCGCTGAGCTATGTCTTCCTCGAGGGTGCAGCGACCGGCACGAACCTGGTGTTGTTGGCGGGGGATCTTCCGTCAACAGCCACGATCGATCTGGCCGAAGGGTCGATGCCTGAGTCCCAGGACGAGATTCTGCTGGCGAAGGATTTCGCCGAGTCCTACGCTCTGGAAGTGGGTGACACTTTGCCGGTCACCACGGAGCGTTTCAACGATGAGACTGATGTCGTTGACCAGGGCTCTGCGGAGCTGAGGGTCTCAGGACTCGCAGCCGGATCCCATCGCAGCGTCAGTGGCTACCTGACGCCTGACGGTCTCCAGGCTTTGGATGCCGATCAGAGCCCGTCGTCGATACGTGTCGCCCTCGCCAAAGGCGCGCAGGGTGACCCCGCGGCACAGGAGACGGTCCAGCAAGAGATCGCAACGCTCATCGCGTCCATGGTCGAACGTGGCGAACTCCCGGCTGGTGACACCTCGACAGAGAATGCAGAACCTGGGATCTTCACCCAGACCGACGGGAGTCTGGTGGTCGCCGGGGTAGAGATTCACACCAATCAGCAGATCATCGACGCCTGGATCACCGATCTCACCGGTCAGTCCACCGCGGTAGCCAGTATCGGGTTGGGCTTCGGGGCCATCGCGGTGTTCGTCGCGAGCCTGGTCATCTCCAATACGTTCCAAGTCCTGGTCGCATCGCGCTCACGCACGATGGCTCTGCTGCGCGCGATCGGAGCCACACCAGGGCAGCTGCGCCGTGCCACCGTCGCTGAAGGGGCCCTACTGGGGCTTCTGGGCAGCATGGTCGGGGTGTTCCTCGGTTGGGCAGCTGCGATCGGGATCGCCACGGCCGCTCAACAACTGTGGCAGGAGAACTTCGAGTCTGCGCAGCTCAACGCACTCTCGGTGGCCATTGGCCTCGCGTTGGGAGTCAGCGTCACGGTACTGGCAGCGGTGCGGCCCGCACTGCACGCTGGTCGTACCTCGCCCATGGCGGCGCTGCGACCGGCAGAGGTCGCACCCGAGGACCAGCGCACGTACAAGCGACGCACGGTGCTCGGAATCCTGTTCACCGCCGGTGGACTGGGCGGGGTGCTACTCGCCGCGACACTGCCTGAACCGCTGCTTGGCGTAACCGGTGCGCTGCTGGGATTCACCGGGGTTCTTGTCCTGGGTCGACGACTGTTGCCAGCCGCAGTCTCAGGGCTGGGACAGGTAGTCGCGATGTGGCCTCGACTTCGGGTTCCTGGGCGGCTCGCGGCGCAAAACGCTAGCGCCGTGCCAGGTCGGACTGCGGTGACTGCTTCGGCGCTGCTAATCGGGGTGACTCTGGTCTCCACGATGACCATGGGTGCGACGACGGCGCAGTTTTCACTTGGTCAGGAGTTGTCCGAACGCAACCCCGTGGACGCCAGTCTCGGTGACTCCTCCGAGGAGATTGATCGGGTGCTGAAGGATTCACCGATCGTGGTCGGTCACCAGAGTCTCCCCGGTGCGCCGGCAACACTGGAGGGTGAATCGCTGGAAACGGGGTCGACCCAGGGGCGAGTCGTTCTTGCAGACGAGTCATCCTTCGAAGACATCACCCGTCGAGACTCCGTGTTCTTGGACGAAACAGGCGGGGGACCGGTGGCTTTGATCTCACCGGACCTTCTCGACGACCGCGAACAAGGACGCATTGAGGTGGCTCTAGTCCCCGCTGACGCCGGGGACGGCCGCGCTTCTGAAGCGACCACGACCCTTCCCGCGGTTGCCACCCCATGGGTTCCAACCGACACGGTGGTGGTGCCTTCTGCTCTGATAGAGGAGGCTGAGCAGTGGTCCTTGGAGAACACTGACGCGATGACAGTCATGCAGATTTCCGAGGCTGCAACGATGGGGGATCTGACCCGCTTGGGAGATGAGGTCGGAGCTTCAGGGGGCGACGTGTTCTTGGACGCGGCGATGGCCCGAGCCAGTTACACCGAGGTGATCGATACCGTGCTGGTGATCGTGCTGGTCTTACTTGCCGCCTCGGTGCTGGTGTCTGTCGTCGGGGTGAGCAACACCCTGGCATTGTCGGTGTTCGAACGGCGACGGGAGGCCGCCCTCTTGCGTGCCCTGGGGATGACCCGAGGCTCTGTAGGGGTAATGGTGACTCTGGAGGCGGTCCTGATGGCCGTGGTCGCGCTTGGCCTGGGTAGTGTTCTGGGAGCGTTTTTTGCCTGGGGTGGCGTCAGTTCACTGGTGGGACGTGATGACGTTTCGGTAGCGCTGAGTGTCCCGTGGGGGCGTATGGGCATGATTTGGGGTGTCACGATCCTGGCCGCAGTTCTGGCGTCGGTGATTCCGGCGCGAAGCCTATCCCGGACCCCTCCCGCATCTGGACTCTCCGCGCAGTAGGGGCAGAGTTTGGATTGAGGCGAAGAATGACCCGTGGCCTGAGGCTGTGAACCCTCTATGAGGGTGGCCTACACCTCAACAGGGTAGAGGCCAGCAAGGGAGCCGTTTCCGCTCTAGGAAGCGACGCCGAAAACAGGTTTCATAGAGCTTAGTGTTTTGAGTCACTGTGTGGCTTTGGTTCACGGGTGGTCTCGGAGCTTAGCGGCGCTCGATTTTGCGTGGGTTGCCAGGTTTCGCTTTGGCCGTGCCGGTGAAAAGTCGCTAGTTCAAGACTGGGGACCCTCATCCCGTGGTCTGATGTGTTCAAGTCTGAGGGTTTGTAGCGTGGTGCCGTGGGCAGGGTTATAGAGATTTGGGAGTGGTTGACCCAGGTGTCTGCATTTCTAGCAGCTGAACCGCCCTGGGATGCTTGGAGACTCCATCGTTTGGAAAGGATGATGGAGACATGCCACAAGAGATTAAACCGGGCAACGCGACCACACGCCGCTACTCCGAGCAGGAGAAGGCCGCGGCGGTGCGGATGGTCCGCCAGCTGCGCCGGGAGCTGGGCACTGACCGCGGCACCGTGAAGAGAGTCGCGACTCAGCTCGGCTATGGCCCCGAGTCTGTCCGGTCCTGGGTCCGCCAAGCAGACATCGATGAAGGCCACGCCCCGGGCCAGAGCACCGAGCAGTCCGCGAGGGAGAAAGCCCTGGAACAAGAGAACCGGGAACTGCGGCGCGCCAACGAGATCCTGAAACGGGCCGCGACTTTCTTCGGGGCGGAGCTCGACCGCCAGTCACCGAGATAGTCGCGTTCATCGACGCCAACAAAAGACGACGTCATCGACGGCCGTCGACTCGGAGTCGAGCCCATCTGCACGATGTTGCAGGTGGCTCCGAGCACCTACTACGCCGCAAAGAACCGTGCCCCCTCGGCCCGGAGCCTCAGAGATGCTGAGCTGATCCCGCAGCTGGTGAAACTCCATGCCCAGAAATTACGGGGTCTATGGAGCCAGGAAGCTTTGGAAGGCAGCGAACCGGGTCGGCCTGAGTATCGGCCGCGATCAGACGGGCAGACTGATGCGCCACGCGGGTCTCGAAGGTGTGCTCCGGCGCAAGAAGATCCGCACCACCACACGTGACCCGGAAGTCCCGCGGCATCCAGACCTGGTCAATCGCGAGTTCACCGCGATCGCGCCGAATCGGCTCTGGGTCACCGATCTGACCTACGTGCCGACCTGGGCCGGTGTCGCCTATGTCTGCTTCATCATCGATGCCTTCAGCCGCATGATCGTCGGGTGGAGGGTCGCTTCTACGATGCGCACCGACACAGTGCTCGACGCGATCGAGATGGCCCGATGGTCCCGAGGCCCTCGGCATGAGCAACTGCGGTGCCACAGCGATGCCGGATCTCAATTCACGTCCATTCGCTACGGCGAGAGACTGGCAGAGATCGGGGCCACCCCATCAATCGGAACTGTCGGGGATAGCTACGACAACGCTCTGGCCGAGACCGTCAACGGCTACTACAAAGCCGAACTCATCCGAGGACCGGTCCGCGCTCAGCGCGGTCCATGGAAGACGGTCGAAGATGTGGAGCTGGCGACTCTGGGATGGGTCCACTGGCACAATACCGAGCGGCTCCATGGATACCTCGGTGATAGACCGCCGGCGGAGTTCGAGGCTGGCTTGCCGTTAGGTGTTGTGCTGCCCGATCACATGCTGCTCAATGACGAGATTCAAGACTTCTTTTCCTAAACCACACACCTGAAGGGGTGTTGATGATGAGTCCTTCGGCGTTCGCGCTCGGGCAACCGGGCCTGGGGAAGTCCTCGCTGATTAAGCGCATGGTCGCGGTCCTGTTGGATTGGGGCATCATCCCCATGGCGCTCCCTGACGCTCGGCCCGATTATGTGGACCTCATTCGGGCTGCCAATGGCCAGGTGATCGAGTTCGCTCCGGGGCGGGCGCATATCACCCTATGGATATGTCAGCCTTCGCGGCCGCGCTGGCGGACGTGAAGAACGAGAACGCCCGGGAAGAAGGGCTCAACGATCTGCGCACGCGGCAGCTCTCGTTGATGAGCGGGCTGGTGGCCATGTTCGCGCGGCGCAGCCTCGAACCGCACGAGACCATGATCTTGTCTCACGCTAGACCCAGAACTGACCACCCCAGCGCTGATCCCGGATCTGACCGAGTTCATTCAGTCCCGGCCGGCAACGCTGCGGACTCTGACCCACGAGGACGAGAACGCCTATGACGCTCGCGTGCGGGGCCTCTTGAATGCGCTGATCTCGATGGGCCCAAATGGGCTCTACGGCCCCCTGTCTTCTCGGCCGACCTCGGCGCACATCATCCCCGGTAAGCCGGTCGTGTTCGACCTCTCCGGCGTCAACGAGAACGACACCGTTCTCATGGCTGCGGTGCAGTCGCTGTGCTGGAACCTCGGCACCGTCACCGTGGCCACCGAGAAGATCGTGACCACGGATCTCGGGATACCGCCAAAGCATTACCTCCTGGTGATGGATGAGCTGTGGAAGGTGCTGCGCGCCTCCGATCAGATGGTCTACTTCGTGGACTGTCTGACGCGACTGAACCGTGGTCGCGGCATCGATCAGATCCTGATTACCCACACCATGAATGATTTGAAGCTGTCTTCCGAGACGCTGACCGATGTGGCGTGGGGGTCCGTGAACCGTTCCGAAATGGTGTTCCTCGGGGGTCTCGCCCCCGATGAGATGGGGAACCTCGAGACCGTGTTCGCCGTGTCTGACACGGAGAAGTCCTGGATCACGGACTGGACGGATGATTCCGGTGGGGGAGCAGGGGTCGAGCGACGCCCCCACACGGGGAAGTTCATCCTTAAGACAGGTAAGCGCCCTGGTATCCCGTACAAGGTGCTCCAAGTTGCGGCGGAGGTGGCATTCATGGATACGGACCAAGCGTGGATCACAAAGGCTCCAGTCCAAGAAAACGTTATCGAACTTGGAGATTTTTCCAGTAACACAGGGATCCAGGAATGCCACCAACGGACGCGGCAGGCCAATGCGTGGGTAGTTGGCAAATCGACGTGACCTACAGACCGAATGTACCGGGGCCGGTTTCTAGGCCCGGAAAGTATCTTGCGCTCCTCCCTTCGCCAGTCCGGGCTCCGGCCGATCCATACGACCCGCAGCGCGACTTTGCGACGGCTGGCCATCACCTGGTTTGAGCACTCGTGGGGATGCGCAGAAGATGCACGAGCAGGTCGCCCAGATGACTCGTATGGTTCCACTCAGGCGGTCGCTGAGCTCTGCGTCACCATCTGGCAGAGTTACCTCACGAGGCGGGGGATACCCCAATCGGACTTCATACTTGCGGAACCAAAGGAAGGCGTCGCCGGGATGCCCGCAGCTTAGATCCCGCCCCATCCGGCTTTCCGAATCCAAGATAAACCCGTAGCGCGTTCGCGATGAGAACCCGTGTCCTTAGACGTTGACCGGTATAGCTGCTAGTTGGTTTCCCCCATGATTTCAAAGATCATCAATCAGCCTCCTTAGGATTTCCGAGGCGGTGATGCCTTGATCGGAGGCTGTCTCGTTGAGCTTCGCGCGGCGAGCCGCGTCCATGCGAAATGTGAAGGGACTTACGTGTTCGCCAATACTTGCCGGTCTGCCTACTCGTGAAACCCGATGATGATCCCGCGTTTCTTCATTCTCGTGGGTCGTGTAGTGGGCCGGCGTATCGGAGGTGGGGCTTAGTGAGACACCCTGTGACTCCTTGGGAGATTCTGTCATATCAAGACATTTCTCCGTTGATGGACGCCCCAAGGATTTGGGGTTTCATCGATGCCTGCTGGGTTCAGTCACTGAGCCTGTAAGCGTGCCGTTGACCCGTGTGGGCACGTCGGCGCTGTGATCCTGCAGCTCGGAGGGGAGCGCGTGTTGTGGAGCGTTTTGCCACACCATGGGCCTCAGAAAACGACGTGTGGCGGTCATGCCCACTGACGAATGCAGAGAGTTTGTTGAGGGCCACGGGCCACCGTGGTGCTGGGCCCAAGACACCGCTACGCCAGTGGGGTAATCGTTGATGAGTACTCGCCCGGCACGACGGCTCAAGGCACTGAACATTGGGGAAGCGGATATGTCTTCGGTAGCTCCGGTGAGCAACGTGGCAGTTAGTGAGCCTCTGAGTCGATTCGCGACGGAGAGCGCTTCATCGTTGCTGGAGTATCGGACCACGACGACCAGGGGGCCGAAGCACTCTTCGAGAAGTTCCTCTCGCGCGTCTTCGGCGTGGACTTCAATCACCGTCGCCTGATTCGACCCCTCGGACGCGTCCTTGCCGACTGCGAGGACCGTGCCCTGTTGAGACCTGGAGGTAGCCCCTCGGGCGTACCCTGACGCCATAACACTGGTCAGCGCCGGGAAAGCTTGTGCTTCGCTCATGTCCGAAGTGATGTGCTCGATCATGGTGTCGCCAGCCTGCCCAGTGGGGATCAGGACGAGCCCTGGCTTGGTGCACAGTTGCCCGCCGCTTTGCAGCACTGATGCCGCCACGCCTTGACCGAACTCAGATCCTCGCTCTGTGACTGCTTGTTGTGTGGCGAACACTGGGTTGAGGCTTCCGAGTTCACCATAGAACGGGATGGGCTCCTCCCGAAGTGCCGCCTCACGGGCGAGCGCTTGCCCCCCGTGCACGGAGCCAGTGAATGCACCGGCTCGGACACTCGGGTGCTGAATAAGCGCGGTCCCCGCGTCAAACCCATGGACGAGAGTAATCGTTCCCGGATGCCAACCCAGGTGAGAAAGAACCTCCGCGGCGAGCTCCACCACCTTCTGCGAGGTCCGAGGATGGCCCGGGTGAGCCTTGACCACGACGGGATTCCCTGCAGCGAGCGCGGATGCAGTGTCGCCTCCGAGGACGGAGAAGGCGAACGGGAAGTTACTTGCGCTGTAGACCGCCACGACCCCTAGGGGTACGAGCATGCGGCGGAGGTCGGGGCGTGGCCCCATAGGGGTTTGTGCTGGAGAGTCGATAGTCGCTTCTAGGTAGCTACCCTCTAGGACCGCAGCTGAGAATTCTCGAAGTTGGAATGCTGTTCGCGTGATCTCCCCGTGCAGCCGTGTACGGGGCAACCGTGTTTCTTGTTGTGCCAGGTCCACAAGCTCGTCCGCGTGCGATTCGAGCGTGTCGGCTAGCGCGGAGAGCATTGATGCTCGATCGGTTCGTGCGCCCAACTGTGGATCTTGGCTCGCGGCTGTCGCTGCGAAGACGATGGCGTTGAGTTCATCGCTCGAGGTATCGGGGATTTCAAGGGAGGGTGGTGCCATGTCGTCGGACTGTGCGCGAGATGTCACATCCATGCAGTCGCTCCGTCCTTTGTCGTGGGGACTTTGCGTTCCCAATGGGTCCAGTCGTCTTGAGTAAGTGCATCTTCATCAATATCTACGCCCCAGCCTGGACGGTCTGGACGTAGCTGGAGGTGCCCGTCGACCGGGAGGTAGGGGTCGGGACACCATGTGGTCGTTTCTGGTTTGTATTCGAGGATGGAAAAGTTCCAGGTCGCGGCAGCAAAATGGAGGTTCGCGGCCGTCGCTAGCGGCCCCATCGGGTTGTGTGGTGCTACCGGGACGTTGTGGACTTCTGCCAGTGTGGCAATCTTGAGCATCTGGGTGAGGCCACCCACGACGCAGATGTCGGGTTGAATGATGTCCGCCCCTCCAGCGTCGAGGAGGGCGCGGAACTCGTGTGGTGAGTAGAGGGATTCGCCGGTCGCCAGAGGTACGGGCATCTCTGAGCGGATCCGCCCCCATGAAGGGACGTGTTCTGGCCGGATCGGCTCTTCGAGGAACAGGGGATCGTAAGGGGCCAGGGCATGCCCCATTTGGACCGCCTTACGTGGCTCCCACAGGCAGGCGTGAGCATCAAAGGCAAATTCCCACTCTTCCGGGTGGCTTTCTCTGATGGCACCGAACCAATGAGAGAGCTCCTCTGTCACGAGCCCGAATCGGGACTTGTGCAGGTCACGACGGTAGGGGCTCAGCTTGAAAGCGTCGACACCGGTTTCCTCATGGAGATGGGCGGTCTGGTCACGCAGTTGGACGACGTCGGGGGCGGCGTACAAGCCGGTATACACGCGCACCCGGTCTCTGACTCGACCGCCAAGAAGTTGATAAACGGGCACTCCTGCAGCCTTTGCTGAAAGGTCCCAGAGTGCGTGATCGATTGCTGCGATAACGGCGAGTCCCAGAGCGCCTTGGGGGAACCGCGCTGACTGGTGCAGACGCTGGTTGATGTAGGCCACCCGGGTCGGGTCGGCACCGGTGATCTGGCTTGCCAAGTATTCGATGATGACGGGGTATGCCAGGTCTGGCCCGTGGTTGTAGAACTCGGCCCACCCAGTGACTCCGGTGTCGGAGGTTATTTTCAACAAGACTCGTGGGCGATCGCCCACTCTTTGGAGGTAAGTATCGAGGCGTTCAATTTTCATGCTCTTGATTCCTCCCACACGGCGAGGATGCGCAGGACGGCCTGTTGTCCTTCGGGATTCAGCGGGGCGCTAGGTGGTCGTACCGAACGATCGCATAGCCCTCGCTGGTGCATCGCTTCTTTGACGACTGAGACATTGTCGGCATCGCGGTTGCGTCCACGCAGGTCTTCGAACTCGCGGATCTGACGCCAGAGGCGGAGGGTTCCTTCTCTGTCCTGGCGCTGCAGCGCGGAGAGCAGGTCCAGAGAAATCTGGGGATCGACGTTGACGAGCCCGGAGGTGAAGGCCTGGGCTCCGGATTGCCATGCTGACGGCGCGTAGGATTCTGCCAGTCCCGCGATCCACAGCAGTTCCGTCGGGCTCTCTTGGACTGTGCGGGCGAACCCGACTGGATCAGGCACTGAGTACTTGAGGCCGACTACGTTGACGCATCGCTGTGCGAGCTCGCTGATAGCTGCGCCGGTGATCACTGGTGAGCTGACGTAGGGTACGACCGCATGGTCGGGGACCGCCTGAGCAATGGTTGCGACATAGTCGACCCACCCTTGTGGGGACATATACGGCAGCACTGGTTGGTGAACCATGATCGCGTCTGCGCCCTCCTCGACAGCGAACTGAGCCTCGTCTACTGCGGTAGCCAGGTCGAGCCCGACACCGGCGATCACTGTGGCTCGGGAGTCGACGCCTTCGATCACTCCGGTGACCGCGGCACGTCTCTCTCGGGGCGCGAGAGCGTAGAACTCGCCGGTGTTTCCGTTGGCCGTCAGAGCGCGCACCCCAGAGGTCACCAGTCGGTCTGCCAGCACTCGAATCTGGTGTTCGTCGAGTTCGCCGTCGGGCCGGTAGGGGGCCACCGGGATTCCTACGACTGTGCGCAGTGCTTGGGCGGTGTTCTGTATCGAGGTCATGATGCTCCGTTCTGGACGTTCTCCGAGGCTTGGTAGACCTGGACGGGTTTGATGTTGACCCATAACCCGTATATGGCTGCACTGATGAGGCAGCTGAGTGCTGCGAAGATCATCGGTCCGGTGTAGGAGCCATTCGAGAAGGTCAGGAAGAGGCCGATGGCGATGGGGCTGGTGAGGTTGCCCAGCTGTGATCCGAAGTTTTGGAATCCGCCCAGGGAGCCAACCTGCTCCGGTGACTTGGCGACTTCAGCAGGAAGACTCAGAATGGCTGCGCCCGCGAATGAGTGGGCCGCACTGGAGACGACCAGGATCGTCATCACGACGGCGTTGCTGTCGACGAATGGGCTGAACCCAATGCAAGCGCTAAGTACCAGCCCCGAGAGGATCGGGATCTTGCGGGCGAGGTTCGGGGAGAAGTTCGCGGCCAACAGTCTGTCGGAAACGATGCCGCCTAGGACGGTGGATCCGACGGCAACGAGTGCCGGCAGCGCCCCGACCATCCCAAATTCGGCTTCGCTGAACCCGCGCTCATTGAGCAGATAGCTCGGGTACCACGTGAGGAAGAAAGCGCCGGCGAGGGACCGGAACGTGTATCCCAAGGTGAGGGCCCATGTCTGGTTGTTGGTCAACAAATCCCGCCAGCGCGGCGCAGATCCCGGCTGTTGGACCATCTCAGCTTGATCAGATCGGATATAGGTCAGTTCTTCGGCGTTGACGCGCTTATGCTCCTCGGGTTCACGGTAGATCGCCAGCCACCCGATCACCCAAAGGAACCCGACGAGCCCGATGAGGACGAAGGCCCAGCGCCAGCCCGCGAAAACAGCGATCGCGGTGACTACGGGGATCGACAGTGCTTGTCCGATCTGTTGGCCCATATCAAAGAGACTGGAGGCGAAAGCCCGCTCTCTGCGAGGGAACCAGCGAGAAACCACCTTGATGTTCGCTGGCTGGACCGGCGCTTCGCCGATGCCCAGTCCGAGCCTGAATACGATCACGCTGGTCACACCGGTGGCCGCGGCCATGAGCGCCGTCCAGATCGACCACCAGCCCACGGCGATCGGGTAGATCAGGCGGGGACCGAACTTATCAAGCAACCAGCCCGAGGGAATCTGAAAGAGCGCATACGTCCAGAAGAAGGATGACAACAGGAGGCCCTGGACTGCCGGGCTGACATGAAATTCTTCGGTCATGAAGGGCAAAGCGACGCTGAGCGCCGCACGATCCAGGTACGCGATCGTCAACCCCAGGGAGGAGAATGCGACGATAGAAAATCGCATGCGGCTTCGGCGCACTCGTGCGCCATCGGAGCGCGCCGGGCGCGTCCTTGTATCATGAGTCATAGTTGCTCCTCGAGTAGCGTCACTTCCCGCATCGTGGGGAGCGAATTAGCCGAGGTGCGGTCCTGGATCTTGGCGGTGAACGGGCCGCACCTCGCGTGATGGGCCGCCTTCTAGACGGCTTGCTTTCCCTCAGGAAGGCGGTCCAAGAAATTCTTGATATGTATGTAGGTAATTCGTGAAGCAGTCTCTGCGTCTCCTCGCTGCGCTGCATCGAGGATCTCCAGATGCTGTCCCGCCTCATCGCGCCAGCGCGGGTCGCGGTTCCACGTCGCGACTGTGACAAGAGCCGTTTGGTCCCTGAGACCTTCAAGAATGTCGACCATCACGTGGTTTCCGCAGTTAGCCCAGAGGCTCGCGTGGAAGGCTCTGTTCGCGAGGCTGCGCGCCGGAGCATCCGCCGCTGCCTCCGCTTCAGCAAGAGCCTCACGCGCACGAGCGACATCCACACCACGACCCACGCTGCTTCGCACCGCTTCAGGCTCAAGCAGAAGACGAGTTTCGTAGATCGCGATCGCGTCGTCTCGATTGAGTTCGCGAACCCGCGTGCCTAGGTAGGGCCGAACAATGACCAGCCCACTTCTCTCCAGAGTCTTGAGCGCTTCTCGCACTGGGGTCTTAGAAATACCTAGTTCTGAAGCGATTTCCGTTTCAACCAGCGCCTGCCCCTGGGAGAGTCGTCCACCGAGGATTGCCCCCTTGATATAGGCAAGCGCATACTCAGTCCGAGAAGGTAGTGGAGTCGGCATCGACGCAGTGGTTGGCATGAGATACATCATATATGAGATGCCACACATTCCAAGTTTGCATGTTCTAGGTCCCACAAATCTTCACTCAGGCGCCAGGTCCAGGATGGACATGGGGGTCCCCGCCGGCCGAGTGACAGTCAGCGTTAGCAGTCGGTCACGGCGCCTTGCACATTAGGCAGATCCATCCACTCGCGTCGCTCCCACTGGGCGCTATGAGTTAAACGACCAGCGTGCAGGATATGTCGATCGGACGAGCGTCGGGTCTCTCATATTTCTGGATCCCTCTATTGCCTGACTCTCCAACGACAAGGTCCAGCGCGGTGCCTCGTGCGCTGCGGACTTTCAGAAGCAGCCCCTCTTGAAAGTCTTTGCCGGCGACCTCGCGCATACCGGGGAATGGCTGATGCCGACCCACGCCGCGGAATTGGGTGTCTGGCGTCTCATATATGATGCGTGATATATGTGTAACGCAGATCACAACTAAAGGGGACTGATATGAGAATCACGAAGAGCCAGGGCACTGCATTGGGATTACTTGCGGTGCTTGCACTGTCCGGGTGCGGGGCGAGTGGCGAGGAGGGCGACTCCGACACCGGCGATGTAACCCTTCGATTCGCGTGGTGGGGGTCGGATCACCGGGTCCAGCAGACTCAAAAGATCATCGAGATCTTCGAGTCCGAGAACCCTGGCATCACTATCGAAGGGGAGTACCGCGACTCCGGTGCCCACTGGGACACCATTGCGACTCAGACCGCAGGGGGTGAGGCGCCCGACATAATTCAGATGGACGACAAGTATCTTCGGGAGTACGCAGACCGCGGAGCTCTTCTCGATCTTGCGGAGGTGGATGTTTCAGAGTTCGACCCGGCGGTCGCTGAGAACGGACGGACCGAGGACGGGATGATGGGTGTCACCACAGGCACGAATTCCCAGGTCCTGATGGCCAACCCCCGTCTGTTCGAGGAAGCCCAAGTAGAGTTGCCAGACGACACGACCTGGACCTGGGAGGATCTGCGCGAAATCACCATAGAGATTAGTGATTCAGTAGATGATGCCTGGGGCATGGCAAACCCCAACGAGCCTGCGAGCTTCCAGGTCTGGCTCCGTCAACAGGGCAAGAACCTCAGTACCGAAGACGGCGAGCTGGGGTTTGAGACAGGTGATGCTCAGGAGTACCTGCAGATGTATCTCGATCTCATGAAGGCCGGCTCCCTGCCCCCGGCTGAGGTCCTCTCTGAGGTCCAGGCAGCTCCCTCGGATCGGTCCCTTACCGGCACGGCCCGTGCCGCTTTGGGGCCATGGTGGACCAACCAGCTTCCAGGTCTTTGGGATGCTTCTGGTGATGACCTCGTTCCTCTGCGTTGGCCCAGCGAGACAGGCGACGTTGAGGACAACGGGATGTGGTTTAAGTCTTCAATGTTCCTCTCAGCTGCTGAGAGCACCGAACACCCACGGGAAGCTCAGGAGTTTATCGACTTCTTCGTGAACTCCGAGGAGGCGGGCCTACTGAACATGGTGGACCGAGGCCTCCCAGCGAATCTCGAAGTACGAGAAGCGGTCTTTGAGGAGCTGGAAGGCGCAGATCTCCTGTCATCGGAAATCATGGTGGACATGGAAAGTGAAATCACTGAGGCCGAACCCCTGCCTCCTGTCGGGTTCAGTGCAATGCAAGAGATCATCATGCGGTACGAGCTCGAGGTCTTCTTTGAAAGGCTTTCGCCCGAGGAAGCGGCCGAACAGATGGTCGCTGAGATGAGCGCTGAACTGCTTTAATGCCACGTCGGCTCGTGGGTCCGCGCGGATAAGGTGTTGGAGAACCGTCAGCGCTCGGGTGTCGAAGTGGGCCCGAGCGTCGGCGAGTTCGTCCATCTCCTGCGATGACAGGTCCGTTGGTTTTTTGACCAGCGCCGTGACGCCGCTGCGGATGACCTGGGTGGTAATCGGGCTATGGGTCTGAGGCGACCCCAGCCACTCGGGCGGACGCAGCAGCTCTCGTTGATGAGCGGGCTGGTGGCCATGTTCGCGCGGCGCAGCCTCGAACCGCACGAGACCACGATCTTGTCTCACGCGATCCGCACTCTCGACCCAGATCTGACTACCCCGGCGCTGATCCCGGATCTGACCACGTTCATTCAGTTCCGGCCGGCCACGCTGCGGACTCTGACTCTGACTCTGACTCTGACCCACGAGGACGAGAACGCCTATGACGCTCGCGTGCAGGGACTCTTGGATGCGCTGATCTCGATGGGCCCAGATGGGCTCTACGGTAACCCGTTCTCTCAGCCGACGTCGGCGCACATCATCCTCGGTGGGCAGGTCAGCTTCAAGCCTCCTGCAAAGGGGCAGGGCCTGTGGTCTCTCGTAGAACAAGCCGATTCGCCATGGGCGCACCGGATACTCCATCATGCTTTTCTAGCAATGCGACCAGCCTGTTCATCGCGTAGCTCCCTTGACCTCGGTGATCTACTGACACGGTGGACAGAGACGGGGTTCCGTATTGCGCGATTCTAAGGTCATCCCACCCGACAACACTTATCTCCTTGGGCACTTGCCAGCCGCGTTCGTGGAGGGCGCGAATTGCGCCGACAGCGACGAAATCATTAGCCGCAATGACGGCGGTCACAGCACTAGAGCCGCTGAGTCCATGAATGGTTCGATAGCCAACCTCGGGGTCCCATCCCGCCTCTTTGGACGTTTCTGCGGTGAGACCTAACCTTTGGATTGTCTCGTTGAAGACATGTTTGCGAGCTCGAGCTGACGACCAGTCTTGAGGGCCTTGGATATGCAGAAAGTTAGTGTGCCCCCATCGCGCCAAAGTCTCTACTATCTCCGCCATGACAGATGCATCCGTAAGCGGTCCGATATTTCGCAGATCGTCGTCGAACTCCTCGATGACCATGAGCGCTGCAGCGCTGGACGGTCTCATCGCAGGAATTCCCGCTGGAAGTGCTGCGAGACTCAGGACGCCTTCGACACGCCCTGAATTCAGGAGCTCCATCACTCGCACCGCCCGATCTTCGGAATTGCCATCGACTACAGCCGTCTCAACCGCGTATCCGGCGGCGTGTGCAGCATCGGCAGCACCCGCCAGCGTAGGGGTGGGTAGTGCAGTGGGTTGGGCCGGAAGAACCACAGCGAGAACCCCTGAGCGCCTAGTGCGCATCGACCGAGCGATCGTGTTTGGCCGATAATTTAGCTGCTCAACAGCGTCCCTCACTCGGGCCCTATTCGCAGGTTTCAGTTGATTGTGATCGCGCAAATAGCGCGACACCGTTTGGTGCGAAACACCGGCCAGCCTCGCCACCTCATAAATCGTGGCAGCTCGTGCGGGCTCCTGGATATCTTCCACTTTCGGTTCCCCTCATCGTGTCTCGCTAGGGAACAGCACCAAGCGTGATCCACGCTACATTTTTTGTTGACAGCAGACTACATGCCTACATACTCTACGAGATGACAAAGTGATCGATAACTCAGGCGTTCCTGCTAACTTCCGTTGACGCTGAACCGAACTTAGGAGATTACCTTCTCGTGAAGCCCACGAATTCATTCACGCCCCGCCTCAAAGCGGGGCTCATCGGCGCCGGCGGCATCGCCACTATCGCCCATCTACCCACACTGAAGGCCCACCAGGACCGCGTGGAGGTCGTCGGCATCGCCGATGTGGACCCCGATCGGGTGGGTCAGGTCGCCGACGAGTGGGAGATCCCCGGCCGGTATGCCTCCGCCCAGGAGCTGCTCGACGCGGAGTCGCCCGACCTGCTGATCATCTGCACCCCGCCCTCGGCGCACAAGGACGCGGCCATCCAGGGTCTGCGGGCGGGTGCCTGGGTCTGGTGCGAGAAGCCACCGGTGCTCACCCTGGCCGAGTACGACGCGGTCGCCGCCGAGGAGGTGGAGGGCGGTCCCTACGCCTCCTACGTCTACCAGCACCGCTTCGGATCGGGCGCGAAGACGCTGAAGAAGCAGGTCGCCGAAGCCACCCTGGGCCGCCCGCTCGTCGCGCTGTGCAACACCCTCTGGTATCGCCCGCACGCTTACTATGACGTGCCGTGGCGCGGGAGGTGGGCCACCGAGGGCGGCGGACCGGCGATGGGTCACGGGATCCACCAGATCGACCTGCTCCTGGAGGTGCTGGGGGAGTGGGCAGAGATCACCGCTGTTGCCGAGAAGCTGGACCGCGATGTGGAGACCGAGGACTTCTCCTCCGCCATCGTGCGCTTCGCCAGCGGGGCCATCGCCACGGTGGTGACCAGTGTGCTCTCCCCCCGCGAGGTCTCCTACCTGCGCTTCGATTTTCAGGACGCCACTGTGGAGGTGGAGCACCTCTACGGCTATGACAACAGCTCCTGGACCTGGACCCCGGCACCGCACGCAGCCGAGGATCTGGCCACGGTGGACTCCTGGTCCCCGCAGGAGAACGTGCCTTCATCGCACCGGCAGCAGCTGTCCGAGCTCCTCGACGCGATGGAGGCCAAGGAGCGCCCGCGCGCCTCCGGGGAAGAAGGACGCCGCACCCTGGAGTTCATCGCGGCGCTGTATCAGTCCGCCGAGACCGGGCAGCCGGTGAGACGCTCCGAGATGCGTCAGGACGGCACCTACTACACCGGGATGCACGATGAGTCCTATATCTACGGAAAGCAGAGCTGACCCGATGCGCACCGAGCAGAGCACGCTGGCCGCCACCGGCCCCGCGGCCGAGAGCGAAACCGGCCCCGCACGATTCGAGGTCACCGCCGGAGAGAAGGAGATCGCGGTGACCGCCGCGGGCACCGAGATCCTGCGCTACGTCACGCACTCGGACTCCCCGCAGGAGGAAGCGCCCAAGCCCTACCTGTATCCGCTGCGGTTCCTCGACGGCGGAGAGGCCTCCGTCCGCCGCCCCTGGGATCACCGGTGGCACACCGGGCTGCAGTTCACCTGGTCCCATGTGGCGGACCAGAACTTCTGGGGCGGGCCCACCTTCGCCGCCGATGACGGCTACAAGATGCGCGGCAACCTGGGACGCATGGTCCACACCGGGTTCAACGTCACGCCCAGCGGTGGCGACGCGGTCACCTTCGACGAGACACTGGAATGGATTACCTCCCGCGAGGAACACTGGATCGACGAACATCGTGTCCAGCGCGTGCACTCTCTGGACGTGAAGCGAGGCATCTGGGCCATCGACCTCACCACGGAGCTCACCAACGTCTCCGGGGCCACCCTGCCCCTGGGCAGCCCGACCACTGCAGGACGCCCCAATGCGGGTTACACCGGGTGGTTCTGGCGCGGCCCTCGGTCCTGGACCGGCTGCCAGGTGGTCAACTCGGCCGGGGCTCAGGGCGACGAGAACACCATGGGCCAAACGGCGGACTGGGTTGCCTTCTCCTCGGAGCACGATGGCCTCGACGGAGGCGGCACCATCATGGCCTTCGCGGGCACCTCGGAATGCCCCGGAACCGCGCTACCGCCGATCAAGTGGTTCACCCGGAGCTCGATCTTCGCCGTGGCCAGCCAGTCTCCCGCTTTCGACGAAGAGATCCATCTTTCGGCCGGATCCACCCTGCGTCTGCAGCACCGTTTCCTGTTCATCGCCCGGGTTCTGGAACCTGAGGAGCGGATGCGGATCGGGCAGGAGTTCACCCTCTGATGTCGGCTCAGAATCCGATCCCGAGGCCAGCACACGCGGCGCTGCCGCGGTTTCCCGGCGGGACCTCGCTGAGCCACCTGTGCGTGTACGACTGGGAGACCCACGATGGACTGCACGGCGGTTCGCCGCATCTGCACACCGTCTCCACGGAGGCCTACGTGGTCACGGCCGGCCGAGGCGCGGTGCACACCATCAGTTCTGTTGGCTCGGCCGTCGACGAGCTCGCCGCCGGGTCGCTGCTCTGGTTCACCCCGGGCACGGTGCACAGGCTGGTCAACCACGACCAGCTCCAGATGCAGGTCATCATGTCCAACGCGGGTCTCCCCGAGGCGGGCGACGCGGTGCTGACCTTCCCTGAGGAGGTCGTCGCGGACCCGGCGCGCTATCAGGAGGCCGTGACCCTTCCCTCCAAGGGCAACGAGGCGACCCGGGCCGCTGCGGCTCGGGCGCGGCGAGACCTCGCCCTCACCGGCTACGAGCAGCTGTTGGCCAGGATCCAGACCCAGGGTCCGGTGGCCATGCAACGCTTCCACGACCTCGCGGCGGCCCTGATTCGCCCGCGAGTGGCGGATTGGCAGCAGATCTGGGAGCACAATGTCGAGGCCGAGACCGAGCGCACTCGGACGCAGCTCCGCGCGCTGAGCGCCGGGGACGGCGCACACCTTCGCGAGGCGGCGGTCATACGCGGCGAACCGAAGCCCGAGCCTCGGCTGTGGGGCATGTGCGGACGGCTGCAAACCTGGACTGGTCAAGTCTCCTCGTAGAAGTCCTAGCGACATTGAGGGGGCGAGGCCAACATGAAGCGCATGCGCGCGTCCGCTAGAGCGCGCTGCCTCTTCAACCGGTATTGCAAACGCAGATCGGAGACATTCTTCAACATGGGGCCCTACGCATTCGCCTGCGGAGGGACACGGATGTGTGTCGTCACTCAGGCCGAACGCCCCCGAGAGCTTTCGCCGATGAATGTGGCTCGGGTATAAGCGGAGCTCCAGACCGGTGGGGGGGGCGAAGGCCCTCAGGCGGCCATGGCGGCGCACCGCAGATGGGCGAGCGAAGTCAAGGCACGAGTATTTTTGCCCCGCCCATAACTTTCCAGGGAAAAAGGGCCTGGGGGTTGACAGCCGACCTAATGTGACCGATAACATATAAATGTGCCCTAGGTCACATAAAGCCTCTAAGCGTGGCGTAAAGTCCGCTGCTCACCAAATTGTTTTCGATCACACAACCTCGGTTGCACCAGACCCATAAACTCGCAAAGCCGACAGGAGCCACCACCATGACAACCTCACCTCACAAGAGCAGTTCACACCGGGCCCACTCCCGTGCCGGATACAAGGCCACGGGGGTCATCGCCGTGAGCGCGTTGCTTCTCTCCGGATGCGGAGGCGGCCAGGGGGACGACGACTCGGTGGAGCTCCAGCTTGGTTTCTGGGGTGCTGAGAACCGCGTCGAGAACACCGAGGAAATCGTCGCCGCTTTCGAGGAAGCAAACCCGGGAGTCTCTATCGAGGTGTCATTCTCCGACTGGGGAGGATACTGGGATCGACTGACGACCCAAAGCGCCGGCGGTGACGCTCCAGACATCATGCAGTTCTCAAACCCCTACCTGCGAGAGTACGCCGAACGTGGCACGCTGCTCCCACTGGACCAGGTGGAAACCGCGTCCATTGACGAAAGCGTCGTCGACAGCGGCGTTGTCGACGGGGAAATGTACGGAGTCCCTGTGGGAGTTAACATCATGGCGATTGCCGCCAATGAAACACTCTTCGAAGAAGCCGGGGTAGAGATCCCTAATGATGAGACGTGGACCTGGGAAGAGATGGGCGACGCGGCTGCTGCCGTGGCCGAGGAGACGGGCGTCTACGGGATGGGCGCACCCATCCAGGAGGCGACCTTCGAAATTTGGCTGCGTCAGGTCGACAAAGGCATCACGGACGCCGACGGGGAGGTGGCCTTTGAGCCTGAAGACGCCACTGAGTACTTCCAAATGCTGCTGGACTTCGAAGAACAACGGGTTCTTCCTCCAGCTTCGGTCATCTCCGAACAAAACTCCGGCACCCTGGATCAGCTGCTCATCCGGAACAACGAAGCAGCCTTGGGCATGGAGTGGAACGCCGGTTTCGGCCTGCTTACGGAAGCAAGCGGTGAAAGCGAGTTCGAGATCCTACGCTTCCCCAGTCGAACCGGAGAGGCCGAAAACAACGGCCTCTACAACAACGTCTCGATGTTCTTCTCCGCCTCGGCCAACACAGAGCACCCTGAGGAAGCGCAGGCTTTCATCGACTTCATGGTCAACAGCGAAGAAGCTGGCGAGATCAACCTGATCGAACGCGGCTTCCCCGCCAACACAGAGATCCGCGAAATGGTCCTCCCCGAGCTCGAGGGCGCTGACCGTCGGGCTGCAGAGTTCCTCAACGACGTCACCCCAGAACTGGGCGAACCGCGCCCCATCACACCGCTCGGATTTGAACCTATTCTCGACGAGATCTACAACCACGAACTGGGCGTGCTCTTCGGAGACATGACACCCGAAGAAGCCGGGGAATCGTTGCACTCGACGGTGCAAGAACTGATCACCAGCGCCCAGTAAGTCCACGACCCCTCCTCTGAGTAAGTCAGCACAATGCAACCGAAAGGTTCCCATGACTAGCCCGACACGTCAGCGCTCGAAGATTCTCTACGGCGGCGACTATAACCCCGAGCAGTGGGGGGAAGAGACCTGGTCGGATGACTACACGGCGTTCTCCGAAGCCAGCATCGACACTCTGACACTGAACGTATTTGCATGGTCCCACCTACAGCCGGCAGAGGACACTTTTGACTTCACTCGCCTCGATCGGAGCATCGAGCAGGCGGTGGCCCATGGCAAGAAGATCGTGCTTGCCACGGCCACCGGGGCATTGCCTCCGTGGCTTGCCCATCAGTACCCCGAGGTGACTCGCGTGGACTTCGAGGGACGCAAACACGTCTATGGCCAAAGGCACAATCACTGTCCCAGTTCACCGGTCTTCGCGCGCCTCTCTAAGGATCTCGCTGGACGCATCGCTGAACGCTACGCCGGCACCGAGGGGCTCATCGCCTGGCACATCGGCAACGAATACGGCGGCGCCTGCTACTGCTCACAATGCGCAGCCGGCTTCAGAGTCTGGCTCCGAGAGCGCTACGGCTCCCTAGATCGGTTGAACGACGCATGGAACTCGATGTTCTGGTCACATTTGTTCACCGACTTTGAGGAGATCGAACCCCCGAATGCCCTTTCCGAACATTGGAAAGGACCCAACCACACTGCCTTCCAAGGCATCACTCTGGACTACCTTCGATTCATGTCCGACGCGATGCTGAAGAACTACCGCACCGAAAGAGACGCGATCCGGGACCACGATCCCGACACGCCAGCCACCACGAACTTCATGGGCCTGTTCCGGCCGATCGATTACCACCGGTGGGCCGAGGACCTGGACTTCGTCTCCTGGGACAACTACCCACCCGGTCAGCAGCAATTCCCACGCATGGCTCTAGCCCACGACCTCATGCGAGGTCTCAAAGGAGGCCAACCGTTCTGGGTCATGGAACAGACTCCCACCATCACCGCCAGTCGCGACGTCAACCCGGTCAAGCGCCCTGGGGTCCTCAGGGCCTGGTCCTGGCAATCCGTAGCGCACGGAGCAGACGCCGTTCTGTACTTCCAGATGCGACAATCCAAGGGAGCCTGCGAAAAATACCATGGGGCGGTCCTCGATCACGCGGGGCGTCGGGACACCCGAGCCTTCAAAGAGGTCGCCGAACTCGGGGGCGAGTTCGAGACAGTCGGCAAAGAACTGACTGGTGGGCGCACACCCGCGCGAACGGCGCTGGTTTTCGACTGGGACAGTTGGTGGCTCGCAGAGAGTACCGATGGCTTCAACCGTCATGTCAAGTATCCGGACGTGGTGTTGCGCTATTACGAGGCACTCTGGCAAGCCAACATTGACGTCGACGTCGTGGCCTCTGATGCGGACCTCTCCGGATACGATCTCGTGGTCGCACCCCTGCTCTATGTTCTCAAGGGCAGTATCGCCCAGCGCCTGGAGCAAGTCGTAGAACGCGGCGGCTCAGTGGTCGCTAACTTCTGGTCGGGCCGCGCCGATGAGGATGGCAACGCTCATCTCATGGACGCCCCGGGCCCGCTTTCCTCGATGATGGGTGTCCGGGTCGAAGAGACCGACTCAGCCCATCCAGGTGAGACCAATCCGGTCGAGCTGAGGACAAGTACCAACAGTCCCACGTTCTCGGATGCTGAACTCGTCATGGAGCTACTTGTTCCCGAAGGTGCGGAAGTCATGGGAACGTACCAGAGCGATTTCTACTCTGGTAGAGCTGCAGTCACAAAGAATGCGCATCCCAGCGGCGGTGAAGCGTGGTATGTGGGCACTGATTTAGATCTCTCGGGTGTCTCCTGGGTGCTTCGCGAGGCAGCAGGAAGCCACGATCTGGTGGGCCCCTACCAGGACTACCCCGATCTCGAACTGTGCGTTCGCGTGGTCGGGCTGCAGCGATTCTCCTTCGTCATCAATCACTCCTCGGAAGCACGCTCCATAAGCATTCATACTGCTGGTACGGATCTTCTGACAGGGCGGCGTTTCGTGAAGGGAGAAAAGGTCGGTATGGACTCCCAAGCGGTTCTCGTCGTCCGAGAGGAATGAACGCCTCGTCCTAAGAGAGCCGTAGAAAGCTGCCCCGGCCACTTCCCCGAACCGCCGATGCAGCAGGCTCATTTTCTCCTTCGTCGCAACGACTCAAGGGGATAGTCACACCTTCAGACGCCGAAGAAAGACTTCTCCGGCGTGGGAGGGTATTGGCGGCTCCCCGTTGACCCCGAAGAAAAAGTCACAGGTCACCAAAATGACCTTCGACGCGAGCTGCGACAAGCAAGAAGGTCTGTCAGAGACACCTCTCGCTACCACCGACGCCAGCATGGACGGGTTCCCGACCTTGTTGGTCTGGCCGTCGAGATCGCCTTCGTCACGCGATCACGAGACAGAAGAGCGGAAAGCGGGAGGTAGTTCCCACAACATGATCTGGGTCGATCGGCGGCCCTGTCAGTGGGAACAGACTGGCGTTGGACCCGAGAGGTCCAACGCCAGTCGCACTTTGCTCCCCCCGGCGCAATAACAGTTTCAATGATTCTGCACGGACCCGGGGAAGGAGATGGCAAGAAGAAGCTACGCAGCAGAGCCCAACTCGCAAGGACCGCGCTTCACACGGGACACGGCCGCGCGAACGCCCACGACGAGTCGGCCCACCAGTAGCCAAATGTCTAGCTCCTGAACCATAAGACCGGACCAACCATACGGAGTTCCCGGGACCAGACCTGGACGAGAACGCCGAATTCCCCGCGGAAGAGAAGCATTCCGCGGAATCGATCCCGAGGCTCATTACCACGACCGTATAACCACGGCGTTGGCTCATAATCGGCCACGGGGCACCGAATTCCGTGCTCCACCAAGCCTCGTATGACCGAGACCAGCACTTCGTCGGAGGCACAACCCTGTACTGGCGACGTTGCGAGCAACCACAGGGATCACTACATCTCACAAGATTTCAGGGGAAGTCTCATGTTTAACAAGACATCTATTCAGCCTGTGACGCTTGGGACAACAGGTTTAGGGCAACGTGAAGGAGCTGATGCCAGCCTCGCAACTGCGCTCCTTGCTTCGCCAGTCCATCAGATTGACACCGCGAACATGTACGCAAACGGATCCAGCGAAGCGCTACTAGGCGAAGCAATCCATGCTAACGGAGGTCTACCCTCGCACAAGCTCATTTTCTCTAAAGTGGATCAGGATCCGACCACGGGGCAGTTCGACGGCGATAGAGTGAAACGTTCGTTTGAGGAAACGATGGCGCGGCTCGGACTCGAGACACTACCCCTGTTGCATTTTCATGATCCCTACACAATTGGGGTTGCTGAGGCGATGGCTCCTCGTGGGGCCGTCGAAGCCCTCGTTTCCCTACGCGAGGAGGGACTCGTTGGGGCTATTGGTATCGCGGCGGGTCAGCGCGATCTGGTGGAGCAGTATGTCAGCACCGGTGTCTTCGACGCCGTGTTGACTCACAACCGCTATACCCTTGTCGACAGAAGCGCCGAGGAGATTCTTCGACTGGCGACCGAACGAAACATGATGGTTTTCAACGCGGCGCCGTTCGGCGGTGGGATTTTAGCCCGATCGGGTCCGCACGGCGCTAAGTACGGATATCGGACAGCCTCGACGGACTTACTGATCTTTATTGAGCGACTACACGAAGTATGCGCTGCCCACAGTGTCAACATTGCCGCGGCAGCCCTTCATTTTTCGTTGAAAGAACCACGCATCCACTCGACCATCGTAGGTATCTACTCCCATCGCCGTCTCGAGGAGCTCCTCACCATAGTTAAGAGCCAAATTCCCGACACGTTCTGGGAATCAGTGGAAGCACTTGGCACTCCGCCAGCCTCCCCGACAGACTAACTGCGGTCGAGCCAGCGACTCCTCCCGCCTCCGCAAAAAACGCCGCAGGCCCGGAGCTGTGACGGACAACCAACCTCGGTGCACATCATCCCCGACAGGCCGGTTGTGTTCGACGTCTCCGGGGTCAACGAGAACGACACGGTGTTGGTGACGGCAGTGCAATCGTTCTGCTGGGACCTCGGGACAGTCACTGTGGCCACCGAGAAGATCGTGACCACCGATCGCGGGATACCGCCGAAGCATCACCGTCTATTGACGGGTGAGCTGTGGAAGGTGCTGCACGACTCGGCGGAACCGGGGGAGGGATGCCGGTGAGTGACTTGAAGCCGTCGTCCGAGATGTTGAGTGATGTGGTGGGGGGCGTCCGCGCCGATACGGTGTTCCTCGGCGGGTTCGCTCCCGATGAGATGAGGAACCTCGAGACGGTGTTTGCGCTCTCGGACACGGAGAAGCCGTGAATCACCGATTGGACCGATGATTCCGGTGGGGGGAGCGGGCACCGAACGACGCCCCAACGCGGGCGAGTTGGTCTTCAAGACGGGAGAGCGCCCGGGCATTCCCTTCAAGGTGATCCAGTAGCGGTAGAGGTCAGGGTGACTGACATCAGTCAGGCGTGCATCACGCACTTTAACCCACCGCTTAGGTAAGCGGACTCTTGTCCGAGGTTGCTGGCGAAGAGTTCCCTCACGTCGAGCAGTGAACCCCAACGACGCCGAACCATGGACTGCCAATACTGTTGCAGGGTCTTTAGGTGCTCGGACGGTTGAGCAGTCCATAAGCGCACGGTATTCAGCCAAAGTACGACATGCATTTTGCTGGCTGTCCACACTGCAGTCGAACCACACGCAAAGCAGGGGGTGCGCACTTTATAACAGGCCTGTCAGAGTTGAATCCTTAGCCACGTCCGCAATGTCTTGGTGGAAACTCGCGTAAGGCTCCCCGCATTTTGGGGATTCTCACGGTCTACACGTTCCGACAAGTTAGTGACGGGGTAGTGGGGAAGGATGTGCTCCGCATCGCCGTTCTGTGCGGCGAGCCGGGCAGCCAAGACCTTCAATGAAGAGCAGAACTCCACCCGCTTGCCACGTCTAGGTGCTCTTCCCCAGCTTGCGTCCCCAACCTCACGGGGAACTACAGCTTGCGTCCCCCTTTGCTGAGTAGTCGTTCATTCGCGGTTTCCATGTGGGACTCCATGGCCTGCCGGACGGCTGCAGGATCGCGAGTAATCAGTGCGCTCAGGACTTCCCGGTGCTCTGCAATTGCGTCACGAGCCTCTTTCTGATCGCTGATACTGCGATCCACCCAAATCCGAAGCAACGCGCGAACGCTCTGCAGAATACTTCCCAGAGTCTCGTTTCCAGAGATGGCAGCCATCTCTTGATGAAAACGCATGTCCGCCTCAACGAACGCCCGATAATCACCCTGGTGGGCTTCCATTTGCACCAAGTGAGCCTGCAAGGCTGCGAGGTTCTCGGGTTCAATTACCGACGCGGCGCTCTCAGCGGCAAGCACTTCAAGTGCAGTTCGGATCTGGAGCAAATCCTGGACTCGTTGTTCACCAAGCATCAGACCCCAGCTGAGGGTCTGAGGAAGTAGCTCGGAGGCACTGGCCTTCAAGTATGTGCCTGAGCCGGGACGAACATGGACGATACCCAAAATCTCTAGGGCAGCCAGGGCCTCACGCACAGCAGACCGACCCGTGCCCAGCATCTGTGCCAGTTGCCGCTCAGGGGGAAGCCGTGCACCGGCCTCCAGGTCTCCACTTGTGAAGTACGTCAGGAGCTGCGAAGCCACCGCACCCGCCGGCGTATCCGCGGGAACGGCCGAAAGCTTCCCCTTCAATTCGAGCGTCGGGTTCTTGGGATAGGCGGGCATAGCTTAATCTTATCCTTCCCAAATTGGTCAACCGGTTGACAGATGTGAGCCACGCAACATACCGTTTCTTCCAGTCCGAAAGGGCCCACATTCGGAACCGTCGAACCTTGAGAGTTTCCCTAGGTGGGAACACACCGCAAAGAGAGCGAGATGAGATGAGCAGCCCAGCCCGCGCATCAACGCGCATGTGTGCTGAGAACTCCACACAGCCAGCTCACCGATCGACACGCGTGGCGGAACAGTGATCGGACTAAGCACCTACGCCTACTTCTGGCGATGGTCTTCGGAGAGCCCGGAACCTATGGACCTCCAGCAGATGATGGAGGATGCCAGCGCCCACGGAGTCAATCTTTTCCAGATCTGCGACTATCCGCCCCTAGACCACATGTCGTCCCTCCAGCTTTCCGGCGTCAGAGAATCCGCAGCTGCCCTGGGGATCACTCTCGAGGTCGGCACCCGAGGCACAGACCCCGAACATCTCATGCGCTACCTCAACATCGCCGAGCGGCTCGACGCGGGACTCCTGCGCTCGATGGTCCAGGCAACTCCTAAATCACCAGTCCTTAAAGACGTGATGGAGGCCATAGCGGGATTGTTGCCAGAGTTCGAGCGCCGAGGAGTGACCCTCGCCCTGGAGACCTATGAGCAGGTCCCCACCGAATTTCTCGTGGAGCTGGTCGAGCGCCTCGATCATCCATCACTGGGAATAGTGCTTGACCCAGGCAACTGTGTAGCTGCACTGGAGATGCCCACCGATGTCATCGCCCGCACAGCGCCATATGTCAAGAACATCCACGTCAAAGACTTCGCCTTCAGTAGGCGGGACGGATGGGTTGGCTTCACCTTCACCGGGACACCCCTAGGTGAAGGCCTTCTCGACTACGAGGCCTTGCTGCGCAAGGTCCGCCCGGAGGAACGCGGCATCAACCAAGTCATCGAACACTGGCTGCCCTGGACCAACAATCTCGCCGACACGATCCAGCTAGAACAAGCCTGGACACAACACAATCTGGAATACCTGAGGAGCAAATCATGATCGACATCAATGACTTGACCATCGCCGTCATCGGCGCAGGCGGAAAAATGGGACAACGCGTCTCGAACAACTTCAAAACCACCCAGGCCAAGGTGTTCTACGCCGAGGCATCCCCGGTCGGCCAAGAACGAGTCCGGGCGCTGGGATTGGAGGTGACTCCCACGCAGGAGGCGGTCATCACGGCCGACGTCGTCGTCCTCGCCGTGCCCGACACCGTCCTGGGATCCGTGAGCGAGCAGGTGGTGCCGTTAATGAAGAGCGGAGCCATCCTCATGACCTTAGACCCGGCCGCAGCCTACGCCGGGCTCTTGTTCACTCGCGAAGACATCGAGTTCGTCTGTGCCCACCCCGCTCATCCATCAATCTTCCTCGAGCGCACGACCAAGGAAGAATACGCAGACACCTTCGGCGGCATCGCCGCTCCACAGAACGTCGTAGCTGCGGTTGAATCTGACAGCGGCGACGTCACAGAACGGGCAGACGTCATCATTCGGGCGATGTATGCCCCGGTGATCGACGTGCACTGGGTGACGATCAAGCAGCTGGCAGTGCTGGAGCCGACGTTGGTCGAGACCATCGCTTGCATGATCGGTGAGCTGCTCAAGGAGGCGCTGGAAGAGACCGTCAATACGGTGGGAGTTCCGCGCCCCGCAGCTGAGGCACTGTTCTATGGCCATATCCAGGTCGCCCTCGCCAATGCGCTTCGGGGGGACAACCCGTTCTCCGAAGCGTGCCACATCGCCATGGGGCATGGTCGCGAAATGATCGTGAAGGACGACTGGAAGCGCGTGTTCGACGACGCCGTCCTGGACGACACGATCACCAAGATGCTCAAGATCGATGCCATCAGGCGCTGACCCTTCGCTCCGGTGATCGCGTTTCGCCAGACGGGCCGCCGCGCAGGATCACCCATCTGAGGCGGAACGCAACATGGTGGCTCCTCAACCATCCATGTGCGATCTCGCCGCCCACTTCACCCAGAGTCAGTCGTCTGATGGCGCACGGAAAAGAGAGCCCACCATGAGTACGTTCTATCTGATCGGCATCGCAGTCGCCGCGATTGCAGTCCTGCTGTTCCTTGTGATGAAGCTGAAGATGCCCGCCTTCATCGCCCTGTTGCTGGTAGCTGTCGGGACAGCACTCGCGACGGGCGTGCCGATGCAAGAGATCATGCCCCTGGTCGTTGAAGGAATGGGCGGGACTCTGGGCAACGTGGCCCTGCTGGTGGGGCTTGGTGCGATGCTCGGCGCAATCGTCGAGAAGTCGGGCGGCGCCGAGGTCCTCGCTGAGCGATTCACCGCGAGATTAGGCAAGGAGCGGGTCGGCCCAGCACTGCTATTGGCCTCGGCGGTGATCGCCGTCCCGATCTTCTTCGACGTCGCTTTCATCATCCTGGTACCCATCATGTTCAGCTTCGCCAAAGCGGCCGGACACCGATCGCCAATCTACGTGGGCGTTCCCATTGCAGGGCTCATGGTCTTCATCCACAACCTGATCCCCCCGCATCCAGGGGTGACCGGCAGCAGCACACTTCTCGGCGCCGACCTGGGCCTCGTCACCATCGTCGGTCTGTTGATCTGCCTCCCCATTGGCGTGTTGACCTACTACGCGAGCAAAGTCATCACGTCCCGACGCGACTTCCCCATCGCACCTGCTGTCCAGCGAAACTTTGATCACGCAGGGGCCGCTGACATCGTGGTGCAGGACCGGGAGAGCCCCGGGAGCCTCAAGGCCCAGGTGATCACCAAACCGGGTGCCGTGGCCGTGTTGACGATGATCCTGGTCCCGATCCTGATGATTTCAGTGGGCACCATCGGTGCCATCGTGTTGGAGGAAGGGACGTCCACCGCCAATGCAATCGCCATGATCGGGCAGCCAGCGTTCGCGCTGCTCGTCGCCGTGGTGCTCGCGATGTACGTCCTCGGTGTGCGTCACGGGTGGGGGAGGGAAGAGCTCGGCGGTGTCATGGACTCGGCACTCGCCCCGGCGGCAATCGTGGTGTTCGTGACCGGAGCGGGCGGAGTCTTCGCCCGAGTGCTCACCGAGAGCGGCATCGGGGACAGCGTCTCCGAGAGCCTCATCAGTCTTGGTGTGCCGATCCTGCTGCTGGCGTTCCTGTTGGCGACCGTCTTCAAAGTCGCCCAGGGTTCCGGAACCGTCGCGACCCTTGCCTCAGCGGGACTCCTCCAGTCGACGGTGACGGACGGCAGCTACTCCTCGATTCAAGTCGTCTTGATCGTCCTGGCCATCGGGTGCGGATCAGTCGCGCTCTCCCACATTAACGATTCCGGGTTCTGGATCTTCTCGCGCTTCATGGGGCTGTCGGTGGCCGATGGACTGAGGACCTGGACAGTTCTGGCCACAGTGATCGGCTGGACCGGATTCTTGATCATCGCCGGGGTATGGCTGCTCGTCTCTTGACGCACGTGCGGTCGGTACCTGGACGACTCAGGGTCTATAGAGCCTAGGACTTGTTTCGGGATGGGCCCGCCAACCCAACGAAGCACACCACCTTTAACGAATAGGGAGAACTGTTGTGAAGAGCCAATTTCGCATCGCCATCGGAAGCGACGAGGCGGGATACTCCTATAAGGGCGCGCTGAAGGCAGATCTGGAAGCCGATCCGCGGGTCTCAGAGGTGATCGACGTCGGCGTCGGGGACGACTCTGACAAGACCGCGTATCCCAACATTGCCGTGGCCGCGGCCGAACATGTTGCCGCCGGCCGGGTCGATCGCGCGCTGCTGGTCTGCGGCACCGGACTGGGCGTGGCGATCTCCGCCAATAAGGTCAAGGGCGTGCGTGCGGTCACAGCCCACGATGCCTACTCAGTGGAGCGTGCGGTGCTCTCCAACAATTCGCAGGTCCTGTGCATGGGTGAACGTGTCATCGGCAAGGAGCTCGCGCGCAAGCTCGTGGACGAGTGGCTCAAGCACAAGTTCGACCCCTCCAGCGCTTCGGCGGAGAAGGTCGGCGCGATCACGCGCTATGAGGACACCGGCAGCTGCTAACGCTTGGGCCATGGAGGCAACTGAGGTCATGAAGGAGGCAGCGACGAGCACGTCCGAGCTCGAACGGCTCTACCGCGCCGCCCAGCTCTACTACGAGCAGGGCGCGACACAGGCCGAGGTGGCCGAGCAGCTGAAGATCTCGCGCCCGTCGGCGAGCAGGATGCTCGCCGAGGCGCGATCGCAGGGGATCGTGGAGATCCGCGTCCATCGACCCGCCTCGACGGGCATGGATGAGCTCGGTGAGCGGCTCAAGGCCAAGCTGGGCCTGGACGCCGTGCATCTGGCGCCGGGGGATCAGTCCCAGCGCGTCGGGCTCGGCCTGGGCCCGGTGACCCGAGCCGCGCTGGCCGGAGCGAATCTCCGCGCCGGCGACGTATTGCTGCTGGCCTCGGGGGAGACCACCTACGCCTTGGCGCAGCAGCGGCTCGGGAACTTCTCAGAGGTCGTGGTGGCACCGACAGGAGGCGGGCAGGCCGAACCAGATCCGTGGCACCAGACCAACGAGGTGGTCCGCGCCTTCGCGGCAACCTCAGGCAGCTATCCGCACTATCTGTTCGCACCGTCGTTGCCTTCCGAGGCGCTGCTCTCGGCCCTGCAGGATGACCCTGGGTACCGTCAGGTGGTCGCCGACTGGAACTCGGCGAAGGCGGCGCTGGTGGGTATCGGTGCCACACCCCACTCACGGAACTCGATCGCCCAGTCAGTGCCGCGGCATCACCCGAATCTCGCGAAGTCGATCGGCGACGTATGTCTGGCGTTCTACGACGCGCAGGGCGATGAGGTCACCTTCCCGGGCAGCGAGCGCATGGTCCGGGTTCCCGGTCAGACGCTGCGCGCCGTCCCGACGCGGATCGCCGCCGCAGTGGGTGCCCACAAGGCAGCGAGCATCATCGCAGCCGCCAATGCCAGCTGGTTCAACATCCTGGTGACTGATGAGTCCACTGCTCGCGCAGTGGATCGTCACCTCGAGTTGCAAGAAGCGACCTATAGATGATCAGTCGCAAGTCAATATTTATTCGCTATTCGTTTATTCATCGTGAAATACAACGCATATCTGCACTCGATTTTGTAAATAGTGTGGACCCAAGAACACAAGGACAGTCATGACCTACCTGCTCAACTCTGCATCTGATTTCTCCCACGAAGCGGTGTTAGGCTTCGCCGCCGCGAACTCCCAGTACGTGACCGCAGTGCACGGGGGAGTGGTCCGCTCGACCCAGACCCCTGCCGGTCAGCCTGCACTGGTGATCGGCGGTGGCTCCGGACACTACCCGGCATTCGCCGGCTGGGTCGGTCCCGGCATGGGCCACGGAGCCCCGTGCGGAAACGTCTTCGCTTCACCCTCGGCCTCACAGGTGTACTCCGTGGCCCGCAACGCGGAGAACGGCGGCGGAGTCCTCATGGGATTCGGAAACTACGCCGGAGACGTCCTGCACTTCGGAGCGGCCGCGGAGAAGCTGCGCGCCGAGGGCGTGGACGTCCGGATCATCCGGGTCAGCGACGACATCGCCTCCAACACCCTGGAGAACCATCGCGACCGTCGAGGCATCGCCGGGGACCTTCCGGTGTTCAAGATCGCCGGGGCCGCGATCGAGGCGGGCGCCGATCTCGATGAGGCCGAGCGCCTCGCGTGGAAGGCCAACGACGCGACCCGCTCTTTCGGGGTGGCCTTCGACGGGTGCACCCTGCCCGGCGCCGACGAGCCGCTGTTCCACGTCCCCGAGTCCACCATGGGGGTCGGGCTCGGCATCCACGGCGAACCCGGCATCCGTGACATCCCGATGGGAACGGCCAGCGAGGTCGCGGACCTGCTCTTCGAGGGGATCCTCGAAGAAGCCCCCCAGGACCGCTCCGGGCGGGTCGCTGTCCTGCTCAACGGTCTCGGCCGGGTGAAGTATGAAGAGCTCTTCGTCGTCTACCACCGCATCGCCGAGCGTCTCTCCGAGGTCGGACTCACCGCCGTCGCGCCTGCGGTCGGCGAGTTCGTCACCAGCCTGGACATGGCAGGACTCTCACTGACCCTGGTCTTCCTCGACGAGGAGCTCGAGCAGCACTGGACCGCCCCCGTGGACACCCCTGCCTACCGCCGCGGCGAGCTGCGCGACCTGCCCGCCCACGCCGACCGCGCCCCGCGCACCGAGTCCTACACCCCCGGTGCGGAGCAGGTGCCCGAGGCCTCGGCGGACTCACAGGCTGCGGCCGCTGCCATCCAGGAGATCATTGAACTCTTCGCCGAGGTCTGCGCCACTCACGAGGCCGAGCTGGGCCGCCTGGACGCCGTCGCCGGCGATGGCGACCACGGCCAGGGCATGGTCCTGGGCACGCGCGGCGCCGTGGAAGCAGGGAGCACGGCGCTCGCACGCGGAGCCGGAGCCCGCACGCTGCTGGTTCATGCCGGCGCGGCCTGGGCTGAGTCTGCAGGAGGCACTTCAGGGGCGCTCTGGGGCTCGGCGCTCACCGCGGCGGGACGAGCACTGTCTGACGATTCTGGCGTGGACGAGGCTGCTGGAGTTCAGGCCCTGCTCAATGCCGTCGAGGCGGTCCAGCGACTCGGGGGAGCCCGCTCGGGAGACAAGACCATGGTCGACGCCGCGGCGCCATTCTCCGAGTCGTTGAAACAGCGGTTCGACGCAGGTAATGGACTGGCCGCTGCTCTGGCGTCTGCTGCGACGGTGGCGACCGAGGCTGCGGCCTCGACCGCCGACCTCAAGGCGCGGCTCGGCCGTTCCCGGGTACTGGGGGACAAATCTCTGGGCACTCCCGATCCTGGCGCGACCTCTTTCGCGCTGCTCATGGAGGCCCTGGCGGACCACCTGAACAAGGACTGTGGATGACCCGCTGGATAGGCACCAGCTGGAAGATGAACAAGACCCTGGCCGAGGCGCGCACCTACGCCCGGGGACTGCGCGAGGAGCTCCGCAGCCGTCCAGAGCTCATGGATGGGGTGCAGCCGTTCATCATTCCACCGCACACCGCGCTGACCGCGGTGGCCGAAGAGCTCGGCCCACGAGACGCACACCCGATCCTGATGGGCGCACAGAACGCCCATTGGGAGGACAACGGTGCCTGGACCGGGGAGGTCTCGGTTCCGCAGGTCGCTGACGCCGGGGCCGAGCTGGTCGAGATCGGACATTCCGAACGCCGCGAGCACTTCGGCGAGACCACCGAAATCACCCGGCTGAAGGTGGCGAGTGCGCTGCGCCACGGCCTGGTGCCGCTGCTGTGCATCGGTGAACCTGCCCAGGTCCAGGAGCGAGGTGAGACCTCCGCGTACATCCTGGACCAGGCACGTGGAGCGCTGCGCGGTCTCCGCGCGGACCAGCTGAGCCGGGTGCTCATCGCCTACGAGCCCATCTGGGCCATCGGCGCCCAAGGCCGCCCCGCGACAGCGGAAGAGCTCCGCGGGCCATTCGAGGTGCTGGACGCTGAGTTCGGCGGACGAGTGCAGGCGCTGCTCTATGGCGGGTCCGTCTCCAGCGACAACGCTGTAGAGCTTCTTCTCATCCCCGGGGTCGAGGGTCTCTTCATCGGTCGCGCCGCCTGGACCTTCCAGGGCTATCTGGAAATCCTCGAGATCACCTCCGGGATCGAAACGCACTGATCCTAGGACAGGGGTAATGGCCTGATTCGCGAGAAGAGATACTCCTGTTCTGAGCTTCCAGCTGTTACTAAGAAGACGCATCCGGTGAGGGTGGGCCCGGCGGACGGACGGGTCTGCCTCACCCCTAAGAGGCAATGACAAGCTGGTCGCAGGTCGAATAGACACTTTTACCGGAATACAGATTTACAGTAATACCGGGATCCAAAAATCCGGCACGTCGGAGATATAGGACGGATTGGCTTTCGCGCCCTTCAGCTAAACCTGACACGAGGTAGGTCATTAGATAGCAGTACGGGGGCCGCACCGTCTGCCAGGGTCACGAAACCTGGCACTCGCGAGGAACCCAGGCCACGTGACCTGGATTGAACGGGCATACCACCGGCACATGAATCAGAAAGAGCTCGGGAGGTTGCCCCGGTAGCCATCGAAGACAAGAACCTCACTGCACCATCGACCATCTACCTTCAACCTGACATAAGATAGACGATCGGCGTTTCAGTTGCTTGTCCTAAGTCTCGCCGGCGACCAGTTCACACTGAACAGGCCCGACGCCACCAAGGCTCTGGTGTCCAGAGGGGTGCTCCCAACTTTTACCACTGTGATGCCGGCGCCGATATCCTGTCAGTGTCTCGAGCCATAGGTCACGCCAAACCCTCGGTCATTTTAGATAAGGACGGACATCTGGCGACTGCGGGTCTGGCGCCGCTGATGGCGCAGATTGGCGGGTTCGCCACGCCCCTGAGCCTGAAGACTGACCATGTGCGCCTCGGGCGCGTTCCGGGGTTTGGTTGACCCTTCTCTGACTAGGAGTGATATGTCACCCGACACTGGGCCCCAAGCAGAGGACGCGGGTTTGATTCCCGTCGCCCGCTCTGTGAACACCCCAGCGAGCACGGCAGTGATCGGCGCGGGCGTGGTCGGGCTGCTGACCGCCTGGCAGCTGCGCCTGGCCGGTCACCACGTCGCCGTCATCGCGCCGGACATCGCCCAGGACGCCTCCTATGCCGCGGCCGGCATGCTCGCTCCCATCAGCGAGGTCCAGTACGGCCAGGACGAGCTCTGGCCCATCATGACTGCCTCCCGGACGGAGTATCCCCAGCTTCTGGCCACCCTGTCTCGGGCCACGGATGTCCCCACCGGCTATCGCGAGAACGGCACCCTGCTGATCGCCGCCGACCGCTCCGACCGTGACGCTGTGTCCGAGCTCGCCGTTCTCCAGCGCGAACACGGCATGGAGGTCACCGCGCTGACCAGCTCCACCCTGCGACGTCGTGAGCCTGCACTGGCCCCCGGACTCTCCAAGGGCTGGGATGTTCCCAGTGATCACCAGATCGACCCGCGCCAGCTCGTGGCCGCGGTGCGCGCCGCACTCGAGGCCGACCTGGACCCGCAGGACTTCCCCGGTGCCG